>NZ_JBXAOB010000025.1:0-54949 GCF_058802345.1 Pseudomonas sp. GW822-FHT02D10
GATTCGAACTTGCTCTCGATTTCCAGAATGCCGCTGTCCGGACACTGCGCCACACTGGAGATGAAATCGTCATCGCCAGTGCTGACCGTCGTGCTGGTGTTACCCAGTTTGATCCGCCGATCCATGCCCATCAGCGACGGCAAGTCGGCAGCGTGGCTAACTTTGTCCGCGGCCTTGATGAACCAGCGGTTGAGTTGTTCGCGATAGAGACCGAGGGTGTCTTTGAAGCTGTCGAGTTCCTGCTCGATACGTACGATCTGCTCCATCAGTTCAGCTCCGCCATCAGGTACTCCACCAAGGCAGTTTTCGGTGCTTCAGGCAGATCAGGCGCTTCAAGAAAGATCGCGACTTTGTGCCGCAAAACGCTTTCGGAAAACGCCTCGTGCAGGTCAGGGCGATCCTCGCTCAGCCACGTCAGCAGGTTGTCGATTCGAGTGGCGGCAGACTGGGCCCCGAGTTGTGCCAATAGCGCGCCGGGAATCTCCCACCATGGAAAAACCCTGGATGTTTCCAGCGCGCGGCCACCGATTTCCAGGGCCTGGCCATTGATAAGGCAGCGCCCAATCAGCGGCATCAGTTGAGCGACATCAACCTCCGCGGACTGAAGAATCGGCAGCAAATAACGTCCGTCCCAGAAACGGAAAAACACCGCGTTGCCGTTGGGTAACAGGGCTTGCGTGAGGCTGCGCAGATGATCGACCAGCACCTCTTGAGGGGCAGAAGACACCGCTAGCCAACCCCAGTCGCGAGACTCAGTGGTGGCGACCCACTCCAGAAACTCACTGCCAGCAGCGACGATTCCAACATAGGGCATCACCGGTCCCCACTCGGCGTAAGCGGTGTCGGCCCAGATTGGGCTCGGCGCTTGCGCAGTGATCGAACGCTGCCAGGCTTTAAGGGGTTCAGCGGAGCTGGCATTGCCGAACACCGCGAACAACTGCTCGGAAGGTTTCAGCGGATGGCGCTCGAGCCAAACACCAGGTGACAAGGCATCAGGCTGCACAGACACCCTCCTTGCAGCGCTCGCATTCTTCACAGAACGGCGCGTCGCTTTTCAGGCTCAAAATCTGTGCGGCACTCAGCAGCGCTGGCGTGGCGGCTACGCGCTTCAACAGTGGATCGGGCAAGGCCGGCGCAGCAGCCATGGCCGGTATCGGCGCACCACCAAGCTGAATCGGTACGCTGCTGAAAATCCCGGCAGCGCTGATGTTGATCCACTGCCCACCCGCCTGAATGGTCGCGTTGGCACCGCCGTCGATCACGACTTGCTGGCCGGCGCTGACATGGAATTGCTGACTGGCATTGAGCGCCTGATTGGTCACCCGAATGTGTCGGTCGCCGACCACCGCCAGGTGATCGTCCTGCTTCACTTCGGTCTGGCGATTGCCGTGGGTGATGCGCTGTTCGTCAGCCTTCAGTTCATGGCGGGAGGTGCCGATCACTACCACGCTGCGCTGGTTGTCCACTTGCACGCGTTGATCGTTCAGAACGTGCTGGGTCCAGTCGCGCTGGGCACGCAGATAGATTTCTTCGGCGCCCTTGCGGTCCTCGATGCGCAGCTCGTTGTAGCCGCCGCCACCGGGACTGCTCTGGCTGCGAAAAATGCTGCGGGTTTTGTCCGCCGGCAGGTCGAGTGGCACCGAATTAGCCCCATTCGGCAGACAGGCCATGACCAAGGGTTTGTCCGGGTCGGCATCGACAAACCCTACCAGCACTTCCATTCCCACCCGAGGAATCAGCACGCTGCCATAACGGTCATGCGCCCAACCACTGGCCACTCGCAGCCAGCAACTGGAATGCTCGTTGAGCTGCCCCTCTCGGTCCCAGGCAAATTGCACCTTGACCCGCCCGAACTCGTCGCAATGAATTTCGCTGTCTTTCGGTCCAGTGACGATCGCGTTCTGATAGCCCGGTACTCGCAGCTTGTTTTCAGCCAATGGCGGACGAAACGGTACGTCCCACGGCGTCGCCAGAAAGGTATTGCGATAGCCCTGAAACTCACCGCTGTCAGCAGACTCTTCCAGCACTTGCGGCTGCCGGCCGTGGTGCTCGATTTCTGTCAGTAGCCACAGGTCATTCCACTCTGTGCGCGGGTGTTCGGCGAGCTTCAGAAAATGCCCGGTGAGTAACGCCGCTTGATCACTACGACCTTCAGCCTGACGGTAGTCCGCGCCATGGCGCTCCAGTGCCCGTTGCGCGAGATGTTTGCCGTGGCCACGATCGGTGAATTGACCGGGGTAGTGGTAATCCTCCAGCACCGGGCGCTGTTCGCTGTCGACGGTGCTTTGCAGCAACAGACCGGGCTTGTGGAAGTCGTAGTCGCGACGGGTCACTGCGGTGGTGCGGGTTTCCAGTCGTACGTTGAAACGCTTGATCGCAGGCTGGTCGGTGGCCATCCCGCTGCCTGGCAAGTAAAGGGTCGACTCCGCAAGCATGCGGAAAACCGTCTGGTCGTCTCCGAACACCAGCAAGTGGCCGTTCGGGTTGTGCTGGAAGTGGTAGTGAATGCCGATCTCGGCGCACAACCGCTGAATAAACGCCAGATCACTCTCGGCGTATTGCACGCAGTACTCACGCTCCGGGTATTCGTCACCGAGCTGGAATTCAAAGGCGTCGCGCTGGATCCCATGCTGCTTGAGGATCTGCTCGATGATCGCCGGAACGCTTTTGTGCTGGAAGATTCGCTGGTTGATGCGCTGATCGAGATAGGCCAGTCGCGGCACCAGACTGATTTGGTAGCGGGTCAGACGTTTGCCGGAATCGCCTTGGGCGACGCGATACACCTGACCATGAATACCGGAGCCTTGAGCATTGAAACTGAGGAAAGCCTGACGGTGCAGGAGGATTTCGAGGTCGAGGTCCGGATGTTCGCTGACCAGTTCCAGGTCGAAACGATAGGGTTGGCTGATGGCTTCCTTGCCCGTGAACTCAAGTACGTTGAGCTCATTCTGGACGCCGTCGAGGGTCAACGTGAAACGCGGTTCATTGGCAGGCGTGAGCATCCGATGTCTCTGAAGCAGAATGAAGGCGGGCGATTCTGCATGAGCGACAAGGGGGGGTGATCGAGGGTCAGAAAAATCAGATTTGCCCTGATTTTTTAGAGATTTCTCCTTCAGACATTGGGATCAATCACTACAGACATTCCTCTCGGACGGACGGTAATGAGACCCTCAAACGTAAAACACATCAGAAAAAACGGCCCGCATCCATAAGGCTGCGGGCCATTTTTGATTCAGGAAATGATCAGAGCATCAGCTCATCCGCGCATTTATGACTGATGTTTCCCCAGGAACGCCATCAGCCGATGAACCGCATCAAAGACGGTTGCACCTTGGTGCGCGAATGCTATTCAACACAGTAAATAAGGTGCAACCAGCTTTTTGAGAATATGTTTCACCTAGTACGAATTGTCTTTTATTCCCCTCTTTTTGCTCCTTTTCGGAGCAAGAACCTTTGGCGACTACTGCAAAAAGCACCAAGCAGGAACGGGACTCGCGTACCAGAATTTATTTCCTGACAAGCTGCCGATTATTCCGACAAAAAAGGGTTGCACCCGGTTGCACCTATTTCGACGCACAGCTAATCTTGCCGCCAGCTGATGCCACGCAGTCGTGGCAAACATGAGGATAAAAATATGGCGACCACCACCCTTGGGGTCAAACTCGATGACCCGACCCGCGAGCGCCTCAAAGCTGCCGCGACCTCGATTGATCGCACGCCGCACTGGCTGATCAAACAGGCGATTTTCAATTACCTGGAAAAACTCGAGGGTGGTGCAACCCTGACCGAGCTGAGCGGCTTGACCCGCTCCGAAGCCGATGACGGTGCTGACGTCCCGACCGATCACGCTCATCAATGCTTCCTCGAATTCGCTGAAAGCATCCTCCCGCAATCGGTGCTGCGCGCCTCGATCACTGCCGCCTACCGCCGCCCGGAGCCGGAAGTGGTGCCGATGTTGATCGAACAGGCGCGTCTGCCAGCTGCAATGTGCGACGCCACCAACAAGCTCGCCGCCTCGATTGCCGAAAAACTGCGCAATCAGAAAAGCGCCGGCGGCCGTGCCGGGATTGTTCAGGGTCTGTTGCAGGAATTCTCCCTGTCGTCCCAGGAAGGCGTGGCGCTGATGTGCCTCGCCGAAGCGCTGCTGCGCATCCCGGACAAAGGCACCCGTGACGCGCTGATCCGCGACAAGATCAGCACCGGTAACTGGCAGCCACACTTGGGCAATAGCCCGTCGCTGTTCGTCAACGCCGCCACCTGGGGCCTGCTGCTGACCGGCAAACTGGTCGCCACCCACAACGAAGCCGGCCTGACCTCGTCCCTGAGCCGCATTATCGGCAAAAGCGGCGAGCCGATGATCCGCAAGGGCGTCGACATGGCCATGCGCCTGATGGGCGAGCAATTCGTCACCGGCGAAACCATCGCCGAAGCCCTGGCCAACGCCAGCAAGTTCGAAGCCAAAGGTTTCCGCTATTCCTACGACATGCTCGGTGAAGCCGCACTGACCGAACATGACGCCCAGAAATACCTCGCGTCCTACGAGCAAGCCATCCACTCGATCGGCAAGGCGTCCCACGGTCGTGGCATTTATGAAGGCCCAGGCATCTCGATCAAGCTCTCGGCCCTGCATCCGCGTTACAGCCGTGCCCAGTACGAGCGCGTGATGGACGAGTTGTACCCGCGCCTGTTGTCGCTGACCTTGCTGGCCAAGCAGTACGACATTGGCCTGAACATCGACGCCGAAGAAGCTGACCGCCTTGAGCTGTCGCTGGATCTGCTCGAGCGTCTGTGCTTCGAGCCGCAACTGACCGGCTGGAACGGCATCGGTTTCGTCATCCAGGCTTACCAGAAGCGTTGCCCGTACGTGATCGACTACGTGATCGACCTGGCTCGCCGCAGCCGTCATCGCCTGATGATCCGTCTGGTGAAAGGTGCATACTGGGACAGCGAAATCAAGCGCGCCCAGGTCGAAGGCCTGGAAGGCTATCCGGTCTACACCCGCAAGGTGTATACCGACGTGTCCTACATCGCCTGCGCCCGCAAACTGCTGTCGGTGCCGGAAGTCATCTACCCGCAGTTCGCCACGCACAATGCCCACACCCTGTCGGCCATTTACCATATCGCCGGCCAGAACTACTACCCGGGCCAGTACGAGTTCCAATGCCTGCACGGCATGGGCGAACCGCTGTACGAGCAAGTGGTGGGCAAGGTTTCCGAAGGCAAACTGAACCGTCCATGCCGCGTTTACGCACCGGTCGGTACTCACGAAACACTGCTGGCCTACCTGGTCCGTCGCCTGCTGGAAAACGGTGCGAACACCTCGTTCGTCAACCGCATCGCCGACCACTCCATCTTGATTCAGGAGCTGGTGGCCGATCCAGTAGCCAGCATCGAGCAGATGGCGACGCTGGAAGGCGGCTTCGGCCTGCCGCACCCGCGTATCCCGCTGCCGCGTGACCTCTATGGTAGCGAGCGCGCCAACTCCAGCGGCATCGACCTGGCCAACGAACATCGCCTGGCATCTCTGTCCTGCGCCCTGTTGGCCACCGCTCACACTCACTGGAAAGCCGCGCCGATGCTAGGCTGCGCCGCCAGTGCCGAAACCCCGGCACCGGTGCTCAACCCGTCGGATCACCGTGACGTGGTCGGCCATGTGCAAGAGGCCACCGTTGAAGACGTCGACAATGCCATCCAGTGCGCACTGAACGCCGCACCGATCTGGCAGGCCACTCCGCCAGCCGAACGCGCCGCGATTCTCGAACGCGCTGCCGACCTGATGGAAGGCGAGATCCAGCCGCTGATGGGCCTGTTGGCTCGCGAAGCCGGCAAGACCTTCGCCAACGCCATCGCCGAAGTGCGTGAAGCCGTGGATTTCCTGCGTTATTACGCGGTGCAGGCGCGCAACGATTTCACCAACGACGCCCACCGGCCATTGGGTCCCGTGGTGTGCATCAGCCCGTGGAACTTCCCGCTGGCGATCTTCAGCGGTCAAGTCGCTGCTGCATTGGCCGCCGGCAACCCGGTGTTGGCCAAGCCTGCGGAGCAAACCCCGCTGGTAGCGGCGCAAGCCGTGCGCCTGCTGCTCGAAGCCGGGATTCCGGAAGGCGTGTTGCAACTGCTGCCGGGCCGTGGCGAAACCGTCGGCGCCCGTCTGGTTGGCGATGATCGGGTCAAAGGCGTGATGTTCACCGGCTCCACCGAAGTCGCGCGCTTGCTGCAACGCAACGTCGCCGGTCGCCTGGATGCCCAGGGCCGTCCGATCCCGCTGATCGCCGAAACCGGCGGCCAGAACGCGATGATCGTCGACTCTTCGGCACTGACCGAACAAGTGGTGATCGACGTGGTGTCCTCGGCCTTCGACAGTGCCGGCCAACGCTGTTCGGCCCTGCGTGTGCTGTGCTTGCAGGAAGATTCCGCCGACCGCGTGATCGAAATGCTCAAAGGCGCCATGGCTGAATGCCGCCTCGGTAATCCAGATCGCCTGTCCGTGGACATCGGCCCAGTGATCGACGCTGAAGCCAAGGCGGGCATCGAGAAGCATATCCAGGCCATGCGCGAGAAAGGTCGCAACGTCTACCAAGTCGCCATCGCGGACATGGAAGAATGCAAGCGCGGCACTTTTGTCATGCCGACCCTGATCGAGCTGGAAAGCTTCGACGAGCTGCAACGGGAGATCTTCGGTCCGGTACTGCACGTGGTGCGCTACAAGCGCAAAGACATCGATCAACTGATCGAGCAGATCAACGCTTCCGGCTACGGCCTGACATTGGGTGTGCACACGCGTATCGACGAGACCATCGCCAAGGTGATCGACAACGTCAACGCCGGTAACGTCTATGTCAACCGCAACATCGTCGGTGCTGTGGTCGGCGTGCAGCCGTTCGGTGGCGAGGGTCTGTCGGGGACTGGCCCGAAAGCCGGTGGTCCGTTGTACCTGTACCGCCTGCTGTCGACACGCCCTACCGACGCGATCGAACAATCCTTTGCTCGCGGCGATGCCCTGAGCGCACCGGATGTTCGCCTGCGTGATGCCATGAGCAAACCACTGACCGCCCTGCAAACCTGGGCCGACAGCCACAAGCTGACCGAGCTGAGCGCGCTGTGCGTGCAGTTCGCGGCACAATCACAAAGCGGGATCACCCGCACGCTGAACGGCCCGACGGGCGAGCGCAACAGCTACGCCATCCTGCCGCGTGAACACGTGCTGTGCCTGGCGGAGGTCGAAAGCGATCTGCTGACCCAACTGACGGCAGTACTGGCGGTGGGCGGCTCGGCGGTGTGGGCGGAAGGTGAACTGAGCAAGGCACTGCTGGCTCGTCTGCCGAAAGAAGTGCAAGCGCGGATCAAACTGGTGGCCGACTGGAACAAGGACGAAGTGCTCTTCGATGCGGTTCTGCATCACGGCGACTCCGACCAGTTGCGTGCCGTCTGCCAGCAAGTGGCCAAGCGTTCCGGCGCTATCGTCGGGGTACACGGTCAGTCGCAAGGCGAAACCGGCATTGCGCTGGAACGTCTGGTGATCGAGCGCGCGCTGAGCGTCAACACCGCTGCGGCGGGTGGTAATGCCAGCTTGATGACGATTGGCTAAAAAAGTGTAAGCAACGAAAATCATGAATACGAAAAAGGAGAGCTTGCTCTCCTTTTTCGTATTCATATGTGGTTTATAACTGGGGTATTAATGGGCCACCTGACGTACTCCAAACCGCCACAAACTCCAACCCTTTACCAGCTCGGAAACCAAAATTAAAGCCACCATTAAAACAGGATTGTAACCAGGGAAAAACTGAACGCCAATCAGCAAAATCGAAACGGATGGAATAAGGAAAAATAGTCTCAGCGGTATCTGCAAATAACTTATCCACTTCGCCTCCTCTCGCCGCGCGAAAAACAAGAAACAGCTGATCACTATTGAGAGTTGCAATATCCAACTCATAACCACCATTCCAAACTGTAAAAAACCATGATCCGATAACAACGCTAGCGTACTGACCACATCCGTCAGATAGGGGATTTTACCGCTACGCAGAGAACCGATGACGTACCAAATGAGGTACAAGGCATCGAACCCACCCCACATCCACACGACTACCGTCTTAGACTGTTCATTTTCAGCAATCATTTTTCGCCTGTTCTCCGCTCATAAACAGTGTTGGCTGTAGCTGGAACCCAATGCCAAGACTTACCTGTCACCTGCCACTCATCATCGGCCTCCAGGAATCGTTGTTTTATGTACCGTATGGCCCCGTACGCATGTGTGGCCGAGTGAGTTTCGAAAGAATATTCGTCCTCACCGAGCGGGATCCACTCCTGCACTATAGTTCGAGTAGTGTTTGCAAAATCCTTTCCATCAGAAAAAATCAAACGCCCTTCATCGGCTAATGTTCCTGATCTGTTTACAAGTACAGTAAGGGTGTTTTTCACGCTGTCATAGTCAATGTTTTTGGTCATCCATTTTCCCGGTCCTGACTCTAATTTAGATTTATTCCGAGCTGGATCCAACATTTTAGGTAATCTCAGAATATCCCTCTCTGCCACCAGCTCACTCTTGGTCTCTGTGCGCCGAAGCGAAAAGCCAGCCAAAGAAAACTTCTTTCCCGTCAAATGCGAGTATGTTCCGAAGGAGTCTTGGCTGAGTGGGCTGAATGGATCATCGGAAACCAGCAGCCAATCGCCACATTTGACTTTTTCAAGAATTCTGGCTTTGTCAGGCTCGTGCAAACAGTTGGCGATGGAGGAACCGCACGCCTTGATCAGGTCAGTCAGTCCTGATATTTCCATTGGACGGAAAAGGGAGCGCTCCACTTTTGCCGACGTAAAGAAGGGACTTTCAATGTGAGCAAGGCTGTATTTTTTCATCTCACTGCGGGGGATTAATCTCTTCATTTCATCACCAGGGCTGGAATAGGCAGTTTTTTGTGCCATCACGACGAGGCTTGATACCGCACCACCTCGTTTTTTGATGTCGCCTGATTCCCCTTATTACGTACGAAACTTCGTATACCTCACTCAGTACGCACGCTAGCCCCCCATTAAGTCGGCGCTATACCGCCGACGTGTTTTGCCCCTCCATCACGCTCATCAATCATCCTGTTCACCCCACCCTGCCCGCGCCTAGACTCGGCCCATTCCAATCAAGGTAGGCCGCCATGTCCGAGACGTTGCTCAGTTCCCGCAATCTGGCTTTCGAGCTGTATGAAGTCCTCGATGCCGAGGGCCTGACCCAGCGCGAGCGCTTCGCCGAGCACAACCGCGAGACGTTCGACGCCGCCATTGGTACGGCGCGCAGCATTGCCGAGAAGTTCTTTGCTCCGCACAACCGCAAGGGCGACGAGAACGAACCGCGTTACGAAGACGGTAAGGCGATCCTGATTCCGGAAGTGAAGCCGGCGGTGGATGCCTTCCTCGAAGCGGGTTTCCTCAACGCCGCACGCAGCTTCGAGGCCGGCGGCATGCAGTTGCCGACCCTGCTCTCGCAAGCCTGCTTTGCACACTTTCAGTCAGCCAACGCCGCGACGACGTCCTACCCGTTCCTGACCATGGGCGCAGCCAACCTGATTGAAAGCTTCGGCACCGATGAGCAGAAGCGGCGCTTCCTGCAACCGATGATCGACGGCCGCTTCTTCGGCACCATGGCCCTCACCGAACCTCACGCCGGCTCGTCGCTGTCGGACATCCGCACCCGCGCCGAGCCCGTCGCCGATGGCACGTATCGACTCAAGGGCAACAAGATCTTCATCTCCGGCGGCGACCACCCGCTGTCGGAAAACATCGTGCACATGGTGCTGGCCAAACTGCCGGATGCACCGGCCGGGGTGAAAGGCATTTCGCTGTTTATCGTGCCTAAATTCCTGGTCAACGATGACGGCAGCCTGGGCAAGCGCAACGACGTGCTGCTGGCCGGGCTGTTCCACAAGATGGGCTGGCGCGGCACCACCTCTACCGCGCTGAATTTCGGCGATAACGGCGAGTGCGTTGGCTATCTGGTGGGCAATCCGCACCAAGGCCTGAGCTACATGTTCCAGATGATGAACGAAGCGCGAATCGGCGTCGGCATGGGCGCGGTGATGCTCGGCTACGCCGGCTACCTGTACTCGCTGGAATACGCCCGCGAACGCCCGCAAGGTCGCCTGCCGGACAGCAAGGACCCGAACACCGCGCCGGTGTCGATCATCCAGCACGCCGACGTCAAACGCATGCTGCTGACCCAGAAGGCGTACGTCGAAGGCGCATTTGACCTCGGTTTATATGCAGCACGACTGTTCGATGACACCACCACGCTTGAGACTGAAGCCGGGCGCAAACAGGCTCATGAACTACTCGACCTGCTGACACCGATCGTCAAATCCTGGCCATCGGAGTTCTGCCTCAAGGCCAACGAACTGGCGATCCAGATCCTCGGCGGCCACGGCTACACCCGCGAGTATCCGGTGGAACAGTACTACCGCGACAACCGCCTGAACCCGATCCACGAAGGCACCCACGGCATCCAGTCGCTGGACCTGTTGGGCCGAAAACTGGCGCAGAACGGCGGCGCCGGGCTCAAGCAATTGATCCGCTTGATCGCCGAGACTGCCGAACGTGCGCAAGCGTTTGATGCCTTAACCCCATTGCGCCAGCCACTGGAAGCGCTGGTGGCACGCCTGCAAACCGTGACTATCGGCCTGCTGACTGACCTGGGCCAAGGCAAAGTCAACAGCAGCCTCGCCAACTCGGCGCTGTACCTCAAGGCATTCGGTCACACAGTGATCGGCTGGCGCTGGCTGGAACAGGCAATTCGTGCAGAGGAAGGGTTGGCCAAGGGCAATGCGGCGGATGTCGGTTTCTATAAAGGCAAGCTGCAAGCGGCGCGCTACTTCCTGACCTGGGAAGTGCCGGGTTGCCATCACGAACTGGCGATTCTTGAGGCGCGGGATGATACGTGCCTGAGCATGCGGGATGAGTGGTTCTGACCCGAGCCTTGCGTCGCGGCTGAAAACCAATCGCGAGCAATCGAGCGTCGACCGGCTGCTCCCACATTTGAACGCGCTGTCTGGTTAAACGCGGATCATTGTGGGAGCAGCCGGTCGACGCTCGATTGCTCGCGATGGCTTACGCATCATCAACACTTACTTCAGCTTGAACCCACCCATCTGCCGCGCCAAGTCATCCGCCAATCGCTGCAACGTCTGGCAATCCTCACGACACGCCCTCACCTCACCCGCCGTGGCCCGCGCCAAATCAGAAATCCCCTGCACGTTGCGGTTGATCTCTTCGGTCACTGCCGACTGTTCTTCAGTGGCCGTCGCCACTTGATGGTTCATGTCGCTAATCCGTTCGACCTGCCCGGTAATCGCGGTCAACGACGCTCCGGTGCGCTGGCTCGACTCGACACCTGTGCCGGTTGCCGCCTGCCCGGAATGCATCGACGACACGGCATTTTCTGCACCCTGCTTGAGGCTGCCGATCATCTGCTGGATTTCATCGGTGGACGATTGCGTACGCCGCGCCAGTGTCCGCACTTCGTCAGCCACTACTGCAAAGCCCCGCCCCATGTCGCCGGCCCGCGCTGCTTCAATCGCCGCGTTCAACGCCAGCAAGTTGGTCTGTTCGGAGATCCCGCGAATGACTGCCAGCACCTGGTCAATAGACGCTACCTGAGTCGCCAGCTCGCCGACGGCACTGGCAGCGATACCGATTTCGTCGGACATGCTTTCGATATGCCGAATTGAACCGCCGACCACTTCACGCGCCTGTAACGCTTCATCGCGAGCCGTTTGTGAGGCGACTGCCGCGTTGCCGGCGTTCTGCGCGATTTCCTGCACGGTGAGGCCCATCTCGTGCACGGCGGTGGCGACCATGTCGGTCATTTCCTGCTGCCGACCGGAACGCTCGGCCGTGTTTTCCACCACCCGCGCGACCTGCCCGACAGCCGTGCGCAAACGCTCGCTGGTGGCCAACGCTTCGCCGATCAAGTTGCGTTGATTTTCAAGGAAACGGTTGAAGCCTCGGGCGAGGTCGCCCAGCTCATCGGCGCGACTGGAATCTAACCTGTGGGTCAAATCGCCACCACCGCTACCAATCGCTACCAGCGCCGCTGTTACCTGACGGATCGGCCACACCAAACCGCGAGCCAGCAACACCACCAATAACAGGCACACCAACGCAACACCCAGACCGATGGCGCTGGTCAGCCACATCGCGTGTCGGGCCTCGGCGTAAATTTGCGATTGCGGCACTTCGGCCACCAGGGTCCAGCCCAGATCACGCAATGGCAGGCTCAGGGCCAGGTAGTCTTCGCCGTCGCGTACAAAACCGCTGCTGGTCAGGCCTTGATGACCCATCACGGCTTGCGCCGCCGGGCCGCCGATCTGCTCGGCCAACTGGCGTTTGTTGCTGAACCCGGCCTCGGGATGAACCTGGATCAAACCGTCGGAACGCACCAGATAGACCTTCCCGCGTGCACCGAAGCTGAAGTTGTGAATCAGCTCCGAGAGCTCCTTCATGCTCAGGCCGAGCCCGGCGATGCCCACGACTTTACCGCCCTGCGAGACCTTGAGGTCGATGAACAAGGCCAGCTCGCCGGTCGCCGTGTCTTTGTCGATATTGAGCGTGCGCGGCTGATTGCTGTCGAGGAAGGCATAGAACCAGGCATCGCTCGGATGGGATCGGCTGAGGGTCCGATCAAGGCCTTTTTCGGTGTAGTAGTGGCCCGACTCAGAGCCTGCGATCAGCGCGGTAAAGGCTTTGTGCTCGGCGCGGATGCCTTCCAGGTAGCGGGCAAAGCCGTTGGCCCGGTCAGTGTTTTCACCTTCGGCCAACCACTGGCGCACCATGCTGTTGCTGGCGATGTCCTTCGCCGCGGTGAGCGGCTGGACCAGAATCCGTTCGATGTCGTTGCGCATCGCTTCGATGCTCGACGGCAGCGCTTGCTCGACCAGATAGCTCTGGGCGAGGCGGTTGACCACCAGGGTATAAATGCCGACCACGATCAGAATACTGACCAGCAGGGCGGTGCCCATACTCAGGATCAACTGCCATTGAATACTGCGTCGCCAGAACTGCATGTAGCACCCCCCAAAGAGTAAGAGGCGAAACTACTGCAACTGCCATGCCGATTGTATACAACTAAATCGACAATCCACTCTTTGGTTGTGCTCAAGCTGATCAGGCCTGATTGATCGTCTTCGAAATCACTTCAACCGTGGCGCTGACTTGCTCTTGGTAACGGTCGAGTTCCTGCTGGTGACGTTTCTGCATTTCTAGCTGCTGCGAGCACAGGTTCATTGCCGTCAGCACCAACAGTTTGTCCCCGATCAGGGTCGGGTATTTCTTTTTGGTCTGCGCCAGCACCGCTTTCAACATCAATGCGGCGTCCAGCAGGGTCTGCTCTTCCCCGGCCGGCGCCTTGATCGAATAGTCTTCCCCGAGAATCGAGACGACTTTTATCCCGTCGGCACCGTGTCTCATGCGTTCACAGGACCTGCGCTCACGCGCTCAACCAGGGCTTGAATGCGCGCAACAGTGGCGCCCTGCTTCTCTTCCTGCTCCATCAGGCTCAGCTGCAGGCTTTCGTTTTCATCCTTGGCCTGAGCCAGTTCTGCGCTCAGTGTCGCGTTTGTGCCGAGCAGTTCCTGGTTCTGTTGCACCAGATCGCTGACCAGTTGTTCCAATTGGCTTAGGGATGCTTCCAACATTTTGATTTTCCGAGCATTTTCAAAGGGCGCGTACGATAAAGAAAAGTCACCACAGGCGCCAGGGATATTCGGGCGCAGAGCCTTGATGTTCCTGGCGGCGACCTTGCTTGCGAGTTTTAAAGACTGCGATTGTCCGATCTGGTTCCTGACAGCTCGTCAGAGCGACCGATCCGCGGCAAAAGCGCGCAGCGGCTCAAGACTTTGGTTGTATGACCGATAAGTCATGCATACCTCGTCTCAGACCTCGTGCCAATGCGCGCTATTCGGTGAACACCATGTCCCTTCGTAATATGAATATCGCACCGCGGGCATTCCTCGGCTTTGCCCTGATCGGCACGCTGATGTTGATTCTGGGTGTGTTCGCCTTGAACCAGATGAGCAAGATCCGTGCGGCCGGTGAGAACATCATCCAGAGCAGCGTGCCGAGCTTCAAGGCGCTGGACGAGATCACCCAGCTCACCTTGCGCTTGCGGGTGCAGTCCTACCGCTTGCTGATCAACCGCGAACCGGACGCACAGCAAAAGACCCTCGCGCAGTTCGATCAACGCAACCAGCAGATTCGCGCGGCCCAGTCCGATTACGAAAAACTCATCAGCAGCCCGCAGGAACGTGCGGCCTACGATGAGTACGTGCAACTGTTGGGGCAGTACCGTCAGCTGGAAGACCGCATGAAGAGCCTGTCGCGTAATAATCAGGTCGACGAATTGCAAAACCTGCTCAACACCGAACTGCCGAACAACGCTAACGCAGTCAATGACGTGCTCAACCGGCTGATGCAGATCAACAACAATCAAGCCGCCGACTTCAACCAGAAAGCCGCCGACCAGTATTCCTCGGCCTTCAACCTGCTGGTGACCCTGCTGGTGATCGCCACTGGCCTGACCCTGCTCTTCGCCTGGTTGCTGACCAACAGCATCACCCAGCCCATCGCCAAGGCACTGAGTGCCGCCGAAGAAATCGCCGAGGGCAATCTGACCCGGCCGATCGTCGTCGACGGCAGCGACGAAGCTGGCCGCTTGTTGCAGGCCATGTTGAAGATGCAGGAAAAACTGCGCGACACCCTGCAACGAATCTCGGGCTCGGCGACTCAGCTGTCCTGCGCTGCCGAAGAGCTGAACAGCGTCACCGATGAAAGCGCCCGTGGCCTGACTCAGCAAAACAACGAAATCGAGCAAGCCGCGACAGCCGTCAATGAAATGACCAGCGCCGTGGAAGAAGTCGCGCGCAACGCGGTGAGCACATCCGAAGCCTCGAAAAACGCCACCACCTCTGCCGGTGACGGCCGTGATCTGGTGCAGGAAACTGTCAGCGCTATCGAACGCATGAGCGCCGATGTGCAGAGCACTGCCACCCTGATCGGCGACCTGGCCAACGAGTCGCGAGACATCGGCAAGGTGCTGGACGTGATTCGCGGTTTGGCCGATCAGACCAACCTGCTGGCACTGAACGCCGCCATCGAGGCCGCTCGTGCCGGTGAAGCCGGCCGCGGTTTTGCGGTGGTGGCCGACGAAGTTCGCGCCCTGGCTCATCGCACGCAGCAATCGACCAGCGAAATCGAACGCATGATCGGCAGCATCCAGAGCGGCACCGAACACGCTGTCGATTCGATGCGCAACAGCACCGAACGCGCGGAATCAACCCTGAACATCGCCCGTGGTGCCGGTCTGTCGCTGGACACCATCAACAGCGCCATTGTCGAAATCAACGAGCGCAACCTGGTGATCGCCAGCGCCGCCGAAGAACAGGCCCAAGTGGCCCGCGAAGTCGACCGCAACCTGGTGAACATCCGCGACCTGTCGGTGCAATCGGCCACTGGCGCCAACCAGACCAGCGCCGCCAGCAACGAGCTGTCGCGTTTGGCGCTGGACCTGAACAATATGGTTGGGCGGTTCAGCCTCTAAGAAAAAATCGCAGCCTTCGGCAGCTCCTACGAGGATTACACAGTCAGCGTAGGAGCTGCCGCAGGCTGCGATCTTTTGATCTTCAAAAGCTTTTTGACAGCATCACATTTCAACAGGTTAGAATCGCTGGCACGCAGACTGCATGGATCAGTGTGCGCCCGCCTTTCAGCTTTCTGGAGTACCGCCTTTGAATGCGACGACCATCAACAGCCTGTTCTTGATCGGCGCGTTGCTGGTAGGCGCGAGCATTCTGGTGAGCTCACTTTCGTCCCGCCTCGGGATCCCGATTCTGGTGATCATCCTGGCCGTGGGCATGGCCGCCGGTGTCGACGGCGGCGGCATCATCTTCGATAACTACCCCACCGCCTATCTGGTCGGCAACCTCGCTCTGGCCGTGATCCTGCTCGACGGCGGGTTGCGCACTCGGGTCGCGAGTTTCCGTGTGGCGTTGTGGCCGGCGCTGTCGCTGGCCACGTTCGGGGTGCTGATCACCACCGGGCTGACTGGCATGGCCGCCGCCTGGTTGTTCAACCTGAACCTGATCCAGGGCCTGCTGATCGGTGCCATCGTCGGCTCTACCGACGCCGCGGCAGTGTTCTCGCTGCTGGGCGGCAAAGGCCTGAACGAGCGGGTGACCGCCAGCCTCGAAATCGAATCCGGCAGTAACGACCCGATGGCGGTGTTTCTCACCGTCACCCTGATCGACATGCTCGCCAGCGGCCAGACCGGTCTGCAATGGAGCCTGCTCACTCACTTGATTCTTCAATTCGGTATCGGCGCTATCGTCGGCTTGTGCGGGGGTTGGCTGATGCTGCAAATGGTCAATCGTATCCACCTGGCCGCCGGCCTGTATCCGATTCTGGTAATCGCCGGCGGTCTGGTGGTGTTCGCTCTGACCAACGCCCTGCACGGCAGCGGCTTTCTCGCGGTGTACCTGTGCGGTCTGGTGATCGGCAACCGTCCGGTGCGTAGCCGCCACGGCATTCTGCACATGCTCGACGGCATGGCCTGGCTGGCGCAGATCGGTATGTTCCTGGTGCTGGGGTTGCTGGTGACACCCCACGACTTGCTGCCCATTGCCCTGCCCGCCCTCGGTCTGGCGCTGTGGATGATTCTGTTGGCGCGGCCGCTGTCGGTGATGGTCGGCTTGCTACCGTTCAAGGCTTTCCATGGACGCGAGAAGGCCTTTATCTCCTGGGTCGGTTTGCGTGGCGCGGTTCCGATCATTCTGGCGGTGTTCCCGTTGATGGCCGGCCTGCCGAACGCCCAGCTGTACTTCAACCTCGCGTTCTTCATTGTGCTGGTATCGCTGCTGGTACAGGGCACCAGCCTGCCGTGGGTCGCCAAACTGTTGAAGGTGACGGTTCCACCTGAGCCCGCGCCGATCTCTCGGGCCGCCCTCGAAGTCCATGTCACCAGTGAGTGGGAACTGTTCGTGTACCGTCTTGGCGCAGAAAAATGGTGCATCGGCGCTGCCCTTCGCGAGCTGAAAATGCCCGAAGGCACACGTATCGCGGCACTGTTTCGCCATCAGCAACTGCTCCATCCGTCGGGTAGTACGGTGCTCGAAGTCGGCGATTTACTCTGCGTTATCGGCCATGAACACAACCTGCCGGCGCTCGGAAAACTCTTCAGCCAGGCACCGCAACGCGGCCTCGATCTGCGCTTCTTCGGCGACTTTGTCCTGGAAGGCGACGCCCAGCTGGGTGCGGTTTCAGCGCTGTACGGGCTACAACTCGAAGGGGTCGATCCCGACATGCCGCTAGGTCGCTTCATCACCCAGAAAGTCGGTGGCGCTCCCGTGGTCGGCGACCAGGTCGAATGGAACAACACCATCTGGACGATTGCGGTCATGGACGGGAACAAGATTGCCAAAGTGGGCGTCAGATTTCCCGAAGGAAGTCGCCCAGGCCCCGGGTTGTTCCTCTAAACTCCCTTTTTCGTTACGTTTTCGATCGGTCTCTATGCCAACTCTGCGCTCATTTTTTGCTATTGCCCTGCTCGGGCTCAGTCTCTCCGTCGGCACCCTGCAAGCGGCCGAACCGCCGTCCACCGAGACCGTCCAGAAGAGTCTGGACAAGATCGCCGAGCGCAAGCTGCCCGAGGCCGATCAAAAAGCCCTGCAACTGGTGCTGCAACAGACGCTGGCCCAGCTGTCCAGCAGAGACGATTACGAAAAGCGCCTGAACGACCTCAAGCAGCAACTGAGCACTGCGCCCAAGCAGAACATCGAAAACCAACGCGAGCTGGAGCGCCTCAAGGCCAGCAAAGTCGTACCGATCGAACAACGTTACGCCAACCTGTCGGTGCCACAACTCGAGCAGATGCTGACTGAACGCAGCACCCAGCAAAGCGATCTGCAAAGAGCCCTGGCCGATGCCAACAGCCTGATCATCACCGCCCAGACCCGCCCCGAGCGTGCCCAGGCCGAGATCAGCGCCAGCCAGACGCGCATCCTGCAAATCAACAGCACCCTCAAGCTGGGCAAAGACAACGGCAAAGCCCTGACGAACGAGCAACGCGACACACTCAACGCCGAACTGGCAGCGCTGAACGCGCTGATCCCGTTGCGTCGTCAGGAGCTGGCCGGCAACAGTCAACTGCAGGACCTGGGCAGCAGCCAACACGACTTGCTGCTGGAAAAAACCGCACGCATGGAGCGAGAGATCCAGGACCTGCAAACCCTGATCAACCAGAAGCGCCTGGCCCAGTCTCAACAGACGGTGACTCAGCAATCGATCGAAGCGCAAAAAGCCGGCGGCAGCAATCTGCTGGCCACGGAAAGCGCTGCTAACCTGAAGCTCTCCGACTACCTGCTCAAAAGCACCGACCGCCTCAACGAACTGACCCAGCAGAACCTGCAAACCAAGCAGCAACTCGACAGCGTGACCCAAAGCGACGCCGCGCTGGACGAGCAAATCAGCGTACTCAAGGGCAGTCTGCTGCTGTCCAAGATCCTCTACAAACAGAAGCAGGCCTTGCCACGGCTCATGCTTGATCGGAACCTGGCCAACGACATCGCCGACATTCGCCTGTACCAGTTCGAGGTCAATCAACAGCGCGAACTGATCAGCACGCCGGGCGCCTATGTGGATAACTTGCTGGCGAGCCAGCCACCCGATCAGGTCACCCCGCAATTGCGCAAAAACCTGCTGGACCTGGCCGTCACTCGCGCCGACCTGCTGGAGCGCCTGAGCCGCGAGCTGAGTGCCCTGCTCAACGAATCCATCACCTTGCAACTGAATCAGAAGCAACTGCTCACCACCGCTCAGAACCTGCGCGCGACCCTCGACGAACAGATGTTCTGGATCCCCAGCAACAAACCGCTGGACTTCGAGTGGATGCGCGGCGTGCCGGACCGTCTGGAGAAACAGGTCACCACCCTGCCGTGGGCTTCGAGCCTGAGTGAGCTGGGCGATGGCCTTACCCAGCGACCGCTGCTGTTTCTGCCGTTGGTGCTGCTGATCGGCTTCCTGGTCTGGCGGCGTAAATACCTCTATGCACGGCTGAACAAGGTGCACAAGGACATCGGTCACTTCAAACGTGACAGCCAGTTGCACACACCGCAGGCGATTCTGATTAACGTGCTGCTGGCTATGCCGGTGTCACTGGCCCTGGCCCTGTGCGGTTTCGCCTTGCAGATCGACGCCCGCGGGCAAAACGCCAACCTTGGCGCCGCTCTGCTGCAAATCGCCCAGGCGTGGCTGGTGTTCTACACCGCGTACAGGATTCTTGCGCCGGGTGGCGTGGCGGAACTGCACTTTCGCTGGGAAAGACCTCAGGTGGAATTCCTCCGTGGCTGGATCCGCCGTCTGGGTATGGTGGTGCTGGCGCTGGTGGCTGTGGTGGCGGTTGCCGAATTGCAACCGGCGGCCCTGACGGACGACGTAATCGGCATCGCCGTGGTGCTGACCTGCTACGCCTTGATGGCCTGGTTGCTCAGCCGCCTGCTGATCAACAGTCCGACCCATAACAGCGCCTCCCTGTTTCGCAAAGCGGTCGGCGTTCTATTCACTGTGCTGCCGATCGCCTTGTTTATCGCCGTGTGTTTTGGCTACTTCTACACCGCACTGAAACTCAGCGACCGTTTGATCAACACCCTTTATCTGCTGATGTTCTGGCTGATCATCGAAGCGACCTTCGTTCGCGGCCTCAGTGTCGCGGCGCGGCGTCTGGCCTACCAGAGGGCCCTGAGCAAACGCCAGGCCGCCAAGGAAGCCGGCGACGGCGACGCGATCGTCGAAGAGCCGACCCTGGACATCGAGAAAGTCAACGAACAGTCCCTGAGCCTGATCCGTCTGGCCCTGCTCGGCGGTTTCATCGCTGCGCTGTATTGGGTCTGGAAAGACCTGATCACGGTGTTCTCCTACCTGGACAACATCACGTTGTACGAATACACCAGCGGCGTCGGTGCCAACATGAGCATGGTGCCGATCAGCATCGGCGACATTCTCGGTGCGCTGATCATCATCGGTATCACCATGGCCCTGGCGCGAAACCTGCCAGGCTTGCTGGAAGTGCTGGTGCTGTCCAAGCTCGACCTGGCTCAGGGCAGTGCCTACGCCACGACCACCCTGCTGACCTATGCGATTGCCGGCGTGGGTTTTGTCTCTACCCTGTCGACCCTCGGCGTGAGCTGGGACAAACTGCAATGGCTGGTGGCCGCGCTCTCGGTCGGTCTGGGTTTCGGCATGCAGGAGATCTTCGCCAACTTCATCTCCGGGATCATGATCCTGTTCGAACGCCCGGTACGAATTGGCGACACGATCACCATCGGCCCCCTGTCGGGCACGGTGAGCAAAATTCGCATCCGAGCCACCACCATCACCGACTTCGACCGCAAGGACATCATTGTCCCGAACAAGACGTTCATCACCGGGCAACTGATCAACTGGTCGCTGACCGACACCGTGACCCGGGTGACCCTCAAGTTGGGCGTCGGCTACGATTCGGACCTGGAGCTGGTGCGAACCCTGCTGCTCAGGGCCGCCATGGAAAACCCGCGCGTGCTTAAAGATCCTCTGCCCTCGGTGTTCTTCCTGAACTTCGGTGAAAGCACCCTGGAACACGAGCTGCGTATTCATGTCCGTGACCTCGGCGACCGTAACCCGGCACTCGATGAAATCAACCGGTTCATCAACAGCGAGTTCAAGAAACACAACATCAACATCGCTTTCCGTCAGGTGGATGTGCACCTGAAAAACCTGACAGGTCAGGAACAGCTAGTGCTGGCCACCGATGCTGTCAAACCCGCCACGCCTCCCGATACAGGCAAGACTCCACCCGAGCCACCATCGGTGCACCTCGACTGACTGGACGCCATGCGCCAATCCCCAGCAGAATGCTTGGACATTCTGCTGGAGATGGCCGTTGAAAGCCCTCGACGAACTGACCTTCGACAACCGCTTCGCCCGCCTGGGCGACGCGCTCTCAACTCATGTGCTGCCTGAACCCATCGGCGAACCACGCCTGGTGGTTGCCAGCCCTGCGGCCATGGCCCTGCTTGACCTCGACCCGAGCGTCGCCGAGACCCCGGTGTTCGCCGAACTGTTCGGTGGCCACAAGCTATGGGCAGAAGCCGAGCCGCGGGCGATGGTCTATTCCGGGCACCAGTTCGGTTCCTACAATCCGCAATTGGGCGACGGTCGCGGGCTGCTGTTGGGCGAGGTCTACAACGAGGCCGGCGAACACTGGGACTTGCACCTCAAGGGCGCCGGACAAACACCGTACTCGCGCATGGGCGATGGCCGCGCGGTGCTGCGTTCGTCGATTCGTGAGTTTCTGGTATCTGAAGCGTTGCACGCGCTGGGTATCCCGACCACTCGCGCACTGTGCGTGATCGGTTCGAACACCCCGGTCTGGCGTGAGAAACAGGAACGGGCGGCAATGGTCCTGCGCCTGGCGCCGAGCCATGTGCGCTTCGGCCACTTCGAATACTTCTACTACACCAAACGGCCCGAACAGCAGAAAGCACTCGGCGAGCACGTATTGGCGATGCATTTCCCCGAGTGCCTGGAACAGCCCGAACCGTACCTGGCGATGTTCCGCGAAATCGTCGAGCGCAACGCCGAGCTGATTGCCAAATGGCAGGCCTACGGTTTCTGCCACGGGGTGATGAACACCGACAACATGTCGATCCTGGGCATCACCTTCGACTTCGGCCCGTTCGCCTTCCTCGATGACTTCGACGCCAACTTCATCTGCAACCATTCCGATGACCAGGGCCGTTATTCGTTCAGCAATCAGGTGCCCATCGGCCAATGGAACCTCAGCGCGCTGGCCCAGGCTCTGACACCGTTCATCAGCGTCGATGCTCTGCGTGAAACCCTCGGCTTGTACTTGCCGCTGTATCAGGCTCATTACCTGGACCTGATGCGCCGTCGCCTCGGCTTGACCACTGGCGAAGAAGACGACCAGAAACTGGTCGAAAAACTGCTGCAACTGATGCAAAACAGTAGCGTTGACTACAGCCTGTTTTTCCGCCGTTTGGGCGATCAAACCGCCGAGATCGCGGTCGCCCGCTTGCGCGACGACTTCGTCGACATCAAGGGTTTCGATGCCTGGGCCGAGCGCTACTGCGCGCGCGTCGCCCGCGACGGCAACAGCGATCAAGCACAGCGCCGCAGCCGTATGCACGCGGTCAATCCGCTCTACATCCTGCGCAACTATCTGGCGCAGAAAGCCATCGATGCGGCAGAAAGCGGTGACTATGCAGAGGTTCGCCGCCTGCACGCGGTACTGAGCAACCCGTTCGAAGAACAACCTGGCATGGACAGCTACGCCGAGCGCCCGCCTGAGTGGGGCAAGCATCTGGAGATCAGCTGTTCGTCGTGAGGACGGTCAGATGAAGGTTTCCACTGACACGCCGAAGCGTTCGGCCAACCAGCGGATCTGCCGCAGGTTGAGCTGGCGCTTGCCGCTGAGGATTTCCGATACCACCGATTGCGCGCCCACACCCGGTAGCTCGCTCTGACTCAAGCCGTGTTCGCGCATCATGTAACGCAGCACATCAACTCCACTGGCCACAGGCATTGGCCGGTGTTGCTGGTCGTAGGCCTCGATCCAGTCACTGAGGATCTCCACCAGACTCATGAGCGGGCTCGATTCATCGTCGCCGACGAGGTCCAGCAACTCATCGAGCGCCTTTACCAGCACATCGTAATCAGCCTCGTTTTTCGGTTTGCGTAGCAACGGCGACACAAAGTGCCAGTGCTCAGCGGCTTGTTTGATCAGAACGCTCATCGACGCTCCTCCTTCCATTTACCCTTGTCATATTCACGATGGTCCATTACCTGTTTGATATACAGCCGTTGCGCCATGTAGTGCACAACAGCGATCAGGCGCAGCTTGTTCCCACCGATATCAAACACATGTAACGCCCCCACCTTATCGGCTGCAGGAAACATCGCCTTCATCGCCGCAAAGTCGCCCGGGCTGTTCCTCTTGATCTGTCGATACCATTGATCCAGCGCATTGGCCGAATGCGGCCATTGCTCCTTGGCCTCCCATATTCGTTTTTAGGTGATCACACGCATGCAACATCCTTATCGCATCTTGCTATGGGGGTTAAGCCCTGACTCTGTATATCGCAACTTGCTATACACGCAGGCAGACCAGCGGTGCACAGTTCGATGCGTTCTATCAGCCTAGATACGCGGTTCCCTTTGGGGTCGGCGAAAATGTGAGCACATGAGACGCGTTGCTCAGTTCACTACCGTATCGCCCACGACTGCTCTGAAGCCATGCACTACAAGCACTCATATGGCCATGATGCGCAAGAAGTTGCGCACTCACCGCCCTGAAAACACTGCCCTATCCTGCTCTAGACCACATCACACAAGGCCTGCAGCCAAGTGCGCAAGAAGTTGCGCAGCACTGCGCAACTTCTTGCGCACCTTTTCCTTGAATCCTCCCTGAATACCCCTTTGCCGTGCCTCGAAAAATAGCCAACCCGCTGATTTTAAAGGGCTGGATACAACGTGGCACGCTCCTTGATCACAGTCAGGCACCCACCGGGCGATCTCGCCTCCCGGGCACCCTCATTTATTTAGCAAGGAGAGCATCCATGGCTACACCAGCGTATATGTCCATCACTGGCACCAAACAAGGCCTGATCACTGCCGGTGCATTCACCGCTGATTCGGTTGGCAACACCTACCAGGAAAGTCACGAAGACCAGGTCATGATTCAGGCGTTTAGCCACGACGTGATCATCCCGCGTGATCCGCAGTCCGGCCAACCGACCGGTCAGCGCATGCACAAGCCAGCCGTGATCACCAAGGTCTTCGACAAGTCTTCGCCACTACTGCAGGCGGCGCTGACCTCCGGCGAGCGCATGAGCGAAATCGTTATCCAGTGGTACCGCACCTCGGCGCAAGGCACCCAGGAGCACTACTACACCACCAAACTGGAAGACGCGATCATCGTTGCCATCAACAACAAAATGCACAACTGCCAGGACCCGTCGAACTCGCACTTCACTCACTTGGAAGAAGTGCAGTTCACCTATCGCAAAATCACCTGGACCCACGAAGTATCCGGTACTTCGGGTTCCGATGACTGGCGTACCCCGGTCGTCGGCTAAGTCTGGCCGACCGTTTCAAAACATCGGCCAGCTCTGCTGGTCGATGTTGTTTGCGTCACCCAAGAATTCTTGCGTTCGTTGATCACCCACTTGGGTATCGATGGATGCTGCAGCACTGCACGAGGAACAACGGATGTTCGCGCCGGCCAACCAGACTCACTTCGCCCTGACCGTAGAAGGTCTTGCGAACGATCTCCAGGTACTTGCCCTCACCGGTCGAGAAGCCATCAGTCAGCCATTTCAGTTCGACGTCGAACTGGTCAGTGAACAACCGTCCCTGGACCTCGAAAGCCTGTTGCACAAACCAGCGTTTTTGCAGCTCGCGCAAAACGGCACGGGCATTCATGGGCAGATCTATCGCGTGGCCCAAGGCGACGCCGGCAAGCGCCTGACCCGCTACTCGGTGACCCTGCGCCCGCAGCTGTCTTACCTTGCGCACCGCATCAACCAACGCATCTTCCAGAACCTCAGCGTGCCGAAAATCATCGGCCAGGTCCTCGAAGAACACGGCATCCAAAGCAATGCCTATGAATTCAAAGTCGGGGCGACTTATCCCGAGCGCGGGTATTGCGTTCAGTACGATGAATCGGACCTGCATTTCATCCAGCGCCTGTGCGAGGAAGAAGGTATCCATTACCACTTCCAGCACAGCGCCACCGCCCACATGCTGGTGTTCGGCGATGACCAGACGGTGTTCCCGAAACTCGCGCCCGTGGCCTATCAGCAAGACTCCGGCATCTGGCTGGCCGGCTTGCCGCCAACACAGATGGCTGGAAAAGCCGCGAAAGTGACCACGGCAGCCGTCGTCGGGATAGCGATCGACATCGTCATCAAGGCCGTGACCGGTTTTGTCGAGTCCGTGTTCAAGATCATCAAAGGCTTCATGGAATACGTCGAGAAGTACACCGCTGTTGCAGCGCGTGGCGTCACGGCCCAAATGAAGAAAGGTTTGGCACAGCTGCGTTTTGACGGCAAGCGCAACTCGAAACTGGAGAAAGTCGAAAAACCCCGACGAAAAAAGTGCGACGTGCGCCAAGAACACCTGCACCAATGGCTGCCCGGTTTCCATGGTCACCGGTGAAGAACTGCTGACCCTGACCGATGGCCAGCTCAACGGCCTGCTGCCCTTCGAGTGGACTCGCCTCTACCGCACCAGCGCCGCGGAAATCGATTGCGGCCTCGGCTACGGCTGGAGTCACGCCTTGGCGCAACGCGTCGATATCGCCGGCGACGAGGTGGTCTGGACAGACCATGAAAACCGCGTCACCACGTTCCCGCTGCCAAGCGTGCAACGCCCGGCGATTACCAACAGTCTCTCGGAAGCGGCGATTTTCCTCGGTGACGATCCGTCCGAGCTGATCCTCACTCAATCCGGCGAACGCGCCCGGTTCTACCACTTCCGCTACAACAGCAAAGGCGCGACGCTGATCGCCATCAGCGACGATTACGGCACCGGCCTGGACTGCCGCATCCCTTCCCTGCTGATCGACACCGAAGCCCCGCTCGACGTACTACATGAAACAGCGGCCTACCGCATCCGCAGCGCCACCCAACTGCTGGAAACCTTCGCCCTGCGCGACGACATCCAGGGTGACGCCAGCGTTCTGCACGAGGTTGCGCAGGCGCTGGTCATTTCGCTGCGCGACGGCTGCGACTTGCTGGACGTCATCGGGCGACGCTTGCGGGCGCAGGTTTCGGCGTAATGAATATGGGCGACCTTGGGGTCGCCCATTTTTTGTGGCCTCCAATGATAAGCGCATCACAGGCACCCACGAGGCGTCACTGGCAGCACTCACAGGGTAAGACCTCATAAATAAAGATCATCATATTGATTCTTATAAGACTTAAGACTCTGTATAGATGATCTTAACTACAAGAAAAAATCCTGAAAATGGCTCTCTTCTCCCATGGGTGCTGGACTTTGTCCCGTTACAAGCGACGACACACTGATCTGAGCAGCCCTACCCTTCCTTGCACATCATTAAGACCTTCTATACTGTCGCTTAATCCACTTAAAGATTACTTTGGCAAAGCCTAATGAGCACTTTTTTTCCACTCGACTGCGCTGAAAGCCTTATAAAAATAGGCCTCCTGGCCAAAAAACGACGCCAGGAACGCGGCCTTAGGCAGAAAGACCTCGCCAAGCTGGTGGGCGTAGCCGCAGGCACGTTGGGCAAGATCGAGGCCGGCGACCCCGTTGTTGAACTGCGTACCTTCATGCTGGTGTTATGGCATCTGGGCCTGCTTTCAGAAGTATTCAATGACGAGCCGATCAGCAAAAAAGCCCCTGAGCTGAAGAGCCAGCGAGTGCGCATCAAGCGCGTGACCGAAGAGAGCTTCTGATGAACATCCCTGCGGCATACATCTACATGGAGCATCCACTCACCGCCGAGACGGTTACCTTGGGACGGTTGAGAATGGGCATCAGCGGCAGCGGTGAGTTCGTGTACTCCCCCGCCTACCTTGCGCAAAACGATTGGGTGCCAGATCCGATTCGTTATCCGCCTAGCGATCAGGTGTTTCGGGTAACGTCCAACAATGGCATTCCGGGGTTCATACGCGATTGCATGCCCGATTCATGGGGCGAACAGTTGCTCAAGTCTCTGCATGGTCAAGCCATGACGCCTATCGAGATGCTGATCAGATCGCCCAACAATGACCGTTCCGGCAACCTGATGGCCGGAACTGCGCGAACGGCTCCACCGGGTATTGGAGGTGAGTCGGTCCCGTCCCTGCGAGGCCTGGGGGAGTTCATCAATACCGCCGACATCATTCAAAGCCATCAGCTTAACGACCCTGATCGACAGAGAATCCTGCTGGTCCGTCATCGTTCCTCCCTTGGTGGTGCCCGGCCAAAACGCACACTGCGTGATGGCAACACGCTTGTGCTGGCGAAGGCTCGGGATCGCTTTGATACCGTTGACATCCCGGCGATCGAACACGCGTGCATGACGTTTGCGGCGTCAAAAGGTATCCACACCGCAAGAACGCGACTGATCACCGATAAACGCTCTACGTTATTGGTGGATCGTTTTGATCGGGTTGAAGTCGACGGCCACATGCGCAGGGTCCCCATGCTCAGTGCGCTGACCTTGCTGGATGCTGACTGGTCCTCGACTGATCACAGCCGCTGGCGCTATGCCGGTGTTGCCGATGAAATGCGCAGACGCGGTGTCCCCTTGGAAGATCTGGAGCAGTTCTACGTTCAAATGTGCTTTCACGTTCTGGTCGGCAATGACGATGCACACGCCAAGAACCTGGCCATTATCTGGCGAGACGGCTCCTGGCGCCTTTCACCGATGTACGACGTAGTCCCATCGCCACACGAATCACCCGCCACGATGGCCATGGCACTGGGTAACGAAGGGACGCTGATCAGCCGGCAAAACATCCTCAGCCACCATGAACATTTCGGACTTGATCTACAGGGCGCCGAAACCATTCTTGATCGGGTACTGGGCTGGGAAAGCGAGTTACGAGAGCACTACATGGCACAACTCAGTGGTGTGGACTATGACGCGGCCATTGGCGCCATCAGCAGCACCAGGGTGATCTAGCGTCAGGGCGATATCGAACTTGATATCTGCGCCGCCAGCCTCCAACTACTAACACTCTGCGTCGCCTCTACGGAGCTCTCCGATGTCCGAACCACTGCTCATCCCCTGCCCCCACTGCAACGGCCTCAACCGCATCCCCGCCGAGCGCCTGGGCGATCAGCCCAAGTGCGGGCGCTGCAAAGCCGAAGTCCTGCTGAACAAGCCCTTTGAACTGAAGCAAGGCGATTACGCCAGTCAGATCAAGGGTGATCTGCCGTTGCTGGTGGATGTGTGGGCGGATTGGTGTGGGCCGTGCAAGTCGTTTGCGCCGGTGTTCGAGCAGGCGGCGAGGCAGTTGGCGGGCAAGTGTCGGTTGGCCAAGCTGGACAGCGAGGCGAATCAGCAGTTGTCGGCGCAGTTGGGGATTCGTTCGATTCCGAGTTTGATTCTGTTCAAGAACGGCCGGGAAGTGGCGCGTCAGAGCGGGGCGTTTCCGTTGCCGCAGTTGATGAGTTGGTTGCGTAGTCAGGGGATCTAACGACGTTCTCAAAGTCACCCTGAACTAAATGTGGGAAGAGCCGGGCGACGTTCGCCTGCTCGCGATGACGGTGTGACATTGAATGTAGATGTTAGCTGTCAGGCCGCTATCGCGAGCAAGCTCGCTCCCACATAAGTGCTGTGTTGTCTGTAGGAATCAGGTGTTTTCCAGCAGGTTGTGCAGTTCGACGAATTGCTGGGTCAGTTTGTGCCGGGGGTCGAGGTGGATCAGCGGCATGTTGGCCTGGTGGGATTCGCGCATGCGCACCGAGCTGGCCAGGTACACCGGCAGCACCGGCAGGCCTTCGGCGATCAGTTCGTCGAGCATCTGCTGCGGCAGGCTCGCACGGGCCTGGAACTGGTTGACCACGATGCCTTCGACTTGCAGGTCTTCGTTGTGGTCTTCCTTCAGCTCTTCTATTTCTGCCAGCAGGCCGTACAGCGCCTGACGGGAGAAGCTGTCGCAGTCGAAGGGAATCAGCACGCGATCGGCAGCGATCAAGGCGGATACCGCGTAGAAGTTCAACGCTGGCGGGGTGTCGAGGTAGATCCGGTCGTAGTCTTCGGCCAGTTCGTCGAGCAGTTTGCGCAGCTTGTTGATCTTGTGTTTGGCCTCAAGCTTGGGCTGCAGGTCGGCCAACTCGGCCGTGGCGGTGACCACGTGCAGGTTGTCGAACGGAGTTTCGTAAATATCGACCTGGTTTTTCTTCGAGAACGGCCCGGACGACAGGGTCTGCTTGAAGAAGTCGGCGATGCCCATCGGGATGTCGTTGCCGGTCAGGCCCGTCAGATACTGAGTCGAGTTGGCCTGGGCATCGAGATCCACCAGCAGCGTGCGATAACCCTCGCTGGCGCTGACCGCCGCCAGATTGCAGGCAATACTGGATTTGCCCACGCCACCTTTTTGATTGAACACCACGCGCCGCATGTCAAAACCTCCGTGTATCAAAGAATGACCGAGTGTAGTAGCCGACGCCGTTGGTTAGCTACCTCGTTGGCAATCGGACTACGCAGTCAGCTGCATTCTCTGCAAAAAACCAACCCGCCTCGCTCTTTGATCGATGAATCATCTGGCAGACACGGCTGTAAGAAACTGAATAATGGCCAAACGACAGCTTTTTTTGCCGATCAACGACATGGCGCGCCGAATAAAATGGAGCCAGTATTTGCTACAAGCCAGCTGCACCGGGATAATGCGCGCCACTCGGCCGTAGCGCCATGTCGGGTAGTCGCCGGTCAATCGACTCACCGCGTCAAGGAAGCCCGCAGGGGCGGGATGAATTTTCAGTGATCACATTCAATATCGCCCAATGGCGCGCGTGGGCCCCTGGGCTCGAAAGCGTGGACGATTGGCAAGCCTGGAGCCGACAACCGGTCGTGCTCGAAAGCAGTGATGCCGCCCCCGACGTATCGTTTCTGCCGGCCATGCAGCGTCGGCGACTCAGCCGTCTGGCGCGGATGGCCTTTAGTGTCGGTTGGCCGTTGGCCGAGGGTCGCGAACAGCTACCGTTGGTCTTTATTTCTCGTCACGGCGAAACCCCGCGTACTTTCGAGATTCTCAACGATCTGGCAGCCGATCAGCAGCTGTCGCCGACCCAGTTCAGCCTGTCGGTGCACAACGCCGTCATTGGCCTGTGGTCGATCATGCGCGGCGAAACCAGCGAAATGACCGCCCTCGCCGCGGCCGGCGACGGGCTTGAACACGGCATGCTAGAGGCTGCGGCGCTGCTTGAGGAAGGCGCGCCTGCGGTACTGCTGGTGATCGCAGAAGAACAACCGCCGCAAGCCTACTCGGCCTGGATCGACGATGTGCCGTTTCCTTACGCGGTCGGCCTGCTGATCACACCCGGAAATCAATGGCAGCTGTCCCTGAACAGCTCCTCGGATGCGTTGTCCAACGCTCACTGGCCCCACGCCCTGAATCTGTTGCGTACGCTGCTCGGCCAGCAGACCACCTGCCAACATGCCTGGAAAAATCGTGTATGGACCTGGCAACGCAACCCGTAACCGATAAACACCGCGACGCCTACTACTGGCGCCTGCTGGCCACCGCCGCGAGCTTCGCCCTGTTCGGGTGGGGCGGGCTGTGCCTGCGGCTGGTGATTCTCCCGGTGCTCGGCTGCCTGCCGGGCGATGCCCAGACCCATCGGCAACGGGCGCGGCTTACTGTCAGCCGCAAGTTCCGGTCTTTTGTCCGGTTCATGGCCCGCACAGGCGTACTGACCTACGACATCCAGGGCGCGGAAAAACTCGGGCGTCCGGGGCAGATGATCATCGCCAATCATCCATCGCTGATTGATGTCGTGTTCCTGATCGGTCTGGTGCCCCACGCCAACTGCGTGGTCAAGAAAAGCCTCTGGGAAAATCCCTTCACCCGTGGCCCGCTACGCCGCACCGAGTACATCAGCAATGACGGCAGCATGGACATGCTCGATGCCGCTGCCGATGCACTGAAAAGCGACCAGACCCTGATCATCTTCCCCGAAGGCACCCGCACCCAACCCGGCCAACCGCCGGCCTTTCATCGGGGCGCCGCGGCAATCGCCCTGCGCGGTGCGAGAATCATCACCCCGGTGATCATCAAGGTCAGCCCGACGACCCTGACCAAGGCCGAGCCCTGGTATCGGATCCCCAAACGCCGCGTTCACTTCAGTTTCCGTGTAGGGGCCGATATAGACCCACAAGCCTTCGCCGCGCTCGGTTCGCCCCCTAAGGCCTCGCGCAAGCTCAATGATTACTTCCACCATTACTTTATTAAGGAGCTCGCCGAAGATGAGCGATCTGAAGCGTGAGATAAAACTGCTAATCATCGACGCCCTGGGCCTCGAAGACATCGGCGTGCAAGACATCGGCGACGAGCAGACGCTATTCGGCGAAGGCCTGGGTCTGGACTCGGTCGACGCTCTGGAGCTCGGCCTGGCGATTCAGAAAAAGTACGGTATCAAGATTGATGCCGAAGCCAATGACACCCGTGGTCACTTCACCAACGTGGCGAGCCTTGCGGCGTTCGTCACTGCAACAAAGGCAGCTTGAGACCGGACCATGCAAACTCGTGACGACATTTTCAACACCCTGCGCGATGCCTTGGTCGAACTCTTTGAGCTGGAACCCGAACGCGTGAACCTGGATGCCAACCTGTATCAGGACCTGGAAATCGACAGCATCGACGCGGTCGATCTGATCGATCACATCAAACGCCAGACCGGCAAGAAAATCGCCGCCGAGGAATTCAAATCGGTGCGTACTGTCGGCGACGTGGTCGAGGCGGTTTACCGTCTGGTTCAACCGGCCGCATGAGCCGAGTGATCGGCCTCGGCCTGCTGCTCGCGGGCCTGCTGTACCCCTTTGCGGTGTATTTCGGCATGGAACATTTCGCCCCATGGCAGTTTGGTCTGCTGCTGGGCGGATTGTGGCTGGCCCGTGCGCTGCTGGGCGAGCGACGTCCGGGCAGCGTCTGGATGGCGGTAGTTGCCATTGCTTTTTGCCTGCTGCTGGCGTTGTTCGACAGCCCGTTGTTGCTGCGCTGGTATCCGGTACTGATGAGCAGTTTCATGCTGGTGCTGTTTGGCCTGAGCCTGAAGTTCGGGCAACCAATGATCGAGCGGCTGGCGCGTTTGCGCGAACCGCATCTGCCGGATAAGGCCATTATTTATACCCGCCAGGTGACGATCGCCTGGAGTGTGTTTTTCCTCTGTAACGGTTTGCTCGCCGCCGCCCTGACTCTCTGGGCGCCGTTGAGTTGGTGGATGTTGTACACCGGCCTGATCTCCTACGGGTTGATGGGTCTGCTGTTTGCCATTGAATGGCTCATACGACAACGGGTACGAGGCCACCCATGAATTGGATAAAACTTGAGCACCTGTTGCTCAAGGCACTACCTGCGCGCGCCGTCACAGCCGGTCCGGCGCTCAATCACGCCGACCTGTGTGAGCAGGCGCTGCGCCTCGCCGCCGGCCTGCAAGCGCAAGGTGTCACGCGCATCGCCGTGCACCTGGAAGACGCCGCTGAACTGGCCATTGCCCTGCTCGGTGCCTGGCGTGCCGGGGTCAGCGTGCTGCTGCCCGCCGACCTGCAACCCCAGACTCGTCTGCGCTGGTCGACGGCAGTCGATCTGTGGCTGACCGATCTGGCGGACGACGCACACCTGACTGACTTCCAGCAAACGCCGCTGGCCGCCGCCGAACTGGACCTCGATCACTGTCACCTGAGCCTGTGCACCTCCGGCTCCAGCGGCGAACCCAAGCGCATCGAGAAAACCCTGCGGCAACTGGCCAATGAAGTTCAGGCGCTGGAGCACTTGTGGGGCGCGGACCTGGGCAATGCCTGCATCATCGGCAGCGTCGGCACCCAGCACATCTACGGATTGCTGTTTCGGGTGCTGTGGCCGCTGTGCGCCGGGCGTCCGTTCGTACGCAGGCAGTTGGCTTTCCCGGAAGACTTGCAGCGCACCAGCCGCGAACACCCGGCCTTCGCCTGGGTCGCCAGCCCGGCGTTGCTCAAGCGCATGGGCGATAACCTCGACTGGCCGGCCTTGAGCGCAGTCCGCCGGGTGTTTTCCTCCGGCGGTGCCTTGCCGGCCGAGGCTGCGCAACGCTTGCACGAGCGCCTGCAACAATGGCCAACGGAGATTCTCGGCAGCTCGGAAACCGGCGGCATTGCCTGGCGTCAAGGCGACGATCTCTGGCAGCCCTTTGCCGATGTCGTGCTCAGCCAGGACCGTGACGGCGCCCTGCTCATCGCCTCACCCTATTTGCCGGTCGACCACGTTGAACACACCGCCGACGCCGCGCGCATCGCCGCCGACGGCCGTTTCGAGCTGCTGGGGCGGCTGGACCGGATCGTCAAACTGGAAGAAAAACGCATCTCGCTGCCCATGCTCGAACAGGCGCTGATGGCCCACGACTGGGTCGCCGAAGCGCGCCTTGGCGTGGTTCAGGAAAATCGTGCGTCGTTGGGTGCCTTGCTGGTGCTGAGCGAACAAGGTCTGCATGCGTTGCGCAATCAAGGGCGACGCACGCTGACCCAGGAACTGCGCCAGCACCTGAGTCAACATTGCGAAACCCTGGCCCTGCCGCGCCGCTGGCGATTGTTGCGCCAACTGCCGCTGAACGCCCAAGGCAAACTACCGCAGGCCGAAGTTGAAGCCTTGCTGCTGGCATCCCGCCCAAAGGCGCCGCAGGTGTTGGAACAGGTCGAAGTCGACGGCGAGTGGAGCCTGCAACTGGCGGTGCCGCCAGACCTCGCTTACTTCAGTGGGCACTTCCCACAAACCCCCGTATTGCCGGGGGTGGTGCAAGTCGAGTGGGCACTGAATCTGGGCCAGCGGTTGATGGATCTGCCGGCAAAGTTCGCCGGTATGGAAGTGCTGAAATTCCAGCAACTGCTGCGCCCCGGCGATGAAGTCCAGCTGCACTTGCGCTTCGACCCGCAACGTAGCAAGTTGTATTTCGCCTATCGCAATGAGACGGCCACCTGCTCCAGTGGGCGGATTTTGCTGGAGACTGCACATGCATAACCCCTGCGCCGTGGTCCCGGTCTACAACCACGAAACCGCCATCACCACCGTGGTCAATGCGCTGCTCGCCAACCAGCTGCCGTGCATTCTGGTGGATGACGCCAGCAGCCCGGCCTGTGCGGCGGTGCTTGAGCAACTGGCCCAGCGTGACCAGGTTTTCCTGATCAGACTCGCCGTCAATCAGGGCAAGGGCGGCGCCGTCCTGAGCGGGTTTCGCGAAGCCTCGCGCCTGGGCTTCAGTCACGTCTTGCAGGTGGACGCCGATGGTCAGCACGACCTGAGTAATGTCGAGACCTTTATCGAGCAGTCGCGCGCCCATCCCGACGCATTGATCTGCGGCTATCCGCTCTACGATGCCAGCGTGCCGAAGGGCCGTTTGTACGCCCGCTATCTGACTCACGTCATGGTCTGGATCAACACTCTGTCGTTACAGATTCGCGACTCCATGTGTGGCTTTCGCCTCTATCCATTGCCCCCGACCCTGGCGCTCATCCACTCGGTGAAGATCGGCAAACGCATGGACTTTGACACCGACATCATTGTGCGCCTGGCCTGGCGCAATCAGCCGATGCGCTGGGTGCAGACAAAGGTTCACTACCCCCTGGACGGCGTCTCGCATTTTCGCCTGTTCCGCGACAACGTGCTGATTACGAGCATGCACACCCGCCTGTTCTTCGGCATGCTGCTACGGGCGCCGGCAATCCTCTGGCGACGGTGGCGAGCATGAGCATCAACGCAGACAACGAACACTGGGCCGATCACAAGGAACGCGGCAGCTTTTGGCTGATGAAATTCACCGCGTTCTGCGCAAAAGTGCTGGGGCGTCGGCTGTTGAGCCCGCTGCTGTACGGCATCGTTTTATACTTTTTTCTGTTTGGTCGCAGCGCCCGCCACAGCGCCTGGCACTACCAGCAGCGCCTCGCCGACTGGAGCGGTCGCAACGAACTGCGCCCGACCCATTGGCGAGTATTCGGCCAGTTCATGGCCTTCGCCGATTCCATGCTCGACAAGCTCGACGTGTGGAACGGCAAGCTGAGCATCGAACAGATCGAAATCATTGACCCAGCGCTGTTGCGCAATCAGTTGCGCGGCACACGCGGGCAGATGCTCGTAGGCGCACACCTGGGCAACCTCGAAGTCTGCCGGGCCCTCGCCGAACTCGGTGAAAGGGTCACCATGAACGTGCTGGTGCACACCAAACACGCCGAGCGTTTCAATCGCCTGCTGGGCGAAGCCGGCGCGACCAATTTGCGGCTGATCCAGGTCAGCGAACTGGACCCGGTGATCATGCTGCAACTGAGCCAGCGCCTGGAGCGTGGCGAGTGGCTGGCGATTGCCGGCGACCGCGTACCGCTGCACGGCGGGCGCAGCGTGACGGTGGACTTCCTCGGTCATCCGGCTGCATTTCCCCAAGGTCCGTGGCTGCTGGCCGGTCTGTTGAAGTGTCCGGTCAATTTTCTGCTGTGCCTGAAGAAACCAACGGGCGATTATCGACTGATCATCGAGCCCTTCACCGATGCGGTGGTGTGGAAGCGCAGCGACCGCGAGCAAGTGATTCACCAATGGGCCACGCGCTACGCCGAACGCCTCGGCCAGTGCTGTCTCGAAGCGCCCCAACAATGGTTCAACTTTTACCCATTCTGGAAGACCGATGACGACGCATCTGCTTGAGCCGGTAACCTTCGGCGAACTCCCTTTGCGCATCGAAGACGTGTTGGCCCTGGCCAACCGTCAAGCGCCCGTGCAACTGCAAAGCGACAACGAATACCGTGAGCGCATCGCCAAGGGCGCACGGTTCCTCGATTCGTTGCTGGACAAGGAAGGCGTGATCTACGGCGTGACCACCGGTTACGGCGACTCCTGCGTAGTTGCGGTGCCGCTGCACCACGTCGAAGCACTGCCGCGTCATCTGTACACCTTTCACGGGTGCGGTTTGGGCAAGCTGCTCGACGCCCAAGCCACCCGCGCGGTCCTCGCAGCGCGTTTGCAGTCGCTGTGCCACGGCGTGTCCGGGGTTCGCATCGAGCTGCTGGAGCGCCTGCACGCGTTCCTCGAACAGGACATTCTGCCGCTGATCCCGGAAGAGGGTTCGGTGGGCGCCAGCGGTGATCTGACGCCGCTGTCTTACGTGGCCGCGACCTTGTCCGGCGAGCGCGAAGTGCTGTTCAAGGGCGAACGCCGGCAGGCCGCCGACGTACACCGCGAACTCGGCTGGGAACCACTGGTGCTGCGACCCAAGGAAGCGCTGGCGCTGATGAACGGCACGGCGGTGATGACCGGCCTCGCCTGCCTGGCCTTCGCCCGTGCCGACTACCTGTTGCAACTGGCGACGCGCATCACCGCGCTGAACGTGGTCGCCCTGCAAGGCAACCCGGAGCACTTCGACGAACGCCTGTTCGCCACCAAGCCGCATCCGGGCCAAATGCAGGTTGCCGCGTGGTTGCGCAAGGATCTGGCAATCGACGCGCCGACCGCACCGCTGCATCGCCTGCAAGATCGCTATTCGCTGCGATGCGCCCCACATGTGCTCGGCGTGTTGGCCGACAGCCTGAACTGGCTGCGTTCGTTCATCGAGATCGAACTCAACAGCGCCAACGACAACCCGATCATCGACGCCGAAGCCGAGCGCGTGCTGCACGGCGGGCACTTCTACGGCGGGCACATCGCCTTCGCCATGGACAGCCTGAAAAACCTCGTGGCCAACGTTGCCGACCTGCTCGACCGTCAGCTCGCGCTGTTGGTGGACGAACGCTACAACCACGGTTTGCCGAGCAACCTGTCGGGCGCCAGCGCCGAGCGCGCGATGCTCAACCACGGCTTCAAGGCGGTGCAGATCGGCACCAGCGCCTGGACCGCCGAAGCGCTGAAAAACACCATGCCGGCCAGCGTGTTCTCGCGCTCCACCGAATGCCACAACCAGGACAAGGTGAGCATGGGCACCATCGCCGCCCGTGATGCGATCCGTGTACTGGAACTGACCGAACAAGTGGCCGCCGCAACGCTGCTGGCGGCCAACCAAGGGGTCTGGCTGCGCAGCCAGGCAGAAGACGCCCGGCCATTGCCGCCGGCGCTGGCAGCGATGCACGAAGAGCTCGCCAAGGATTTCCCGCCGGTCATTGAAGACCGCGCCCTGGAAGGTGAACTGCGTCTGTGTCTGCAACGCATCGCCGAACAACACTGGAGGCTGCATGCGTAGCAAGGGAGTGCTTCACGCCGATACGCAAATCCTCGTGCCGTTTTTCGATGTCGATTCCATGCACGTGGTTTGGCACGGCCATTACGTGAAGTACCTGGAAGTCGCCCGCTGCGCCCTGCTCGACCAGCTCGGCCACAACTACACCGCCATGCTCGAGTCCGGCTACGCGTGGCCGGTGATCGACCTGCAACTGCGTTACGTGCGCGGCGCAGTGTTCGGCCAGACGCTCAACGTCCGCGCCAGTCTGGTGGAATGGGAAAACCGTCTGAAGATCAGTTACCTGATCAGCGACCTCGCCACTGGTGAACGCCTGACCCGCGCCAGCTCGGTGCAGGTCGCCGTACACGTCGCCAGCCGCGAGATGCAACTGGCGTCGCCGAAGGTGTTTACCGACGCGGTCGAGAGGATGTTGCCATGAGGTTGTTCAAACCTTTCGGCCTACTGCTGTTACTGGGGTTTTCAACGCTGGCAAACGCCTTCGACCTGCAACAACTCAGCGATCAACTGGCCAAACCCAGCGTAATCCACGGCAGCTTCATCCAGGAAAAACACCTGCGTGCCCTGCCGCAACCACTAACCAGCAAGGGCACGTTCGTGCTGGCCAGGGATCACGGTTTGCTGTGGTTGCTCAAGACTCCACTGCAACAGGATTACCGGATCAGCACCAAGGGCATCGCGCGGCGTGACGGCAGCGGCTGGCAAATGCTCCCGGGCAAAAGTGCCGGTGCCGAGCAGAACCGCATCTTCCTCGCTGTACTGCAAGGTGACAGTAGCGGGCTGCAACGGGATTTCGAGTTGTCGCTGAGCGGCGAAGCGCAGCACTGGACACTCACGCTGACCCCGCGTTCGATGCTGCTCAAGCAGGTGTTCAATCAGATCAACATCGACGGCGGCGAACTGGTGCAGCGCATCGAGTTGCTGGAAACCCAGGGCGACAGCACCGTTTTGCGCATGCAGGACACCACCAGCGCCACCCCACTGAGCGATGCGGAGCAACATGACTTTGCCGAGTGAACGGAGGCTCCCACGGCTATTCTTGACCCTGCTGCTGGCGGTGCTCGCACTCGCCGGCTGGCAATGGCACGACGGCGCACCGCTGTCGGCCAACCTGATGGATCTGGTGCCGGGCACCGCGCCGGATGCGCTGGAGCTCAAGGCCGAACAGCGCATGCAGGAGCCGCTGAACCGCGAAATGCTGGTACTGGTCGGGCACACCGATCGTCAGCAAGCCATCGCCATGACGCAAAAACTCGGCGAACAGTGGCTGGCCAGCGGCGTCTTCGAAAAGGTCCAATGGAACCTGCAAGCCGACCTGCCGGCGCTACGCACGCAACTGCTGCAAGGTCGGCTGGCGATGCTCTCGGCCGCCGATCGGCAACAGCTGATCGAGCAGCCGCAAGCCTTCATCCAGCAACGTGTACAAGCGCTGTTCGATCCCTTTACCGGTTTCAGCCTGGTGCCGAGCCAGGATGACTGGCTGGGTCTGACCGGACGCATTCAGAACAGCCAGCCGCAGCACGGCTCAGTGCAACTGGACATTGGCAGCGGCGCATTGGTCGCCGACGCCGATGGCAAAAGCTGGGTATTGCTGCGGGCCCGCACCAGCGGCAACGCGTTCGACATGCGCCTGCCACTGAAAGTCGCCGAACTGCTCAAGCACAGCCGCGAAGAAGCGGCACAGGCCGACGTGCAACTGCTGGCCGCCAGTGGCCTGCTGTACGCCGCCAACGGTCAACAACAAGCGACCCGCGAGATCACCTGGGTCGGCGGTGGTGCAACTTTCGGCATTCTGTTGCTGCTGTTGTTGGCGTTCCGCAGGCTTCGGGTGTTGCTGGCCTTCGTTCCCGTTCTGGTCGGCATGCTGTTTGGCTCGGTGGCCTGCGTTGCGCTGTTTGGCCATATGCACGTGATGACCCTGGTGCTGGGGTCGAGCCTGATCGGCGTCGCAGTCGACTACCCGCTGCATTACCTGTCCAAGAGCTGGAGCCTGAAACCCTGGCACAGCTGGCCTGCACTGCGCGTGACCTTGCCGGGGCTGACCCTGAGCCTGGCCACCAGCTGCATCGGTTATCTGGCACTGGCCTGGACACCGTTCCCGGCGTTGACCCAGATTGCCGTGTTCTCTGCTGCCGGTTTGCTCGGCGCGTACCTGTCGGCGGTTTGCTTGTTGCCGGCGCTGCTCAAGGGCACGGACCTGCGACCCGCACAGTGGCCCTTGCGGGTAGCCGAGTTTTTAGTGAGTGTGCGTGAAGCGTTGCTCAAACGCGTGCGCAGTTCGGTCCTGCTGGTGTTGGTCCTGGCCTTTTGTGCCGGCGGCCTGTGGCACCTGACCAGCAAAAACGACATCCGTCAGTGGGTCAGTGCGCCGCCGCAGTTGATGAACGAAGCGCAGACCATTGCACGGATCACCGGCTATCAACCGACCAGCCAGTTTTTCCTGGTGCGCGCGGCCAATCAGCAGCAACTGTTCGAACGCCAGAAAGCCCTCAGTGAACGGCTGGATCAGTTGGTCAATCTGGACAAGCTCAAAGGCTACCTGGCGCTGAGTCAGCTGGTCAGTCTGCCTTCCGAGCAGCAACAGGTTCGCGAAGCCCTGAACAAACTGCCGACATACTGGCAACCGTTGCTCGACCTCGGTATCCCGACCACCGCGTTGCAAGCCGAACTGGCACAGTTGCAAGCGCTACCGGTCGAAGACGTTGACGCGGCGCTGGTCGGCCCCTTGGCCGAGCCGTGGCGCCCGCTATGGCTCGGCGCCTCGGATGACGGCGTGGCGGCGATGGTCAGCCTGCAAGGCTTGAACGATGCCGCGTTGCTGCGGGTGCAAGCGCTGGACCTGCCAGGTGTGCAGTTGGTGGACCGCCTGGACGACCTGAACAAAGTCTTTGCCGCCACCCAGATCAGCGCCGCTGAACTGAAGCTGCTGTCCTGCGTACTGATCGTGCTGCTGCTGATTCTGCCTTTCGGTTTTGGCGGCGCCTTGCGGCTCGTCGCGCTGCCATTGCTGGCGGCGCTGTGCAGCCTGGCCAGCCTCGGTTGGCTGGGGCAACCGCTGACACTGTTCAGCGTGTTCGGGCTGCTGCTGGTGACGGCGATCAGTGTCGATTACGCGATCCTCATGCGCGAGCAGATCGGCGGTGCCGCCGTGAGCCTGCTGGGCACGCTGCTGGCAGCAGCGACCACGTGGCTGTCGTTTGGGCTGCTGGCGATTTCCAGCACGCCGGCGGTGAGCAACTTCGGTCTTTCGGTGAGCCTTGGACTGGCCTTCAGTTTCATCCTCGCGCCGTGGGCCAAACCTTCGACGCACGCCGCACCAGTGACGGAGCCGGCAGCATGATGATCGTGCTGTTCTGGCTGCTGGCCCTGGCACTGTTTGCCGTGGCGACTCGCATTGGGCGTCATTTGGGTTTGATCCCGATTGTCAGCCAGTTGCTGCTGGCAACCTTCGGCCTGCCGCTGTTGATGTATTTCTGGATTGAACCGTTCTGGCAGTTGAGCGGTGTCGAGCTGGTCTCGCCGGGCTGGCTGAAAAACCTCTACAGCTTGAGCTTCGCGCTGCTGCTGGGGCATATCCTCAGCGACGTGATCGACCTGAAGCTGGATCGCCAGAGCCTGAAAATCGCCTTGCCGAGTTTCGGCATTCCGTTCATCTGTGGTCTGGCGACGGCCATTGGGCTGCTGCCGGATCAGCCATGGTTGAGCTCGCTGGCGGTCGGCCTGTTGTTCGCAATCACAGCCATTCCGGTGTTGTATCTGTACCTGCGACACATCAATTATCCACCGGCCGCTACCCGCCGACTGGTGCAGACCGCGATCCTCATCGACCTGACCTGCTGGAGCCTGTTCGCCTTCGCCCAAGGCAGCCTGCACCTGAGCAGCCTGTTGCTGCCGCTGGCCGGCGCCTGCCTGCCGTTGTTGCTGCGTGTGCTCGGGTTGCGCCAACCGCTGCTGCACAGCCTGGGCTTCTTCGCGCTGCTGGTGGTGGCGGAACACTACAAGCTCAATGCGCTGATTTTCGGCATCGGTTATCTGTTGTGCATGGCTGCTCTCAAGCTACCGCTGGTGCTACCGTTATCGGCAGCCTTGATGAGCCGCCTGCAGAACGGCATCGCGATACCGCTGATCCTGACCTTCGGCATTGTGCAGATCAACGTGCACAGCGCCATGGACAGCCTCAGTTGGGCACAGCTCGGTGCGCTGCTGGTGTTTCCCATCGTCAGCAAACTGTTGGGTAACTGGCTCGGCCTCGGTTGGGCCGGCGCATCGTTTGTCGGCGCCAGCCGCTGGCGCGAAAGTCTGCTGTTGAATATTCGCGGCTTGAGCGAGATCGTCTTTCTCAACCTGCTGCTGCAACAACAGCTGATCAGCCCGGCGCTGTATTTTGCGCTGATGCTGATGGGTTTGATCGCAACGCTGCTGCCGGCACTCGCCGGTATGCGCCGAATTCCCTCACAGGTCGCCGCCCCGGCCAGGAGCTCCAGTGCCAACAGTTGATACGGAACGTCGCCAGGTCATCGTTATCGGTGCCGGCCCATCGGGCGCCATCGCCGCCGCGCTGCTCAAGCGTAACGGCCATGACGTGTTGATCATTGAACGTCAGCACTTCCCACGGTTTTCCATTGGTGAAAGCCTGCTCTCGCATTGCCTGGATTTCGTCGAAGAAGCCGGCATGCTCGAAGCGGTGCAAGCGGCCGGGTTTCAGCTGAAAAACGGCGCGGCATTCGCCTGGGGCGAGCGCTACAGCACGTTCGATTTCGGCGACACCTTCAGCAACGGCAAGCCGACCACCTTCCAGGTGCTGCGCGGTGACTTCGACAAATTGCTGGCCGATCAGGCAGCGCTGCAAGGGGTGGAAATCCGCTACGGCGAGACGATCACCAGTGCCAACTTCGAATTGGCCAAACCCCAGCTCGGCGCTCGCCGTGAAGACGGCAGCGAATACCGTCTCGAAGCCGATTTCGTGCTCGATGCCAGCGGCTATGGCCGCGTATTGCCACGCTTGCTCGACCTTGAAGCACCGTCGAATTTCCCGATACGCCAAGCGGTGTTCACCCATGTCGAAGACCACATCGACAGCCCGCACTTCGACCGTGAAAAGATCCTCATCACCACCCACCCGACCCAGCGCGATATCTGGTTCTGGACCATCCCGTTCAGCCAGGGCCGCTGTTCGGTGGGCGTGGTCGCCGCAGCCGAACACTTCGAAGGCCGCGGCGACGATCTCGACGCGTGCCTGCGCGGCTTCATCGCTGAAACGCCAAGCCTTGCCAAGGTGCTGACAAACGCGAAATGGGACACCCCCGCGCGGACCATCGGCGGCTACTCGGCCAACGTCAAAACCTTGCACGGCCCGGGCTTCGCCTTGCTCGGCAACGCGGCAGAATTCCTCGACCCGGTATTTTCCTCCGGGGTGACCATCGCCATGCGTTCGGCGAGCATGGCCGCCAGCGTTCTGCATCGCCAACTGCAAGGCGAAAGCGTGGACTGGCAGCGCGAATTTGCCGAGCCACTGAAGCGTGGCGTCGACACATTCCGCTGTTACGTCGAAGGCTGGTACGCGGGGACCTTCCAGGATGTGATCTACCACCAGGGTGGCACACCGGAAATCCGTCGGATGATCAGCGCGATCCTCGCCGGCTACGCCTGGGACGAACGCAATCCGTTCGTCAGCGAGCCCAAGCGCCGGTTGCGCATGCTGTCGGAGATTTGCGCGAGCGATGCAACGTGAGCGGCACCGAACAACAGTACCTCAGCGACAGTTACGTCGAAGAAACCCGCTTCGGTTTCTGGTTCCTGCGCAGCTTCACCTGGCAGCACCACGTGCTGCGGGTGGCCATCAACGACCTGCGCACGTTGTTCAGTGAAGAGCTGCCGAACCATCCGGTACTGCTGGACGCGGGTTGCGGTCAGGGCAAGTCGTTCCAGTACCTGCGTCAGGTGTTTGCCCCGCAGCGTCTGATCGGTCTGGACGCCGACCCGCACAGCCTCATGCTCAGCGGCGAAGAGGCACAGCGCCAGAACATCGACGTCGAGCTGATCGGCAGCGACTGCGCGACCCTCACGCTGCCGGATGCCAGCGTTGACTTGCTGTTCTGCCACCAGACCTTCCACCACCTGGTGCAACAGGAACAAGCCCTCGCCGAGTTTTATCGGGTGCTCAAGCCGGGCGGCTATTTGCTGTTTGCCGAGTCCACCGAAGCCTACATCGATACCTGGGTGATTCGCTGGTTGTTCCGCCACCCGATGCACGTGCAAAAGAGCGCCGACGGGTATTTGCGGATGATTCGCCAGCAGGGTTTTGAATTCGGCCCACAAAACGTGTCCTACCCTTATCTATGGTGGAGTCGCGCAAAGGATTTCGGCCTGCTCGAACGCTTTGGACTGCGCCGCCCAAAACCACTTGGTCAACGGGAAGAAACCCTGGTCAACGTGGTTGCCCGTAAACCGCTCGAAGGTAAGCGCTGATGATTCGCCTCCTGCTCGTGTGCTGTGCCCTGCTGCTGAGCGCTTGCGCCAGCCAGCCGCCGCTGCCCGAGCGCAACCCGACGCTGGCCTTGCCGCTGCAATTGCATGTCGAGCGGCGACGGGCCGATCAGCGCCAGGACTGGTTGCTGGTGATCCAGCGCGAAGGTGCCGGCATTCGCTGGTCGCTGATGGACCCACTGGGCATTCCTGTGGCTCGCCAGCGTCTGGTCGACAATCAGTGGCAGGCCGACGGCTTGCTACCGCCCAACCCGGAAGCGCGTCAGTTATTTGCGGCGCTGTTGTTCGCCCTGACACCCGAGCCCGAGTTGCTCAATAATTATCCTGCCGCCCGACACCACGCCGCTTTACGCTCGCTGACGCCGCATTGGCAGGTGCTGTATCGAACCCCGTCGGACTTCGTTCTGACGCTGCCCGAACAGCTGAACTATCACGTCACCCCGCTAACCGCCGAGACTGCACCATGACGGCCTACCTGAACGCCCTCGGGCTGATCTGCAGCCTGGGCCGCAACAAACACGAAGTCGCCCGCAACCTGTTTGCCGGCGACTGCTCGGGCATACGCGTCGAGGCCCGCTGGGTGCCTGAGCGTTCGCTGCCGGCCGCGGCGGTACACGCTGAGTTGGCCGCGATCCCGGCCGAGCTGAACCAGCACAACACCCGCAACAACCAACTGCTGCTGGAAGCCACGCTGCAAATCCGCGAAGACATCGATCAAGCGATTCAAACCTACGGCCGTGGACGCATCGGCATCGTTCTGGGCACCAGCACCTCGGGGATCGACGAAGGCAGTCGCGGGATCACTCATTACATCCGCGACCATCAGTTCCCGCCTGAGTATGACTATCGACAACAGGAACTCAGCGCACCGGCGAACTTCCTTGCCGACTGGTTGCAACTGAGCGGTCCGGCCTATGTGATTTCCACGGCCTGCACCTCCAGCGCCCGCGCCTTGATGAGTGCCCGGCGATTGCTCGACCTGGGCCTGTGTGATGCCGTGCTGTGTGGCGGCGTCGATAGTTTGTGCAAACTGACCCTCAACGGTTTTTCGGCGCTGGATGCGGTATCCGAACAGCGCTGCAATCCGTTTTCGGTCAACCGCAACGGCATCAACATCGGCGAAGCGGCGGTACTTTTCTTGATGAGCAAAAACCTCGGTAGCAGCCAACCGATTGCCCTGCTGGGCAGTGGCGCCAGCTCCGATGCGCACCATATTTCAGCTCCGGAACCCACCGGCCGCGGCGCTCTGCACGCAATGAACAAGGCCCTGCACAGCGCCGGCCTACCGCCTGAGCGGATCAACTACCTGAACCTGCACGGCACCGCCACCCAACACAACGACGCCATGGAAAGCCTGGCGGTGAACGCGCTGTTCCCGGCGGGCGTACCTTGCTCGTCGACCAAACCAATGACCGGCCACACGCTCGGCGCGGCCGGAGCGCTGGAAGCGGCGTTCTGCTGGTTGAGCCTGAGCAGCGAAAATACCGAACACGCGCTGCCACCTCATGTCTGGGACGGCCAGCCCGACCCGCGGCTGCCGGCGCTAAGCTTTGTCAGCGCCGCTGACCGACTGGAACAGAGCACCACACGCTGCCTGATGAGTAACTCCTTTGCCTTTGGTGGCAACAACGTCAGCCTGATTATCGGAGACGCCGAATGATTGATTGGCCCCTCGCCGAACTACTGCCCCACGCGGGCGACATGATCCTTATCGATCAGGTGCTGTCGTTCGACGAAGAACAGATTCACACCCGCCTCACCGTCAAACCTGGCGGCCTGTTCAACCAGCCCGACGGCAGTTTGCCGGCCTGGGTCGGCATCGAGCTGATGGCGCAAAGTGTGGCCGCGTACGCCGGCTGTCGCGCACGCACGCAAGGCAATGCGGTTGAGCTGGGTTTCCTGCTCGGTACGCGTAAATTCGAATGCAATGTGGAACACTTCCCGGTCGGCAGCGAACTGACGATCCATGCCCTGCGTTCGCTCGAAGACGACAACGGCATGGGTGTCTTCGAGTGTCACCTGACGGCCCCTGGTATTCATGCCATGGCCCGTCTGAATGTGTTCTGTCCGCCTCAGGCCGCTCAATATCTACACGAATCCCCTTCTTCAAAAACTAATGGAGCCCAGTCATGACTGAATCCGTACTGGTCACCGGCTCCAGCCGCGGTATCGGCCGCGCCATCGCCCTGCGTCTGGCCCAGGCCGGCTTTGATCTGGTGCTGCATTGCCGCAGCGGCCGCAGCGACGCCGAAGCGGTGCAGGCCGAAGTCGAAGCCTTGGGACGCCGTGCGCGCATCCTGCAATTCGACGTGTCGGATCGCGCCCGCTGCAAGGCGATTCTCGAAGCCGACGTGGAAACCCACGGCGCCTATTACGGCGTGGTACTCAACGCCGGTCTGACGCGCGACGGCGCCTTCCCGGCCCTGAGCGAGGACGACTGGGATGTGGTGATGCGCACCAACCTCGACGGTTTCTACAACGTGCTGCACCCGGTGATGATGCCGATGATTCGTCGGCGCGCCGCCGGGCGAATCGTTTGCATCACCTCGGTGTCCGGGTTGATCGGCAACCGTGGGCAGGTCAACTACAGCGCCTCCAAGGCCGGGTTGATCGGTGCCGCCAAGGCCCTCGCGATCGAACTGGGCAAACGCAAAATCACCGTCAACTGCGTCGCTCCGGGTCTGATCGACACGGCGATGCTCGACGAAAACGTCCCTGTGGAAGAACTGTTGAAAATGATCCCTGCACAACGCATGGGCACCCCTGAAGAAGTGGCCAGCGCCGTGAATTTCCTGATGTCCTTCGAGGCGGGCTATATCACTCGGCAGGTCCTGGCCGTCAACGGAGGCCTGTGCTGATGAAGCGTGTCGTCGTCACCGGCATGGCCGGCATCACCTCGTTGGGCAGCGACTGGGAGACCCTCTGCGCTAACTTCAAGGCCAACCGCAGCGGCATCCGGCGCATGGATGAGTGGGATCGTTTCACCGAGCTGAACACGCGCCTGGCAGGTCCCATCGATGATTTCCAGGTCCCGAGCCACTGGACCCGCAAGCAGTTGCGCAGCATGGGCCGGGTTTCCCGGCTGGCGGTCGGCGCGGCAGAACGGGCACTGGCCGATGCCGGCCTGCTCGGTGACGAGTCGATCAAGGACGGCCGCATGGGCGTGTCCTGCGGCTCATCCACCGGCAGCACCAACGAAATCAAGGCGTTCGGCAAGATGCTGCTCAACTCGGTGGCTGAAGGCCTGAACGCCAACTCTTACGTGCGGATGATGCCGCACACCACGGCCGCCAATATCAGCATTTTTTTTGGCCTTACCGGGCGGCTGATCCCGACTTCCAGCGCCTGCACCAGTGGCAGCCAGGGCATTGGTTATGCCTACGAGGCGATCAAGTTCGGCCGCCTGCCGCTGATGCTCGCCGGCGGCGCCGAAGAGCTGTGCCCGACCGAAGCCATGGTGTTCGACGCGCTCTACGCCACCAGCCTGAAAAACGATGCACCGCACACCAGCCCACGGCCTTACGACAGTGCTCGCGACGGTTTGGTGATCGGTGAAGGCGGCGGCATGCTGGTGCTCGAAGAACTCGAACACGCGCTGGCCCGCGGTGCGCACATTCACGCCGAAATCGTTGGTTTTGGCAGTAACGCCGACGGCCAGCACGCCACCCGCCCGGAGCAAACCACCATGCGTCGGGCCATGGAACTGGCGCTGGAAGACGCAGCTCTTGAGCCCTCGGCCATCGGCTACGTGAACGGTCACGGCACCGCCACCGAGCAGGGCGACATTGCGGAAACCCTGGCCACCCACAGCCTGTTCGGCAGCCACATGCCGATCAGCTCGCAGAAAAGTTTTCTCGGCCACACCCTGGGCGCCTGCGGTGCGCTGGAGTCCTGGTTCAGCATCGAAATGATGAACAGCGACCAGTACGCGCACACCTTCAACCTCGACAACGTCGACCCGCGCTGCGGCGAACTGGATTACCTGCGCGGCGAGTTCCGCCGGATGAGCTGCCAGTATGTGATGAACAACAACTTCGCTTTTGGTGGGGTTAATACGTCGCTGATCTTTCGGCGCTGGTCGTAAGCGCCCCATCAAGATCAAAAGATCGCAGCCTGCGGCAGCTTCACCGATTTTTGGAGCTGCCGCAGGCTGCGATCTTTTCATGTCCCCCCGCAAAGAAATGACACAAACAGAAAACGGAGCACGGCATTTCGGAAACGTCCCACAGCCACAGCTTGAGCTTCTCGGTAGGGTCAATGCCCCGCAGCTCAATGCCGGGATACCCCAAGGATGAAAAAACATGAACAACAAAGCGGTTATCGTTTTTAGTGGTGGACAAGACTCAACAACCTGCTTGATCCATGCATTGCCGCTCTACGATGAAATCCACTGCATTACGTTTGATTATGGCCAGCGCCATCGTGCGGAAATTGAAGTGGCGCTACACCTCTCGAAAAAGCTTGCCGTGATAAATCACAAAGTACTGGACGCTTCATTGCTCAATGAACTGGCCATCAGCAGCTTAACCCGCGACAACATTCCAGTCCCAATTACAAATAGCTCCGGGGAAGGTGTGCCAAACACTTTCGTCCCTGGCAGGAATATTCTGTTTTTGACCTTGGCGTCTATTTACGCCTATCAAGTGGGTGCTGAAACTGTAATCACGGGTGTTTGTGAAACAGATTTCTCTGGCTATCCAGATTGTCGGGATGAATTTGTCAAGGCTTTGAATAACGCCATTGAATTGGGCATGGACTATAAATTGCGCATTGAAACGCCGCTTATGTGGCTGAATAAAGCGGAAACCTGGGCGTTGGCCGACTATCACAAACAGCTGGACCTGATTCGCTACCACACACTGTCTTGCTACAACGGACTACAGGGAAGTGGCTGCGCCAACTGTGATGCTTGTAATCTCCGCGCAAAAGGGTTGAACGCGTACTTGGAGAACAAAACAGAGATCATGAATAGCCTAAAAGACAAACTAAACTTACGATAGCCAACCTATTGCAGGGGGAATGGATTGTTAACAGCCAATCCACCCCCCTGTTTTTATGCGGCTTGGGCTCCAGCCATATACTTTTTAAATAAGGACCTTGCTCCATAGGCGGGCAAAATATTAAAAACAGCAAAACACATTTTTATAGCTATCTGAACATAAACTATATTGAGTATATCGCTGTTTTGCATAGTGCCATAAAATGCAATCAAGCAAAAAAGAAAGCTATCTATTATCACTGCAAAAAAAGTACTAAAAAATACTCGTAAAAATAGAAACCTGGAATTTGTGAGCTCTTTTATTTTACACAGCAAGTACGAGTTTACGTATTCAGAAAAAAGAAAGGACACAGAGGACGCTACTAGCACAGACGACACATGGCTAATAACCTCATTATAGGGCGCATCAAGTTTCCAACCAGGCAACCCTGGAAAATAGGTCGAAGCCCCAAGCAAAATAACAATCAGAGCATTACTTGACAAAACAAATAAGATAGCTCTATTAGCAAGTCTAAGACCATAAAATTCGTTCAATAAATCAACTATTAAAAACGTCAGTGGATAAAGAAACACGGCAAGAGGAATAACAGCATCAAACCGTTCTAAATAAATCAGTTTTGTCGCAGCAACATTCGCAAAAATGTAAAGTGCAAACAGCAGCAAATTGAGAACAACATAAATCACCCATAAACTTTCATGCCGATCAGCCATTTCGTATGCGGTCAATGCCACTCCACGAGAATAAAGCTTTCTATATATATCTTTTATTTCTATTTTATTTAAATTATCTATTATTTCACTATTAACCAATTCATTTAATTTTACCTTAACAACTTTTCCTGTCGAAATAACCATAATTACAGCAAGGCTCTTGCTATTTTCAAACCCCAACAACTTGTATTTGCTATTTTCGACCCCATTACTACTTACCATTAAATCTTTCCTCTACCACTTCCCCTATAATACAAATAACATCCGAATCAAAAAAAGAGTTATACGTCATGAACAGCCTCTTTGTATTTTTGTCGTAAGCAATCTTTTCTCTATCGTTATTCACTAGGCCTTTTTTCACTATCAACAAATCGCCTACCCCATTCACGCCACTAATTTCATTTTCTAGGAGCACACCTATCAAATTGCAAGCCGCACCGAAATAATAAGTAAGTGGAAAAACTGTGGCCAGCTCACCAATTCGTTTATCCAGACTCTGAATCAGCAAACTCTCTTTTATTACAGGGACCGCCGATGGATTCATGTTTCCTTGTAGGGAAACACTGCTTTCTATTATTTCTTTCTCCTCAAAATCCACACTTTCTATTTCTTTATACGAAACCCCAAAAAAATCAGAAATTTTGCGAATTGTGGAGTGCTGTACATTTACTACCTTTCCTTCCAGAATGTTATATATCGTAGTCCTGGTCAAACCAATGGAGTTGCACAAAGATAGCTGTGTTTCTCCGCGACTTTTTATCAAATACTTAATATTATTTTTCAGATTCTCTGTTTTTTCTTTCTTGTGCATTGCATATTTACCATTTGCCTGCCATTACAAAAAACTGCATATCCGAACTGAACACTCGGGTGAAGCCTTTTTATGTCACCAGCATCCTACATGTATAGATCACGTACAAAAAATAATATCAAAAACACACCGAACAACCGTTAGATAATGTTTCACAGCCTAGAACACCTCCGAACCAGAGAAATCTCTTACAGAAACAAGGAAGCGCACATGAGTTCATGGACAGCACAGTCTCGGCAGCTAACATAGCCTGTTTATTGTAGGCGGTGTATTGCGCGAAAAAACCTAACGGCCAGTCATGTATTAATCATTTAATTACTCAAATGTTCACTTATTTGATTAACCTTATTATTTTTCTACAAATAACTTTACCGCATCCCCAACCCGCGTACAGTGGTCAACCAAGTTCCGGATGACCACCTGAAACTTACACTTATTAAAACTTGCAAGGAGCTCCGTCATGAAAAAGACCACACCCAACTCCCCGCAATCGCCAGACCTTTCCTCCGTCGACACCACCGATTTATCCAAACGCTCCGAGGTCGCCGAACGCAGCGTCAGCGCTCGCCTGCGCAATCCAGGCCGTCCCGACCCGGTCAGCCACGTCTTCACGATCATCCCGAATGTCGACACGGAATCCCTGCTCTGCCACGCCTGTGAAGCCCTGGCCTCGCTGAACGTCATGACCACCGACTTCGCCTCCGAACTTGAAGGTTCGCGCCGCAATATGGCGCTGGCGATTCAACAGTTGGCCTTACTGGGCGAGTTGTTGGTAAACCGGGCGCTGGACAACCTGGACCCGCCCGAGGGGTTGCCTGAAGTTCCGTCCAACAGCGCCCACTGAGTGGTCGTATTCTTTTACCGAGTGGAGGTTTTCATGGATCGATATATGCCTATCACCGGCATCGACTGCACCATCCCATCATTGCTGATCGACACCGAAGCACCACTGGACGTGTTGCACGACACCGCGGCCTACCGCATCCGCACCGCAACCCAACTGCTGGAGTGTTTCGCGTTCAGCGAGGGCATTCATAGTGAGCTGGCGCGGGTGCTGGTGACGTCATTGCGCGATGGCTGCGATTTGCTGGATGTCGTCGGGCGACGATTACAGGCGCAGGTTTCGGCGTAGAAAAAAACAGGCGACCTCAGTGAGGTCGCCTGCTTTTATACGACAAAGGGCTATACGACAAAGGGCGCCTTTCGGCGCCCTTTCACAAACAGGTCGGCTTGTCATCGCCTTGTACCTGCCTGGCTCTGCGATGGCTGGTTGCCCAGGATCCTCAGAGTCTCACAAGCCCCTTTCGGGAACGTGGGCAGTATTGCCCGAAATCAGGTCAGCAGCAACCGCCGGCAAATCGCCAGCCGCTTCAGACTCACAACCATCAGAGCCCAAGAGCACTGCGTACAGCCGCTTTGATTGCCCTGAACTCTTCGTCTGAAAGTTGTGAGATTTCGTAAACACGCTTCCCTTGGCGATTTTTTCGCTTGATTCGGTCAAGCCGCAGAAGGCTGACCGTGGCAAGCATGTCGCATTTCGCCCAACACGTCGGACTCCCGCCCTGAAGATGGCTTTCTAACTCCAGGTGATGCTGAAGCACCGAATCCGGTGCCGTGGTACTCAACGGTACAACGGTAACCAACAGCCGATTGCTTCGGTGCTTACGTACAACGACAACAGGTCTGACTTTGACCATCTCCGGCACTTCATAGCCCCTGAAATCACAAATCAGTACACTGCCTTCTCTTGGTTGATACTGAAGTGGCATCCATGTCACCCGTCAAAAAGAATCAATTCTGCGCACAGAAGGAGCGATTCCCTAGACGTGATCCGTTACTTGAAATGTCCATCTATGCCGCACCGGTATCATTCAGAGAACGCAAAATCGGTGGGATAAGCGCTTGATTGAACCGCTCCCGCACCACTGGCGGGAGCGACAGGAACCTTACTGCGCTTGAATCAACTTGCTTTCGCTGACACCGGCACGACCGGTTTTGTCATCGACGACTTGCAGGTTGTTGCGGGCCTTGATGAAGCCCATTTTCACTTCCTGCCAGACAAAATAGTTTTTGCCGGCTTCAGCCGTGAGTTTCAATTCGGAATCGTTTTCTGCCGAAGAGACCAACGTCTGCTGACCCGCCGGGACAGTGAGCATCAGGTAAGACTTGGCGACGGTCTGCCCTACTGGCTTGCCATTGAGCGCGACGGGCATTTTCACGCCGGCGCCCATGCTTTCGTTGCGATAGACGTAGATGTTGGCTTTGTCGGGGCTGACCTGAAACGTCTTGGCTTGAGCGTCCTGGTTGTCGTCAGCCATTTTTACCGAAGCGCAGCCAGCGGTAAGGGCGGTCATTGCCATCAAAGCGGCGAAGGTGAACTGCTTGAACATCGTGTATCTCCATTTTTTGATAAGTCCAACAACCCGTTATCGGCAGCACCTGATAAAAGGCAATGGGCCATCATCAAAAAAAAACGGTAGTCACTTTATCAGCACGTAATGCGACTGCCGCTAAGGTGCCGTCTTACGCGTCAGCAACTCGACAAACGCCTTGGCCATCGGTGATTTCTGATCCTTGCGCTGCACCAGCCACACGGCCGACATCGCCAGCGGGTCGAGCAAGGGCCGATAGACCACGCCGTCGATCCGCATCCGCTGATAGGACGCCGGCAACACCGACACCCCGAGCCCTGCCGCTACCAGGCCGATAATGGTCATGGCTTCACCGGCTTCCTGGGCGAAGTGCGGACTGAACCCGGCATCGCGCGCCAGGCTCAGCAGTTGCGCGTACAGACCACTGCCGTAGCTGCGTGGGAAGAACACGAAGGGCTCGTGGGCCAGCGCTGACAGAAACAGCCCTTCCTCGCTGCCGACCACCAGCGGATCCTTGGAACTGAGCACCGCCACCAGTGGCTCGCGGGTCAACTCGACCACCTCCAGCGAATCCGGCAGCGGCAATGGCCGCATGATCCCGACCTGAATCGACTCGTCCACCAGCGCCTCGGCGACCTGGGTGCTGCTCATTTCCCGCAGGTTCAAATGCACGGCCGGGAAGCGCTGGCGAAACGAGAAGATCGCCTGCGGGATGGTCGAGTTGAACGGTGCCGATGAGGTGAAACCAATCTTCAATTCCCCCAACTCGCCGAGTTGCGCTCGGCGGGCGACGTCGGCGGCCTTGTCGACCTGGGCCAGCACCAGCCGAGCCTCTTCTAGGAACAACCGACCGGCTTCACTGAGCTCGACCCGACGATTGGTACGTTCGAACAAGCGGGCGCCGACTTCCTGTTCCAGCACCTGAATCTGCTGACTCAACGGCGGTTGAGAGATGCCCAGCACCTGTGCGGCGCGGCCGAAGTGCAGTTCTTCGGCGACGGCGATGAAGTAGCGCAGATGGCGTAATTCCATGAAAACTCCATTAGGTCGTTAAACCTATCAAACAGGTCGAACAATATATTGGATAGAAACATTAGCCAGCTATATGATTTTTCCATTGCCTGCCTGGCCGTGCTCTCCCGAGGTCCCCCGTGAAAACTGCTGTCGCCCCGCTCGCCCATGAATTGCCGCCGACTGCGCTGGACGATGTGATCGCCCAGCTGAATGATGTGTACATCGAAAAAGGCACGCCGATGTTCATGCGCACGGTGCTGGCGCTGTTCTCCGGCGGTTTCGCGACCTTCGCCTTGCTCTACTGCGTGCAGCCGATGATGCCGCTGTTTTCCCGTGAGTTTTCGATCAACGCGGCGCAGAGCAGCCTGATCCTGTCGGTGGCCACCGGTATGCTCGCCATCGGCCTGCTGATCACCGGCCCGATCTCCGACCGCATCGGCCGTAAACCGGTGATGGTCGCAGCGCTGTTTGCGGCAGCGTTGTGCACCCTTGCCAGTGCGATGATGCCGAGCTGGCAAGGCGTGCTGGTGATGCGGGCGCTGGTCGGACTATCCCTCAGCGGGCTGGCGGCGGTGGCCATGACTTACCTGAGCGAAGAGATTCATCCGCAGCACATCGGCCTGGCGATGGGGCTGTACATCGGTGGTAACGCGATTGGCGGGATGTGCGGCCGGCTGATCGTCGGCGTATTGATTGACTTCGTTAACTGGCACACCGCGATGCTGGTCATCGGTGGACTGGCGCTGATTGCCGCGGCGGTGTTCTGGAAAATCCTCCCCGAATCGCGCAACTTCCGCTCGCGCTCGATGCATCCGCGCAGCTTGCTCGACGGCTTCACCATGCACTTTCGCGACGCCGGTCTGCCGTGGCTGTTCCTTGAAGCGTTCGTGCTGATGGGCGCGTTCGTCACGTTGTTCAACTACATCGGCTATCGCCTGCTGGCCGAGCCCTACCACATGGATCAGGCCTTCGTTGGCTTGCTCTCGGTGGTCTACCTGTCGGGCATCTACAGTTCGGCGAAAATCGGCGCATTGGCCGACAAGCTTGGCCGGCGCAAAGTCCTGTGGGCAACGATCGTGCTGATGCTCGCAGGCCTTGCACTGACCATGCTCACGCCATTGCCGCTGGTGATCGTCGGCATGCTGATCTTCACCTTTGGCTTCTTCGGCGCACACTCGGTGGCCAGCAGCTGGATCGGCCGCCGCGCCACCAAAGCCAAGGGCCAGGCCTCGTCGCTTTATCTGTTCAGCTACTACGCCGGGTCAAGTATCGCCGGCACGGCGGGCGGGGTGTTCTGGCACTTGGGTGGCTGGAACGGTATCGGCCTGTTCATTGGCGGGTTGCTGGTGATTGCACTGTTGGTGGCGTTGAAGCTGGCGAAGTTGCCGCCGCTCGGTGGAGTCAAAGCCTGACGCAAATCCCTGTGGGAGCTAGCCCGCTCGCGATGACGGAGTGTCAGCCAATACATTGGGTGACTGATACACCGCTATCGCGAGCAGGCTCGCTCCCACATTAGAAACAAAAGCGCCCGGCATTGGCCTAATGCTGTTCACTTAAGCGGAGCAGCCTTACGGTCTACTGGAAAACGGGTCTTTGAAATCTTTACCGTCCTTGGCC
>NZ_JBXAOB010000026.1:0-52658 GCF_058802345.1 Pseudomonas sp. GW822-FHT02D10
GAACCTCTGCCCACATCGCTTTAGTCACCTTGACTGGAGTTTTGGGGGATTTTAAACGAAGACCTTGAAAGGGCTGGGCGTAAGAACGAGAAAAGTCAAACACACGGCTATTAGATTGCAGTTTCGGCAGTTCAATGTAGGCACTGCTACGCTGCACTTTTTCGATGTAAGCGCTGACCACCCGCTGGTCGCTGAACTTGGCGCGCTTGCAGTAATAACTGCCCAAGCCTTTCACCTGGACCGACTTGGCGAACTCCGCCAGCAGTCGAAACCATCGGTCATCCGGGGCATGAGGGGTGTACAACAAGTCCTCGGCCACACCGTTGTTCATCAAGCGAAAAATATAAACACCCTCGATCCTGCGGCCGTCCAGATAAAACGTGTACACACCGTTGCGATTGGGAGGTTCAAGCTGATTCGAGGGCTCCGGCTTGCGCAATCGGTCAATGACCCCTTCGATATCCCAACTTTGTTGCTTGCTCAGTCTGCCGCTGAAAAGTTCCGATAACGCGGCACGCTGCATTTCATGCAGTTGCACGTTTACATATACATCGCGCTTCAGCGCGTAACCAGGAGCGTTTTTATCCAGATAGTCCGTGGACAGCATGTCGATATATTTTTCGCCCGGACGCAAGGTCTTAGACCAGCCCACGATGTATTTCATCAATACGTCGGACATCAACTGATCGGAGATAACGGGATGACCAGGTAACAAACGCAGTTTTGGGTAGAGTCCCGGATTATGTATCGGCCCGCTCTCTTCCGTGATGTGATGTTCCTTGATGATGAGTTGAGACAAGGTCAACTCTTGCGAGTCGTCCAGCTCCACGACCATCAGATCGGGATTAACGATGACCGTTTCATCGTATTCCGCCAGAATATCTTCTGCCCTCTTTTTAATCAGGTTGTACGCAAACTTCTCGTAACTGATCAGCGCCGTCTCGCGGGTGGCAAGCCGGGTCAGCGCTTTCAGTTCGGTGTTCAACCGGGCGAAATACCGCTGTTGGTAGGACGAGGCCGAGCGATAACCGGCGGGAATGACCGTCTCTATTTCACCCCGCAGCCAACCGACATCGAGCAAAACAGCCTGGCGTAACGCACCGGGACCGGACGCCGGCCAAGGGTCGCGCTGGATGCCGCGCCACTGGCTCGGCAGCTCCTGCACAAGCCTCATATACGCATCGAGACGGCCTCGATCACGGGCGTGAGACTGCTGGAGCAGGTAACTGCGCCCTTCAGGCAGACGAATCAGGTTGATGACATGGGTGTTCAGTTGCCTGATGCTGATGAACTCGTACCAGACCTGCCCTCCGGGAGCCTCCGGCGAATAGAGAACGCAGGTACCGTCTTCACCTTCCGGCCCGCAATAAACGATCACCCCCCGCAAAGCAACGTCTGAACCGATCAGCGAAAGACTTCCCAGAGAGTATTTTTCGGCGCTCTGGCTGGCCCGATCGACGATATCGAGGCTCTCGTCGCTGATATGCCCCTGCAGTTTTGCGCTGAACGAACTCAAGTCCGTACGGCTGTCCAGCACGGCCTGCAGAGCGTGCAACACCGCCTCATCACGGTATTTTTCTTCAAACTTCTTGGCATAGAACGCACGCAAGCTCGGGCCGTTCATCGCCTCCAGAAGATCTTGCTTGGTAAAGCCTGAAGGTAGCGCCTCGCCTTCGAGGCTGATCTCCAGTGGAACAGAGGCCGCGTCGTACAGACCATTGAGCAGGAACTCGGGAAGGGTCAGGCGATTACGCTGAACGACCTTCTGCTGACCCACGTAGAACGTATGGCGAGCATTGACGAAAACCTGGTCCGGGTCGATGAGTTCTTCGGTAAGAATTCTGACCATCTCTTGGGCATAGTAATGTGCGAAAGCCTTGAGGGATTTGGTTTCTGCCAGCAGCTCATCCAGCACCTGCTCATTTTTTGCCAGGGATTGTTCTGTATTAAGGTAATACTGACGATCTTCTTCACTGGCACGCTGTAACCACTCCGGTATCTGGTGAGGTTGCTCAGCCATTACTCGTTTCGATGGACGTAGAAGTTCTTCCTGAACCTCATCACCCATCACGCCCGTTAAAACATTAACGCTCATGCACACTTCCCTCTGGCATCTTATGATACTTTTAAAAACATCATGCCTTTATTAGTTACATTCAATAAAATTTTTAACACCCGGCGCACTGATTGCGCAGGGTGCTGTGCCGACTCAACCTATTCATCGGCTACCGCGCAGACTTACAAGAAACTGCTTATCGCGCTCGAAAATGTTCGACTATATCGCGACCAAACAGATTCATCTTTTCAATATTGAAGGTGTGATGGTCTACGCGGTGATTCGGATCAAACGTCCATTGCCGGGTAAAGATACCTGCACACTCATCGCTGTATTCTGGTATTTCATCCGCCTGGACTTTCTCCATGATCGCCCAGCTCAGGGTTTTGGAAGAATCGACTACCGGCTGTCCAAGATCATTGATCACCACCGAATTCAAGTACGTTTCATCGGCCTTGATACCATACTTCAACTGTTCGAAGTCTCTGTCCAGCATCGCACCCACTTCTTTCAACAAATCCAAATAATGCATATACAAAATCCTTCTGATAGAAAAGTGATCGACCCATGCAGCCACTCGATAAATTAAAATTAACCGGGCCGACGCACACTTTATAAACACCCCCCTCTTCAAAGTACACCCCAAAACATGTATGCATTCGTAAACAACATCACAGCCGTCAAAACATCAAACAACAACTCCCCACTCTTTTGCCTTGGCCACCGCCTGAGTTCTGCGTTCCACGCCTAACTTCCCATTTATCCGACGCGCATGGGTTTTTACTGTATGTAACGATATAAACAACAGGTCGGCAATTTGTTGGTTCGAGTTACCTTGGGCCACTAACTTGAGCACTTCTATTTCACGCTGACTCAACGGGCTGTGCGCAAGAGCCGGCACCGGCGGACAACTACCCGATTCGACTAACTCGAGAGCATCCAATAACAGTGGCTGACGCAGCTGCACATCACGCAACGCCTGTTGCAAGTTGCAGCGCTCGACCAGTGCCAAACCTTCTTGCAGCGACTGCCGGGCAGACAACGGGTTGCCCGTCAACCAGGCGACTTCGGCCATCACCAGATGCAATTGCGCTTGCAGACCCGACATCCCGCGCTGTCGTGCCCACTGCAACTGAGCTTCGAGTCGGGCCAAAGGCGCTTGCGCCTGCCCCCGATAAACCTCGGTCAGCACCAGCAGATAGTCCAGACCCGGGATCAACTCCAACGTCGCCGGCGGCGCCTGACGTGCATCAGGCCCGTGATAGTGGCGTAGTACCCGAGTCAGGGCCTCGTGGGCCAACTCTGGGCGCCCCTGTTGCAACCAGAAGTGACTGCTGACTTGCAGCAGGACACCGCGATAAACGGTATCGGGAATGTGCTGACGCTGCATCATTCGCTCTGCGTCTCGCAAATGGACGAAAGCCTGAGCGTAATCGCCCTGATTGGCGGCCACTTGGGCCAGCCCCAGAAAGCCGTACAAGACGCGCTTGTCCTGACTGCGCAAACACATCTGAAGGCCTGACTCGAAAAACTCGGCAGCTTGCCCGTCATGCCCCTGACACAGAGCCAATCGCCCCCGACGCAGGGCAATCCGTCCCAGCAGTGGCGTGGCATGTCTGGCTTGCTCGCACAGCAACTCATTGATGCCACACAACAGGCTTTCGGCGCGATGAGGCGCGCCACGCTGCTCCAGCAATTGCGCGTGATCGAGCTCCAGCAAGCCCTCGAACAGCAGCGCCCCTTGCGCCCGCGCCAGACACAGCGCCTGGCGATTGGACGCCTGAGCCACGTCGAGTTCCCCCTTGAGCAAGGCTTGCTGAGTCAGACCGGACAAACACAGCAAACGTGCCGGCCAGGCCAACGCTGGAAGCTCGGTCAACGCATCGAGAAAATGCTCACGGGCAGGTTCCATATGCCCTTGCAGGTGCAGTAACCAACCTTGCTGTGCCTGCCAGCGCGCCACCAATTGACGCTGCAACGTGACCGACGGTTGCGGTGCGAATCGGGCCATTTGCTCGATGCAGACACCCGCTTGCTCGAAGCGTCCGGCGAACAGCAATGCAGCGGTGATCAACCCGACCAACTGCGGGCTACCCAGCATCAAATCGGCACCTTGCTGTTCATGCAGACGCAGCAGCAAAACCACATTCTGATGCTGGAACAAATGCTCGAAGCTGAAATGCTGCAACAGGCTGACCGCGACCTCAAACGCTTCGGCCAACAGCGCCTGCTCGAACGCCAGTTGCCAGTCTTGCTGTGCGATGAACCACTGACAGGCCCGACGATGCCACGAGCGACCGGTCTCCCATTCATCATCGCGTACCAGCCTGGCCAGTGGCGGGAACACCTGCAGCCAGTCTGCCGAGTCCTCCCAAGGCTCGATGAAGCAGCCTAGCTCCTGCAAGGTTCGCAACCATTGGCCACCCTCGCCCGCGCCAAACAAATGTTCGCAGAGACCGGCGTTGAATCGCGGTAGATGAGCCAGCACTCGCCAGGCTTCGGACAGTTCCGGCGACAGAACACTGAACAGCTCATGATCCAGGTAAGCGAGCAAGGTCGCCGAACGCCCTTGCTTGAGTTCACTGGCGCTGCGCCCATTGCCATCCAGCAAGGCCACCCGCACGCTCGCGCACCAACCACCGCTACGCTGAAAAATCCGTTCAGTTGAGTTCGCGCACAGCGGGTTCGGGAGCTTATCAATCAGTTGCTGGATTTCTTCACGAGTGAATGCAAGCTCAGCACTGGGGCTCTCGTACAAATCGTCATCGAGCAACAACCGCGGCCAGTTGCAATGCGGACGTCGACGCCCGCCCAGCCACCAGCTCACTGCCGGGCTGCCGAGGGCCAGCAAGCGGTCAAGCAATGCATCCAGCTCGGGGACCGGAACGCGGCAATAGTCATCGAGAAACAACCAGGTCGGTGTCTGCAACTGCGCCAGATACGCCAACAGACTTGGCTCGTCGTGTGCTGCCAGTCCTAACGTTTGTGCCAACGTCCGACAGAATTCGTCAGGGCTTTGCAGCGCGCCGTTCAAGGGCAACCAATAAACCGTGCACTGCGGTGGCGCCTGCAACAGACACTCGGCGAACAGCGCGCTTTTACCGCTGCCAGCGGGAGCACAGAGCCATTTCACCCGCGCAGTCGATGCCAGTAACGGTTGCGTCAAACGTTCGCGTGGCAGGTGTTGGGAAGACAAACGGGGCAGGAATCCTGGACGGTCCAGACACTGAGTCATGGCGGTCATTGCGGCGTGCCTTTTTATAATTGTGGCGCAACCCTAACCCTCTCCCGTCAGCTTGTTGAGAAACATTCAGGGCGCTTATTAGCCCCTATAAAAAAGGTGACCCGCAGGTCACCTTTGACTCGGCCGATGTATCCAAACCCTTACCGAACGCCCTCTGCGCGCAAGGCTGCCGGGGTGTAGTCGGCCGCCTTGGCGTCGAAGCCGAACTCGAAGCTGTGCTTCTCCTCGTTCTTCATCCCCAGGGCAATGTAACGACCGGCGATGATGTCGTAGAGCGCTTCCAGGGTGTAAGCCGGTGTCTGGTGATCGTAGTAGTACTGGGCATGTCCCTCGGCCACGCGCCAGAGTTGGCCGCGACCGTCATAGTGGTCCACCAGCGCGACTTGCCAGCTGTCTTCGTCGAGGAACATGTGGCGTTTGGCGTAGATGTGCCGCTCGCTCGGCTTGACCGTGCCGACTATTTCCCAGACCCGGTGCAGTTCATAACGGGTCAGGTCCTGGTTGATGTGCCCGGCCTTGATCACATCGTCGTACTTCAGGCTCGGTGAATCGAGTTTGTAGCTGTTGTACGGGATGTACATTTCTTTCTTGCCAATCAGCTTCCAGTCATAGCGATCCGGCGCACCGGAAAACATGTCGAAGTTGTCCGAGGTCCGCAGACCGTCGGCGGCGGTGCCCGGCCCGTCGTAGGCCACTTGTGGAGCACGGCGTACGCGACGTTGACCGGCGTTGTAGATCCACGCCAGGCGCGGCTCTTTCACCTGATCGAGGGTTTCGTGAACCAGCAGGACGTTACCGGCCAGGCGTGCCGGCGCGGTCACCGATTGCTTGAAGAAGGTCAGCACGTTGGCGGCTTTTTCCGGATCGATGTCCTTGATCAGGTGCGGTACGGCGATCTCTTCCTCGAAGCGAATCGGCGTGTAGGCGCCGTTGGTCTGCGGGGTCACCTGAGTGATGATGCGTTTCAGGTTACCGCCGTGATAACGGGTAATGTGGTTCCACAGCACCTCGACGCCATTCTTCGGAATCGGGAACGCGTAATAGCGGTTACCGGTGAAGTTGGCCAAACCGTTACCGTCGTTGATGGTGGTGACGTTCAGCGCGCTGCGCTTGGCCGACTCGTAAATGTCCGGCGGCGCGGCGACTGTGCGGTGGGTCGGGTAGACCGGGATCTTGTAGGTGTCCGGGTAGCGTTTGAACATCGCCACCTGACCGTCCGAGAGCTTGTCCTTGTATTTGTCGAGCGTGGCGGCGGTGATGGTGAACAGCGGTTTTTCACTGGCGAACGGGTCCGCCAAAAAGCCTTTGCTGTCCACCGCGCCGGCGTTTTTCGGGATACCGCCGGTCCAGGCCGGAATCGAGCCGTCGGCGTTACCGGCCTTCTCGGCACCCAGCGGTGTCAGGCTGCTGCCCAGTTTTGCCGCTTCTTCAGGCGAGACCGCCGCCATCACGTTGGCTGCCAACAGGCTCAGGGCCAGGGCACCGCATTGCAGAATCATCTTGCGCATAAAATCATCCTTCTCAGACAAATCAGAAGTTCACGCCGACGCTCAACGCGAGGAAATCGCGGTCCGTCAAGGTGTTGTAATGGCCACCGAAGAAGTCGGTGTAACTGAGACTTGCGGTGTAGGTGTTGCGGTAGTCGGCATCGACGCCAACACTGATCGCCTTGGCACCCTGATTGAACAAGCCGTTGGGGCCGTAACCGCTGACGTCATGCGACCAGGAGAGGTTCGGTTTGAGGTTGATCCCGCCAATCACGTTGGCGTAATCGAGGATCGCCCGAGCGCGGTAGCCCCAGGACATTGAGGTGACAAAGCCGCCGGTGTCGCCGCCGTAGCCGTACTGGCCATAGACCGAGTCCCGGCCGTAACGCAGTTTGCTGCGCGGCTCCAGACCTCCGACCCGCACCACCGCCGCCTCGCCGACAACGGTCAAGCGCTCCGCGCCGAGTACCTGGTCGAAGAAATGCGTCAGGGTGCTTTGTACCTGGGTCACTTCCTTGCGCCGGTAGCCGCTGTTATCCGCGCCCGGCGTGGTCTTGATCGGCGACGCGGCGCCACCGGCAATCGGGTTGAGCAGTGCCAGCGTCAGGTCATTGGTGTTGACCTGTATCGGAGCGTTTGGCCGATAGCTGATTTCCCCGCTCCAGGCAGTGCCGGTGGGCAAGGTGGTCGCGAAACTCGCGCCATACAGGCGAATGTCTTCCGGGTACTCAAGGAAGTACTGGCCGCGTCCGAGCATCACGCTTTGCGCCAGAGCGGAGCCGGTGCCCGGGGCAATCGAGTTGGCGGTGCCGACAATCCCGGGGAGCGCCGACAGCGTCGAACGGCCTGCGGTGATGGTGCCGACGATCGGCGTGCGACTGTGATAGTTCATGAAGTACAGGCCGTACTCGGTATCGTCGCCCAGCCAGCGCAGCGCCGTCCCCCACTGCCCGGAATTACGGGCATCACGGTCGCCGGCACGCTGGACGATGATCCCTTCGCGGCTGACATCGAAGCCCTGGCCATACGCGGCAGCAATCGGCTGCAACGGCGCAATCGCCGGGCTGCCCACGGTGTAACCCTTGGTGCAGCCACTGGCCGCCACGTCGACGCCGAAGAAGGTTCCGCAGTTATCCAGAACGGTCTGGTCCCACTGCAACTGGTAGAAACCTTCCACCGTCAGTTGGTCGGTCAGGCCCTGGGAGGCAAACAGCATATTGACCGGAATCAGACCTTCCTTGATTTCCGCCCCCGGACGGCGGAACGCTGAGACGTCGATCGGGTTGATGCTGTTGATCGAGTTGCCGATGAAGGTACTTTCACCCCAACTGACCACCTGCTTACCGGCACGCACGGTGCCTGGCAGATCAGCGATGGAGTAGTTGTGATAGACGAAGGCATCGAGAATCTCCCCACCGGAGGATTTGGCGCCTTCCTTGCGGTCATCATTGCTGACGTTCTTGAACTCCAGGTCGCGGTTCTGCAACGCGAAGTCGTACCAGTATTTACCCCGCACGAAGACCCCGCTATCGCCGTACTTCAGTTCGAGGTCATGGATGCCCTTGAAGATTTCCGAATAGGCCTGCCCGTTCTTGAAGTTCAAACGCCCGTCGTCACCGGTCGATGACTGGCCGGTGCCGCCGTTGACGATGCCCACCAGCGACTTGTCGGCATCGCGCATGCCCCAGCTCGCGCCGATCGACAGCGAAGAGTCGAACGTGCCTTCGATTTCCCCGATATTGAAATCGACAGCCTGCGCCTGGGCACAGCAACCCAAGGCGACCGCGACGGCGAGCGTCTGCGGCGTGAAGATGGCGCGCATTGTTGTTTTTGTCATGCGTCTTCCCCGGTGAGTGACAGAAGGCCCCACCCTACTGCCGCCCTATGGGCGCGATAAGCGCACCAAGGAGGTATTCGCGTTGTACCTCCAAAGGATGAATGCCCGCATGGGCCGGGGCTTTGCGCCGGGCATGGATGGGCTGGATGAAGGGTTATCAGTCAGGCGCATGACGCGGGCCAGCTGCTACGCTGTGTGTGGCAGCGACTGTTGCCGAGGTTGTAACAGTCATTGTCCCGAATCGCTATTTTTCCTTTGGGGATAAGGACTTATCCTTGCCTGGCCTTCACGGAAAACCGCCTGAAAGCACACTCCCAGTGAAGTGTGAACAACCCACTTGCACTGCGACTGAGTTCAGATGAGTTGAAGCAGACCATTCGGTTCATCGCCCCGTGTTCACTGACGTTGATTTGTAGCTCCTTGATCCAACGTCTTACCTTGGCCGCTGCGTTTGCAGCGGCCTTTTTTATGGGCAGAAAATGAAGAACCCGTGAGCACGGGTTCGATGGGGGTGTTCAGAGGCGAAGATGATTGAGCGCTGACCGACAACAATCTTCGGGTTTACAACGAATACTTCTGCAAATGCTCCATCATCTCCTTCAGCGCTTCGATGTTGTCCTTCGGATGCGCCGCACCTTCAAAGTCGCAAATCTGCTCCCAATGAGCAGCAACATCTTCCGGCGAGAAGCCTTCACGCGGATCGAAACCAGCGCCAAGGCTACGCTCCCAGCGCACTTTACCCATCCAGCCACCGCCAACTTCGAACAGGCCTGAGGTTTCCTGGCAGTTCTCGCTGCCCAGATACACCACCAGCGGGCTGACCAATTCCGGCTTCAGCTGCTCGAAGACTTGCGGCGGGATCAAGCCTTCGGTCATACGCGTGCCGCCCGTCGGGGCGATGGCGTTGACCAGAATGTTGTTCTTGCGGCCTTCGATCGCCAACGTGCGGGTCAGGCCATAGAGACCGAGTTTGGCCATGCCGTAGTTGGACTGACCGAAATTACCGTAGATGCCTGACGTCGAGGCGGTGAAGATCACTCGACCGTAATTTTGCTCACGCATGTGCGGCCACGCGGCGCGAGTGACTTTGTAAGCACCTTCGACATGGACGCGGTAAACCAGGTCCCAATCGCTGTCTTCCATTTTGTGGAACGTCTTGTCGCGCAGAATCCCTGCATTGTTGACCACCACATCGATGCGGCCAAAGGCATCGAGGGCGTGCTGTACGAGTTTGTCGCCGTCGGTCACCGAATCATGGTTGGCCACGGCCGTGCCGCCGGCCTCACGAATCTCTGTCACCACACGGTCGGCTGCCGACGCATTGGCACCTTCACCTTGAGCCGAGCCACCGAGATCGTTGACCAGCACCTTGGCGCCCTGCCTGGCGAACAACAGCGCATGAGCCCGCCCGAGGCCGCCGCCTGCACCAGTGACGATCACGACTTTATCTTCGAAGCGCACAGACTCTTTCATTACCAAACTCCAGCGGGCCAGGGGACAGTGAGTCCGAGTGTCAGGCACGGCGCGAGTGCTCACAATCAACAGGGCTGAGGCTGAATGGTGCGCGATAAGGCAGGGGGATGATGAGCGAAGGCTGTGTTTTTTTGAACCGCTCAGGAACAGGCGGTTTTCAGCGCAGGGGGATCCATTTGGTCACGAAACGCCAGGTAGTGCTTGAGCACCTGGGTCGGCGCCTCGATTTGCGGGTAATGGCCAATCCCGGCCAGCAACACCGTGTCTGGATGGGGGATCAGCTGCCGGTAACGTTCAACCATATGGCCGCCGGACACCGGATCGACTTCGCCATCGATCACCCGAAGCGGGACGGTACCCGCTTGCATGGCTTTGATCCAGCGATCCCGCTGCACACGGCGTTGCGGCACGTAACTGATCAGCTTGTGCATGATCCGCGTGCCACGGTTGTTGTCGATCAGACTCCAGAAATCATCCAGCTCGCTTTCACTCGGACGGGTCTGGGGGCCAAAGATCTGCCGGAAACTCTTGACCAGCCCATCCCGATTGAACACCCGTCCGATCATCCAGCCCAACGGGCTGAGCAACAGTTTTTGCATCAGCACCGGCCGATGGGTTTCGGGAAACAGGCCACCGTTGAGAAACACACAACTGCCAATTTCGATGCGCACTTCAGCATGCCGGGCCAATAACTCCTGAGCCACGCTGTCACCGTAATCATGCGCCAGAAGGTGCACTGGCTGCCGGACGCCCAAATGTTCCAGCAGTGCCTGCTGCAAATCGGCCTGCTCCAACAGGCAATATTCATGGTCCAGCGGCTTGGCCGAGTCGCCAAAACCGAGCATGTCGCAGGCGATCACCCGATACCGCTGGGCCAAGGGTTGCCAAAGGTAATGCCAGTCCCAGCTGGCGGTGGGGAAACCGTGGAGCAGCAACAAGGGCTCACCCTGCCCGGCCACCCAATAGCGAATGGTCTGGCCACGAAACACAAAGCTCTGGCCGCGTTTGCGCCAGACGCAGAGTGGGATCTCGGCGAGTTGCATTAGAGTCTGTAACCCGGGGCTTGTTGATCGAGTTTGCGCAGCAACGCCGGCCAGGCCAGCGCGCCACCCATCCCTTGAGCACTTTTGGTCACGCCGGCAATCATCGCCTTGGCGCCTGCGAGAATCTGCGGTTCGATGGCAATCAGTTCAGCCCCGCCGTTCTGCGCCAACACCTGGATATCGCAGGCGCGCTGGAAAGTGAACATCATCAAAAAAGTGTCGGCTATGCTGCTGCCACAGGTCAGCAATCCGTGGTTGTGCAGCATCAGAAAATTTTTTTCACCGAGGTCGGCTTGCAGGCGCACCTTTTCCTCGTGGTTGAGGGCGACGCCTTCATAGGCGTGATACCCCAGGCTGGACAGTACAAACAGTGATTGCTGGCTGATGGGCAACACGCCCTGCTTCTGCGCGGAAACCGCCACACCGGCGGCCGTGTGGGTGTGCAGCACGCACACCACGTCGTGACGCACTTCGTGCACGGCGCTGTGAATGGTGTAACCGGCGGGGTTGATCTCGTAGGGGCTGTCCATCAGCTTGTTGCCGGCTTGATCGACTTTGACCAGGCTCGAAGCGGTGATTTCGTGAAACATCATCCCGAACGGATTGATCAAAAAATCTTCAGTCCCCGGCACCTTGGCCGAGATGTGGGTGAAGATCAGATCGTCCCAACCCTGCAGGGCCACCAGCCGATAGCAGGCTGCCAGATCGACACGGGTTTGCCACTCGGCGGCACTGACCTGATTTTTCACATCGGGTGTCGTTTGAACGGGGGTTACGCTCACGGCAAGGACCTCTGCTTCTTATTATTTTGTGGGTGTTAAAGCAGTCTAGTCAGCTGTCGGGATTCGTGTAGTAGCATTGGCAGCCAGCTTACTGACCTACCGGGTCAGCAAGCTTTCGGCCGCCAATGCCAAGGGTGGCGCGAGCGTCCGGTCAGCCGCGCAGCGCGCTGATCAGTTCCGCCAGCCAAGGTTCGGCGTCGGTTTCCGGGGTCACGCTTTCGCTGGCGTCCAGGCGCAGCATCGGCAGCACTTCACGCACGCCCAACTCACCGAACAGCTCGCGTATTTGTTCGCCGCCACCGCAGAAAGTGTCGCCGTAGCTGGCATCCCCCAGACCGATCACCGCGCCTGGCAAGCCGCGCCAGACGGCGGGCAGCTGATCGCGAATCATCGAATACAGCGGTTGCAGGTTGTCCGGCAACTCGCCCATGCCCGTGGTCGAGGTCACGGCCAGAAAAGCTTCGGGGCCGAAAGCCTGAACATCAGCCAGGGTTGCACGCGGGTTGTGCCAGGTTTCAAAACCTGCAGCCTTGAGAAGGTTGGCCGCATGCCGGGCGACTTCTTCAGCCGTGCCGTACACCGAGCCGGAAAGGATGGCGACTTTCATCAATCTGATCCTGAAGCTGAATAAAAGACCGGAATATTAACAGCTGACGCAAAAAAACTGCGATTGCCTCTCGAGAGGCCCTGATGGTCAGTGGACAGACTGTAGCCATGCCATAGAATGCAGCACATCATTTAGCGCAGAAAGGACGTCTGATGATCAATATCCAGCTGACGCAACGGCATGGAACAGCTGGAAACCTGATGGGCCGCCATACAAGTGGAACTGTGCGCACTCAAAGCGATAAACGGTCAAAACGAGCTGTCGAATTAATGGTCATTAACTACAATCACCAATGACTTTGTAATTATTTCTTTCGAGCAAACCATGCACCGCGATACCCTCCTGACTCAGGATGAACTGGATTTCATCCAGACCATGCAGCACAACCCGCAGCTCAACGTTCGCGATGCGACGTCGAGCCTGCTGGTTAATGGGGGCTCGCAAATCCGCGACTTGTTGACACGCCTGGCGGCCAATGAGCAGGTAACCATTCAGGCACACTTCGAAAATCAGCAAATCACCTTTCCACTGCACCTGGTCGAGGATGAGTTTCATGCGCTGCATTTGCGCCTGGGCGTACCGAGCATCTACGAGGACGGGCCGATGGTTCGCCCCTGGCGTCTGGCGCTTGAAGAGCCTGTAGCCCTGGAGAACGCCAAAGGTCAACCCGGTACGCTGTGGGTACACGAAGTGTCGTTCAAAGGGGTTTTGCTGGAAGTACGCAACCGCACCAAGCCGCCGAAAAGTTTCGCACTCTGGTTCAGCCCTTCAGGCTATGAACGCATTGCGTTACGCGGGACTTACGAACGAGAAACCGAGCAGGGCTATTACGCCTATCGGCTCAGCCAAAGCGACAAGGATGAAACCGAACGCCTGCGTCAGTACATCCTTCAGCAGCATCGTCTGACACATCCCGCATTGCACATCTGAGTGTCAGGTATCGAGCGTTCCCGCGAGGAACTGCTGCAAACGCTGTTGCATCAACACCCCTTCACTCCCCAGACAACCAATCGACGACCCGGCCAGGTTCTCCTGTGCCAGATCCGCCGAACCACCGGCCAGCATCAGGCGGCAATCCAGGCCCATCGCCAGGCGATTCAGACGGTGGGCGAAGTCAGATGTCGGCGCTTGATTGGAGAACAGCACCAGCGCCTGCGGCTTGATCCTTTCACAGACCAGGGTCAGCTCATCAAATGGCTGCCCCAATGCCAGTAATCTGATTCCCACTTGCGCACTGCCCATATACAAGGCTGCCAATAGCAACTCGAGCTTGCGGCAGTGTCCATCAATCGCAGAAACGATCGCCTGCAACGGCTGCGTTCCTCGCAATAACACCAAACGCTGGAGAACTCTGGCACGAAGAAACCCGTCCAGCATCACCCACTCGCTGGTCTCTCCAAACATGTCATGTTGCTGGAGTAACTGCGTCCACAGCGGCATTAAAATGTCCTGGAACGTCACCGTCAGTGAATAGGTAGAAAATACCTGACCGTAAATCCGCCCCAGCTCCACATCGTCAAAATTGCTGAGCGCTGCTTTGATCTGAGTTTGCCACTGGGCATAGTCGGCCTGAACCAGATCATCCGCAATGATGCCCAACGGCGTCGGAACCGCATTGGCCTTCGCCAGAATCTTGCCCACTTTGCTGACCGCCACGCCCCGCCCGATCCAGCCAAGAATGCTGCGAACCCGCTCAATATCGGTCATGGAGTACAGTCGATGCCCACTTTCGGTGCGTGTCGGCTGAATCAAACCATAGCGCCGTTCCCAGGCGCGCAGGGTGACTGGGTTGACGCCCGTCAGGCGTGCCACTTCACGGATCGGGAACATTTGCTCCTGCTTTATAGGAGCAGAAGGCTGCAAGATCCGGGGAGGTTCAGTGATAGCCACCATGAACTTTTGGACGTCCGTGTCGGATTGGATCCTATTTAGCGCTCAACGGTGTCATATTTTCAAGAGACGCCGTTGATGGTCTACTCCTCATCAGCCCCACCTCGCACCTTGAGCTAACCCCCCACCCGCGCCTGCAAACTCAAATGCGCGCGCTCCCCGGGCGCCAGGCTGAGGCTATCGGTGCCACCGCTGGCCGCCTCTACGCAGACAAACTCCGAGATCTCGTTCCAGCTCACTCCCAGCAGCGGTCGTGATCCGGGATGCCAGACCACCGTGTCGCCGGTGTCGCCGGTGTCGATGCACAACTGGCGCTGCCAGGCGTGGTCCTTGAGCTGCAATTCGCCCTCGTGCTGGAACACCCGCTGACAGCCACCCTCCACCCGCAACTCGCCTTTTTGTTCGCAAAACTCACGCTTGAGCTGGTCATAACCGTGCGCGCCATCAAGCCCAGACAGCGCTATCTCACCAACGTCACCAATACGCCAATAGGCGTGCAATGCATGGCTCAGTTGGCACGGCAGACTGTCCTGATGCTCGGTGCTCAGGCGCAAATCCATACGCTCACCCAAGTGCGCGTGCAGGTCCACTTGCCAGTCACACAGCTGCAATTGCCAATGCAGGCGTACGCCATCGTCAGCGGCGCTGCTGTCGATCAGCTTCCAGTCGATCAGCCGTGCCCAACCATGGGACGGCCAGGCATTTTCACTCGGATGACGGCCATACCATGGCCAGCAGACCGGCACGCCTCCGCGAATCGCCCCGACCTGCGGCCACTTCGCCGCGCACCAGAGCCAGGGCTTTTGGCCCTTGGGCTGAAAGTGCAGCAACTGCGCGCCCTGACGACTGAACACCGCCTGACACAGCGGATGGTCGATCACCAGCACCTCACGCTGCTGATAGCGCTCCCAGGCAAATACCGGGCGCTCGCGCAGGGATTTGAAGAAGCGTTGTAGCGGATGCTCAAGCATGTGCCGCGGTCCTGAAAATCATCGCCATACCGATAGGAGCTACGGGGTTGCGCCGCCCCAAAAAAAAGCGGACAGCCTTGGCCGTCCGCAAAAATGCGCACATGGAGAGGAGCTTATCGCAACAGCGTTAGAACACCGACTGAATTTTCAAACCGGCCACCAGCGCGTTGTCGACTTCATCAACACCGCCCGGGTGAGTGATGTATTGCAGGTTAGGACGCACGGTCAGCCAGTTGGTAACGTGGAAACCATAGTTGATCTCGTAGTTGTACTCGGTGGAACGCAGTGGCGAGAACAGCGGATTATCATAGTCGCTGACACCGTTGGCGGCGTTGAGCAACTCGGCGTTTTTCTTCACGTCATCGTTGACATGGATACGGGCAAAACCGATCCCGACGTCATCTTTTGGACGCGCGTCGAATGGGCCCTTGTACACAAACATCAGCGACTGGTAGTTGTCGACGACGTTGGTGTCCTTGTCGTGGAACGTGGCGTTGGCCGCGACATTCAGACCGCGAGAAGCATCACCGTTGTGGGTGGTGAGTTGTTGTTGCGCCACAAACCAGTAGCCGTGCTTGCTGTCATGGCTGCGGAAGGCGTTGCCTGTGGTCGCTGCATCATTGCCATTGTCGTCTTTACGGACGTCATTGGCGTCGGCAGTGCTCTTGTAGTAACCGACACGGTATTCGCCCGGCAGGCTGTTGACCTTCGGCGACCAGACCAGTTCGACCGGCAAGACGGTGCCCTTGGTACCACTGCCGCTGAGCTTGAAGCCGTTACCGTGCTCCAGTTGCGACGGGTTCTGGTTGTACGCGCCGATCTGCGCATAGAACTCAGGCGTGATGTTGTACTTCACGCGAACCGCCGCCTGCATGACCGGCCAGTTGAACCAGATACCGGTCGCCCAGTTACCCGCTTGGGAGCCGCAGAACGCCAGGTTCTGGAACTCGCACGGGAAGGTGTTGAAGTCTTCGCCCTCGCCGAAGTAACCGGCTTTGACGTCCAGCTTGCCGTCGAGGAACTGGTGCTGGACCCACAATTGGGTCAGACGGACCATATGGCCACGGCCGTAGACTTCCTGGGAGGAACTCAAGGTGCCGGCACGCGGATCGCCGACACGGTCATTGGAGATGTTCTGACCGTTACGGTTGGTGAGCTGGATCTTGGCCTGGGTGTTATCCCAGCCCCACAGCTTTTGCAGGTCCAGCGCCACGCCCAGGCCAAACTGGTCGGCGTAACGCGCAGTCTTGTCGTCGTTGTAGCCGCCGTGGAGGTTGGCGCCCACTTCACCGACGTAATCCGCCTTGATGTCGATACCTTGTTCGATCAGCTTGGTCCGCTCGCCACCCCAGTCCCCCGTCATCCATTTGGAGTCGGCGCTGAATGCGTCAGCCGCGTGTACATTACCGGCCATGATCAGCACCGCAACAGCTGACAATTGGCAGATAAGCTGAGCGTTGTTCTTCTTTTTCATCCCTACATCCTCGTCTTTATTGTTATTAACTGTTTTTATCTAACGCGGTTTACAGCGGTTGCGACGGATGTCTCATCCACCGCTCCCACATTTGATCCTCATCTGCCTTTGAATTGAGCGACGTTGTCGCCCCGCGCTTCGATTTGCGGTTGACCAGCCGTCCCCAGACGTTCGCCAGTCTTGGCATCGAACAGCAGCACTTTCGATGGATCGAATTGCAGGGTCAGGGTCTCGCCCACGGCCGGCGCAACGTCCGGCGCCAGGCGGCAGCAGACCTTGGTTTCATTGAGATTGACGAACACCAGGGTATCGGGACCGGTCGGCTCGGTAACCTGGACTTCGGCGCGAATGGTCGGCAAACCGTTGACCTCGCCGTTCGCCAGAACGATCTGCTCCGGGCGCATGCCGAGGATCACTTCGCGGTCCTCAAGACCGGCGTCCTGCATGCCCAGCGGCAGCTCGCAACGCGCCTGGCCGCTGTCGAGCAACGCCAGCAGACGGCCGTCCTTGCGCTGCAATCTCAGCGGAATGAAGTTCATCGGTGGTGAGCCGATGAAGCTCGCCACGAACAGGTTGGCCGGGTCGTTGTAGATCTGCTTTGGCGTGCCGAACTGCTGAATGATCCCGTCCTTCATCACCGCCACTTTGTCGCCCAAGGTCATGGCTTCGATCTGGTCGTGAGTCACATAGACCGTGGTGGTTTTCAGGCGCTGGTGCATCAGTTTCATTTCGGTGCGCATCTCGACCCGCAGCTTGGCGTCGAGGTTGGACAGCGGTTCGTCGAACAGATAAATCTTCGGCCGCCGCGCCAGTGCACGGCCCATGGCCACGCGCTGTTGCTGACCACCGGAGAGCTGGCCTGGTTTGCGGCTGAGCAGGTGTTCGATTTGCAGCAGCTTGGCGACACGTGCCACTTCTTCGTCGATTTCGGCGGCCGGCATTTTGCGAATTTTCAGGCCGAAGGCGATGTTGTCGCGCACGCTCATGGTCGGGTACAGCGCGTAGGACTGGAACACCATGGCGATGTCGCGATCCTTGGGGCTCATGCCGCTGATATCAGCGTCGTCCACCAGAATCGCCCCGCCGCTGATGTTTTCAAGTCCGGCGATGCAGTTCATCAAGGTCGACTTGCCGCAACCGGACGGGCCGACGAGGATCAGGAACTCACCATCATCGATCTTCAGTTCGATGTTTTTAAGGGTGTCCGGCAAGCCGCTGCCGTAGGTCTTGTTGACGTTGCGTAATTCGAGAGTTGCCATGTTCTACCCCTTGACCGCGCCGGACGTCAGCCCACGCAGGAAATACTTGCCAGCGAATATGTAGACCAGCAGTGTCGGCAGCCCGGCGATCATCGCCGCCGCCATATCAACGTTGTATTCCTTGACCCCGGTGCTGGTGTTGACCAGGTTGTTCAGGGCCACGGTGATTGGCTGGGCATCGCCACTGGCGAAGACCACACCGAACAGGAAGTCATTCCAGATCTGGGTGAACTGCCAGATCAGGCAGACCATCACGATCGGAATCGACATCGGCAGCAGGATCTTCCCGAAGATGGTGAAGAAGCCCGCGCCATCGAGCCGCGCCGCTTTCACCAGCGCATCCGGAATGCTCACGTAGTAGTTACGGAAGAACAGCGTGGTGAACGCCAGCCCGTAGACGATGTGCACCAGCACCAGACCCGTAGTGGTGTTGGCCAGGCCGAGTTTGCCGACGGTGAACGAGGCAGGCAGCAACACGGTCTGGAACGGCAGGAAGCAGCCGAACAACAGCAGACCGAAGAACAACTGCGAACCACGGAAACGCCACATCGACAGCACATAACCGTTCATTGCGCCGATGAAGGTCGAGATCAGCACCGCCGGCACGGTGATTTTCACCGAGTTCCAGAAGTAGCCACCCACCACGTCCCAGGCCTTGATCCAGCCAATGCCGTCGATCACTTGTGGCCAGCTCAACAGGTTGCCGGTGCGGATGTCTTCCGGGGATTTGAAGCTGGTCAGCAGCATCACCACCAGCGGAATCAGGTACACCGCAGCGGCCAGTAACAAGGTCGCGTAGATCGCTATGCGGCTAAAGCTGATGGCAGGTTTGCCAAGCTGATTACTCATGGCGTTTGCCTCGCAGTTCGGAGTACAGGTACGGCACCAGAATCGCCAGGATCGCGCCGAGCATCATCATCGCGCTCGCCGAACCGATGCCCATCTGGCCACGGCTGAAGGTGAAGGAATACATGAACATCGCCGGCAAGTCGGAGGAGTAACCCGGACCGCCCGCCGTCATCGCTGCCACCAGGTCGAAGCTTTTGATCGCGATGTGCGCGAGGATCATGAAGGCGCTGAAAAACACCGGACGCAGGCTCGGCAGGACGATCTTCAAATAGATGGTCGGCAGGCTCGCACCGTCGACCTGAGCGGCACGGATGATCGACTGATCGACACCGCGCAGGCCGGCCAGGAACATCGCCATCACAAACCCGGAGGCTTGCCATACAGCGGCGATCACCAGGCAATAGACCACGCGATCCTGATCAACCAGCCAGTCCAGACGGAAGCCTTCCCAGCCCCAGTCACGCAGCATCTTGTCCAGGCCCAGGCCTGGGTTGAGCAGCCATTTCCAGGCGGTACCGGTGACGATCATCGACAGCGCCATCGGGTACAGGTAGATGGTGCGGATGAAGCCTTCCTTGCGAATGCGCTGATCGAGCAGCACCGCCAGAAACACCCCGAGCACCAGGCTGATGCCGATGAACATGCCGCCGAAGACCGCGAGGTTCTTGCTCGCGACCCACCAGCGGTCGTTGTCCAGCAACCGGATGTATTGCTGCAGGCCGACCCACTTGTAGCTCGGCATGAAGCTGGAGTTGGTGAAGGACAGAACGAATGTCCAGATGATGTAACCGTAAAAGCCAACCAGGACGATCAACATGCTCGGCGCCAAAACCAGTTTGGGGAGCCAGCGCTGCAGTGCGTCGAACGGTGAGGCTTTGCTGAAAACCGCCACAGAGCTCATCGGGATAATCCAGTTGAAGAGAAGTGAATGCGCACAGTGCCCCCTTGTGGGAGCGAGCTTGCTCGCGATGACGCAATAACAGTCGACATCTCTGTTGAATGTCAGTCAGCTATCGCGAGCAAGCTCGCTCCCACAGGGTCACGCGGCGTCAGGGATTACTGGGCGGCTTTGATGGCCGATGCCAGTTGCGCGCTGGCCTTGGCCGGGTCAGCGCTCTTGTCGTTCATGAAGTTGGTCACCACATCGAAGATCGCGCCCTGCACGGCCAGGGAGGTGGCCATGTTGTGCGCCATGCTCGGTTGCAGGCCGCCGGTCTTCTCGTCAGCCAGGAAGTCCTTGGCCGATGCCTGGGCGCAGGAGTCGAAACCCAGGGTGCTCATATCATTAAGCATGTCGGTGCGAACCGGGATCGAACCTTTGTTGATGCTGAAGACTTTCTGGAAGTCTTTACCCAGCGCGACCTTGGCCAGGTCTTGCTGAGCGGCGATATCGCCGGTGCGATCAGCCTTGAGCTTGAACACGGCCAGGGAGTCGATGTTGTAGGTGAAGGCTTTTTCGGTACCCGGGAACGGCACGCACTGATAGTCCTTGCCGGCTACCTTGTGGGCAGCGGTCCATTCGCTTTTGGCCCAGTCGCCCATCATCTGCATGCCAGCCTTGCCGTTGATGACATCGGCGGCAGCGATGTTCCAGTCACGCCCCGCGCGGTTGGGGTCCATGTAACCGGTGAGTTTTTTCAGCTCGGTGAAGGACTTGACCATTTCCGGGCCGGAAAGGGTTTTCTGGTCCAGATCGACCAGGGCTTTCTTGTAGCCTTCAGCGCCCATGACCGAGAGCACCACATCTTCAAACACGGTGCTGTCCTGCCACGGCTGACCACCGTGGGCCAGGGCAATGAAACCGGCGGCTTTCAGTTTGTCGCCAGCGGCATAGAATTCTTCGAGGGTGGTCGGGGCTTTTTCGATACCGGCTTTCTTGAAGACGGCCGGGTTGATCCACAGCCAGTTGACGCGGTGAATGTTCACCGGCACCGCGACGTAATCACCTTCGTACTTGACGGTGTCAGAGACTTTCTTCGAGAGCAGGCCATCCCAGTTTTCAGCTTTGGAAACGCCTTTCAGCGCATCGGTGCTGAGCAGGCCAGTGCTGCCCCACTCCTGGATATCCGGGCCTTTGATTTGCGCGACACCCGGCGGGTTACCCGCTACGGCGCGGCTTTTGAGTACGGTCATGGCTGTAGCGCCACCGCCGCCGGCGACCGCACCGTCCTTCCAGGCGAAGCCGTCTTTTTCGACTTGAGCCTTGAGGACATCGACCGCTGCTTTTTCACCACCCGACGTCCACCAGTGCACGACTTCCACAGAACCTTTGGAATCGGCGGCAAGGGCGCTGAGAGGAAATGCAGTCAGGGGAAATAGCGAGGCGAGAGAAATGACAGCGGCGAGGCGAGAAATCGCATTCATTTGAATTACCTTTCTTGTTGTTATGCATGCAAGACTGGTGCTTGCGCTGCAAATGAGTTTAAACAGCGTAGATCGCTTGGCAGGTAACGAAGCGACGGCAAAATGTCACTACATGGTTACATAAGTGCCGATTGAGCCAATGCACTGGCCATGCTCGGCGCCAGCGGCAAGCGTGGAATCAACACCGCTTGCCAGGCGTGATAGAGGTCTGGCTTGCCACCCCAGATCTGTGCGCTCGGGCGATTTTGCGGGCCAAGTTCGTGGTGCCAGCTGCCGTGGATTCGATCGATCAGACAGCTGTCGCTGAACGCCCAGAAACGCCGGTACCAGGTTTCGTATTGCGCCTGGCCGGTACGCTTGAGCAAGGCACTGGCGGCGGCACTGGCTTCGCAGTGAACCCAGTGCAAACGCTGGCGCACGACCGGGTGATTGTCCCAATCGAGGGTGTAGACAATCCCCGGCGCACCATCGACTTGCCACCCGTGAGCGCAGTTGTTGGCGAAGAGTTTTTGCGCGTCGATCAGCAGCCAGTCGGGGGTCAACATGTCGGCTTGCACGCACGCTGCTTCGAGGTGTAACAGTAGCCGTGACCATTCGAAACCATGGCCCGGCGTGGTGCCATAAGGTCGAAAGCCGTCAGCTGGGTTGGCCTGGTTGTAGTCGTTCAAGGGTTGCCAGTGCCGATCGAAATGCTCGACCACCAGGTACTGATTAGCCGCCGCGTGCCCGTGAATCACCCGCTCGACAATCCGCAAGGCGCGAATCAGCCAACGGCTGTCCTGGGTGACATCGGCCAGTGCGAGAAAGGCTTCGGTGGCGTGCATGTTGCTGTTGGCGCCGCGATAGCGCTCCTCTTCGCTCCAGTCGCGGTTGAAGGATTCGCGCATCGCGCCCTCTTCTTCGTTCCAGAAATGCTGCTCGATGATCGCGATGGCATCGCTGAGCAAGGCGTCCGCTCCGGGCCTTTGGGCGACCACCGCAGAACTGGCCGCCAGTGCCACGAAAGCGTGCAGGTAAGCGGCTTTGCCGGTATCGCCATCGCGGTGATCAGGCGCTGCAAACCAGCCACCGAATGTGGCGTCACGCAGCGGCCCCTTGAGGGCTTTGATGCCGTGGTCCACCAGCTCGGCAAATCCCGGCAAGCCCTGAATGTGCGCCATGGCGAAGCTGTGAGTCATGCGTGCGGTGTTCATGGTGTGTGCCTGGGCGTCGGCCGGCAATTCGCCGTGCTCGTTCAGGTTGCCAAAGCCTTCGGCCAGCTTCGACGCCTTGGCGAAAGCCAGCAGGCGCAGGCCTTCGTCGGCCAGCCATCGCTGATGGGCAGGTGCGTTCAGCCAACTGCTGAAGGCAGGAGGAGTGGTGTTCATGGGGTGCCTTTTTTTGTTGTTATGACTGTGAAGGAGTCTAAACAACGTAGGGGAAGGCGCAGGTAACGAAGGGGGCCGGGTGTGTCACTGACGGGTGACATTTGCCGCGAGGAATGTGTTGAAGAGGCCGACGCCATCGCGAGCAAGCTCGCTCCCACATTGGATTTATGTACGACGCAGAACCACTGTGGGAGCGAGCTTGCTCGCGATGAACGATAACGCGGTGTTTCTAATCGCGAGGCAATAGCAACGTCACCCGTAACCCACCCTCGCGCATATTCTGCAAACTCACTTCCCCACCATGGCTATGGGCAATGTTGCGCGCAATGCCCAACCCCAACCCATAACCCTGCTGCTGCCCGGCCAACCGAAAGTGCGGTTCGAATACCTGCTCCAGTCGCTGCTCAGGCACTCCCGGGCCTTCGTCGTCGACATGCAGGATGAATGCACTGTCATCATCGTCGATGTGCAAATGGGCGTTCTGCCCGTATTTGAGGGCGTTGTCGATCAGGTTGCCGATGCAGCGTTTGAGCGCCAGCGGCTTGCCAGGGTATGGCGCCAGCGCCCGCCCCTGCTGGGTCACGCGGCCATTGCCGTTGGGCGCCAGGTAAGGCTCGACCAAACAGTCGAGCACATGATTGAGGTCCACCGGTTCGATGTTTTCGTGGATATCGGTGTCTTTGACACATTGCAGCGCGCCTTTGACCAACAGCTCCAGCTCATCCAGATCACGGCCGAACTTGGCTTGCAGCTGCTCATCTTCCAGCAACTCGACCCGCAGTCGCAGACGAGTGATGGGGGTGCGCAGGTCATGGGAAATCGCGCTGAACAACTGGCTGCGCTCAGTCAGGTAGCGGCTGATGCGCTCGCGCATGGCGTTGAAGGCACGGCCGACTTCGACCACCTCACTGCCACCGCCCTCCGCCACCGGTTCCACTTCGGCGCCCAACGACATGTCTCGTGCGGCCCGTGCCAGGCGTTTGAGCGGTCGGCTCTGCCAGTGCACCAACAGCCCAATGAACAACAACAGAAAACCGCTGGTGAGCACGATGAACCAGACTTGCTGCGACGGCAGGCCCTGCTCTTCGAGGCTGGTATAGGGCTCGGGCAACAGCGAGGCGATGTACAGCCATTCGCCCTGGGCCAGTTTGATCTGGGTGACCAGCACCGGCGGATTGACCGGTTCCAGGGTCAACGCGTAGTGAGCCCAGGAACGCGGCAACTCATCGAGTTTCAAGCCGCCATTGAAGATCCGCAGGTCGTCCGGGCTGACGAATTGCACCGAGATGTCGGTGTCCCCGCCGAGCGATTGCCGCAGCACTTCATCCACTGCCGCCAGCACCGCTTGTTTGCGCGGGGTCGGCGGTAACAACTGCATTTCCAACGGTTTGTCGTTGAGGGTCACCACGAAACGGGTGCCGCCCATGCTGCGCAACTGGTCAAGAACCAACGGGCGGTACGCCACCGGAAGGGAGCGAAAGTAACTGACGCTGGCCGTCATCGAATGCGCCAGGCTGCGGGCGGCGGTGACCAGCCCTTCCAACTGCGTGGCACGTAATTGCGAAACCCAGATCACGCTCGACAGCGTCTGGGCGAACAACACTGCCAGCAGGGTCAGCAGCAACATCCGCCCGAGCAGCGAACGCGGCACCGGCACCCGCCGTATCAGCCGAGCAAGGAACTCAGTGGCCATTGCTGGCGACTACATTGGCGGCCAGTTGATAACCGCTGCCGCGTACGGTGCGGATCAATCGCGGAGGCTTTTCGGTATCGCGCAGACGCTGACGCAAACGGCTGACGGCCATGTCGACGATGCGATCGAGCGGCATCAGGTCGCGGCCACGGGTGGCATTGCCGATGGTGTCGCGGTCGAGGATTTCCTGCGGATGATCAAGGAAGAGTTTCAGCAGGGCGAAATCGGCACCGGAGAGAATCACCTCTTCGCCGTCGGTGTGAAACAGCCGATGACTGACCATGTCCAGACGCCACTCATCGAAGGCCAATACCTCACCGCCGGAGCGCTCCTGACCGAATTGGGCACGGCGCAGCAAGGCTTTGATTCGCGCCTGCAATTCACGGGGGCTGAAGGGTTTGCCAAGGTAATCGTCGGCGCCGAGCTCCAGGCCAATGACCCGGTCCGCTTCGTCGGAACTGGCGGTGAGCATGATGATCGGCACCTGGGCCTGACGCGGGTGCTGGCGAATCCAGCGACACAGGCTGAAGCCGTCTTCGTCCGGCAGCATCACATCAAGGATCACCAGATCACTCGGCGCCTCGTTCAACGCCTGGCGAAAACCGGCGCCGTCGGGCGTGGTCCGCACCTGAAACCCTGCGCGACTGAGGTAGGTGTCCAGCAACTCGCGTATCTCTTGATCGTCATCGACCAACAAAATCGACTTGTTGACTGAGCTCACGGGGCGGCATCCTTGTTGTTAGTGTTGGGGCGGATTATGCCTGATCGTTCTGGATCTATATTGCCTGTCAGGGCCTCATCGCGAGCAAGCTCGCTCCCACAGGGTTACTTGCATACATTCAGAATGTGTACATAACCCTTGTGGGAGCGAGCTTGCTCGCGATGAAGTCGACGCGGTCTCAGGCCTGGTCGAGTGCTACGCCCGCGCCGGTCAAACCGGAATACGGTGCGGTCACCAGCCAGACCGGAATGCCATTGAAGTACTCGCTCATGCAGCCCTTGTCGGCGAAGCAGCGGGCAAAACCGCTCTTGAGAAAGAAATCGGCAAACCGTGGAATCACCCCACCGACGATGTAAACTCCGCCGCGCCCACCGGTGGTCAGCACGTTGTTGCCGGCCACTCGACCCAGCCAGCAACAGAACTGCTCGAGCACTTCCAGGGCAATCGGGTCGCCAGCAAGGCCCGCGGCGGTGATGGCTTCCGGGGTATCGAGCACAGGTTCATGCCCGTCCACGGCACAGATCGCCCGATAGACCCGTGGCAAACCGCTGCCGCTCAACGCTGTTTCAGCACTGACGTGACCGATCTCGTTGTAGATGTGCTGCCAGAGCTGGGTTTCTCGCGGACTGCTCAGTGGCAGGTCGACATGCCCGCCCTCCCCCGGCAATGCGGCCCAACGGCCTTCGCCAAGATCGAGCAAGGTGCCAACGCCGAGGCCGGTTCCGGGACCGATCACCACGGCCGGACGCACAGGTTCCGGCTTACCTTCGCAGACCACCCGAAACTCGCCCGGTTGCAGGCGCGTCATGCCCAGCGCCATGGCCGAGAAGTCGTTGACCAGCAACAGCTGATCGACCTGCAAGGTCTGACAAAAGGCCTTGCGGCTCAGCCGCCAATGGTTGTTGGTAAAGCGAAACTCGTCGCCGCTGACGGGGCCGGCCACCGACAGGCACACCGCACCTATCGAACCGGGCGCCAGACCGAGGCCGTTCAGGTAGACGCCGATGGCGTCTTCCGGGCAGGCATAGTCGGCTGTCGCCAGCACCTGGATCGACTCCAGTTGCTGGTCTTTCCACAACGCAAAACGCGCATTGGTTCCACCAATGTCACCGACCAGCGCTAATTTCACTTAAGGGTCTCCAGGGCAGAAGTAAAGGCGCTGGCGCCCTGCTCTGCCGAGCTGAAGGCCATGCGCATGAAGCCAAACAACTCGCGACCGCAGCCAATGCCGTTATCCAACAGGCCTTTGGCCGGTGTGCGAGCGGAAAACTCATCAGCGTCCACCATCAGTTGCAAGGTGCCTTTGACGCCATCGACGCGGATGATATCGCCCTCTTGCACGCGCGCCAAAGCACCGCCGACATAAGCTTCCGGGCTGACGTGAATGGCCGCAGGAATTTTCCCTGACGCACCGGACATCCGCCCGTCAGTCACCAGCGCAACTTTGAAGCCGCGATCCTGCAGCACACCGAGGAACGGCGTCATCTTGTGCAGCTCCGGCATGCCGTTGGAACGCGGGCCCTGGAAGCGCATCACCGCGACAAAGTCCTTCTCCAACAGGCCAGCCTTGAACGCATCGGCCAGGTCTTGCTGGTCCTGGAAGACCATCGCCGGTGCTTCGACCACTTGATGTTCCGGCGCCACGGCCGAGACTTTCATCACCCCGCGACCGAGGTTGCCTTCCATCACCCGCAGGCCGCCTTCTGGCGAGAACGCCCGGGCAACTGGACGCAGGATGTTTTCATCAAGGCTTTCGATCGGACCTTCGCGCCATACCAGCTCACCGTTTTCCAGGAACGGTTCCTGGGTGTAGCGACTCAAGCCATGCCCGGCAACGGTGTTGACGTTTTCGTGGAGCAGACCGGCTTCCAGCAGTTCGCGGATCAGGAACGACATGCCGCCCGCGGCCTGGAAGTGGTTGATGTCAGCCTTGCCGTTCGGGTAGACGTGGGACAGGGTCGGCACCACTTCGGAGAGGTCAGCCATGTCCTGCCAGGTCAGCTGAATACCGGCCGCCATGGCGATGGCCGGCATGTGCAGGGTGTGGTTGGTCGAGCCGCCCGTGGCGTGCAGCGCAACAATCGAGTTGACCAGCGAACGCTCGTCGACGATTTCGCCGATCGGCATGAAGTTGCCGCTTTGCTTGGTCAGACGGGTGATCTGGTGCGCGGCTTCGCGGGTCAGGGCATCGCGCAACGGGGTGTTCGGGTTGACGAAAGAGGCGCCCGGCAAATGCAGGCCCATAACTTCCATCAGCAACTGGTTAGTGTTGGCGGTGCCGTAGAAGGTGCAGGTGCCAGGGCTGTGGTAGGACTTCATTTCCGATTCCAGCAGCTCTTCGCGACTGGCCTTGCCTTCAGCGTAGCGCTGACGCACGTCGGCTTTTTCCTTGTTGGAAATCCCCGACACCATCGGCCCGCCCGGAACGAAAATCGTCGGCAGATGACCAAAACGCAGCGCGCCCATCATCAGGCCCGGCACGATCTTGTCGCAGATGCCGAGCATCATCGCCGCATCGAACATGTTGTGGGACAGCGCAACAGCGGTCGACATCGCGATCACTTCGCGGCTGGCAATGCCCAGCTCCATGCCCGGCTCGCCCTGGGTCACACCATCACACATGGCCGGCACACCGCCGGCGAACTGGCCGATCGAACCGATCTCGCGCAGCGCGTGTTTGATTTGTTCCGGGTAGTGCTCGTACGGCTGATGCGCCGAGAGCATGTCGTTATATGACGAAACTATCGCCACGTTGGCGGCGTTCATCATCCGCAAGCTTTGCTTGTCTTCGGTGCCACACCCGGCCACGCCGTGGGCGAAGTTGGCGCATTGCAGCTTGCCGCGCATCGGGCCATCACTGGCGGCGCCGCGAATCAATGCAAGGTAAGCCTCACGGGTAGCGCGGCTACGGGTGATAAGCCGTTCGGTGACCTCAAGTACGCGGGGATGCATGTGTAGAACTCCAGGCTAACGGATGTGGCGACCTGTTCGTGTCTATGCTGATCAAGAAGCATCGACGCGTGACGCGCTGACGGTTTTCTTGACCACTCGGACCAGTTGATTCAGGTCACTCGTTGTAGATAAAACAAAATATTGCCACTAAAAAGGCTTGTTTTCTATTTTTTTGCGAATAATCTTGTAATTCCAACAACAAATATGACGAAGGCGCTTTTCATATGACTCTACGAATTGCAATCAATGGTTTTGGCCGTATTGGCCGTAATGTCCTTCGCGCACTGTATACCCAAGGCTACCGTCAGGATTTGCAGATCGTCGCCATCAACGATTTGGGCGATAGCTCGATGAATGCCCACCTGCTCAAGTACGACACCGTGCACGGCACCTTCGATGCCGATGTGCAGCACGATCTGGAAAGCCTGACCGTCAACGGCGACCGGATTTCGGTCAGCGCCATTCGCAACCCGGCCGATTTGCCGTGGGCTGCCGAGAAGGTCGACGTGGTGTTCGAATGCACCGGTCTGTTCACTGACCGTGCCAAAGCCGCCGCCCATATTAGCGCCGGCGCGCGCAAAGTGATTATCTCGGCCCCGGCCAAAGGCGCCGATGCCACCGTGGTGTACGGGGTCAACCATGACATCCTGCGCCAGTCGCACCAGATCATTTCCAACGCTTCGTGCACCACTAACTGCCTGGCCCCGGTGGCGCAGGTGTTGCACCGCGAGCTGGGCATCGAGAGCGGTCTGATGACCACCATCCACGCCTACACCAACGACCAGCACCTGACCGATGTCTACCACGTCGACCCGTACCGTGCGCGTTCGGCCACCCAGAACATGATCCCAAGCAAGACCGGCGCCGCCGAAGCGGTGGGCCTGGTGCTGCCGGAACTGGCCGGCAAACTCACCGGCATGTCGGTGCGCGTGCCGGTGATCAACGTGTCGCTGGTGGACCTGACCGTTCAGCTCAAGCGCGAAGCCAGCGCTGACGAGGTCAACGCACTGCTCAAAGAAGCCAGCCAACACTCGAAGATCCTCGGTTACAACACCCTGCCGCTGGTCTCCAGCGACTTCAACCACAACCCGCTGTCGTCGATTTTCGATGCCAACCACACCAAGTCCAGCGGCAAGCTGCTCAAGGTGCTGGCCTGGTACGACAATGAATGGGGTTTCTCCAACCGCATGCTCGATAACTGCCTCGCCCTGTGCAACGCCGAATAAGGCCGATTGCTCGTGGAACCGCCGATGATCGGTATCAGCTTTACCACCAAAACCATGGCGGCGCGCAAACGCATAGCCCTGGTTGCCCATGATCACTGCAAAGTGTTCTTGCTGGACTGGGCCGAGCGGCAGAAGGACAAGCTCGCACAACACGAGCTTGTGGCCACCGGCACCACCGGAATGCTGTTGAGCAAACGCCTGGGCCTGCCCGTTGAAAGCATGATCAGCGGCCCGCTGGGTGGCGATCAACAGCTCGGCGCGCGAATCGCCGAGCAACGGGTGGACATGCTGGTGTTCTTCTGGGACCCGTTCGAGCCGCAACCTCACGATCCGGATATCAAAGCGTTGCTGCGGGTCGCGGCGGTCTGGAACATTCCAGTGGCCTGCAACGAATGCAGCGCCGATTACCTGCTCAGCAGCCCGTTGATGGATCAGGCGCACGCGTACCGGATTCCGGATTATCCGGCCTACTTGCAGGGGCGGCGCTAGCGCCAGACTGCGGTCTATGGCCAATGATCGATCCTGGGCCGCAGCTCATTGCTCAGTCGCTCATAATGAGCTTGCACCTGCTCTTGCGCGTGTGGTTCCCAGTTCTTGATGCTCGGCGCATGCACTTCTCGCAGACACTCGACAATCAAAAAATGCAGTTGCTCCGGTGTCTGCCATCCCCACTGGTGCGCGAGGTCGAGCTGCTCCTTCAGCCAAGCCCTGGGGGATATATGTTCGGGCAATCGGGCCAGATCCTCACTGTGTTCGGCCAACAGGTACAAGCCGATATTGGCCTGTAGGACCGCGCGTTCCTGGCTGGCCGGCATGGGAGTTTCCAGCCATAACGGGGCATCGGGGACGGGGTATTCTCCGGGCACCGGATTTTCGACCGTCGTCCAGTTCTCGCCCTGCCAGTAGCAAACGCTGATGACCGGCCCCAGGTATTCGGCATACGCCGATTCGGGAAGATGAGCCAGTGCTCGCATCAGCACCCGATTGTCGTGGAAACGGTACAAGGCCTGCGACGGTTGCTGCCCGATGAGCAGACGTTCGCGCCAATGCTTTACCAACGCTTCGATTGCGCCTTCCTGGATACTGGCCAGCCATCCCCAATCGCGCACGGGTCCCTCGATCAAGTCATTGAGTAACGACAGATCCAGATCATCCATAAGAACGATGATCGGGCCGGCCGCGGCCAGATTGGCAACCGCGGTTTCACTGTAAACGCGGCGATATTGCGCAGTGCTGCGCTGACGCAGAATGTCCTGATGAAAGGCTGGCACCGCATCCGGGTCAAGAACCAGGCACACGCTTTGGCCGAGCTGTAACTGGCGGGCCATCCACCGAACTGGCAAGTCATCCATCATGCCGCTCCTTCGATCGAACAAACACCTTCGCGACAAGCCTCGCAGAGCGGGCAGACGTTTGCAGCCTGCCTGGCAGCCAACGCCATCAACGTGCGCTGGACGAACGCAAGGACCGGCGCCCGCTCGATGGGGGCCGTCAATGCCTGCACTGCCCCCGGTATCAGGGGCGCTGCCAATGTACCCCGCTCGGGACTTCCCCCCAGTTCGACTGCACAACTGCTGAAAATGCCACTCGAACTGATCACTAAATGATGATCGCCAGCATTCATGGTCACGCTCATGCCCGCGTTGAGTACCAGATGCGTACCCGCCGTGAAATGAACTTCCTGACCCGCCTCCGTTACCAGCACCTTCCCCACATAGGTATGGCTGCTTTGTGCGACATGCAGATGATCATCGGCCATCAGCCGGATTTTTCGGTCGCCTGTCGTCGTGCGATGTTCCTCCATCTCTAACACACTGGTGCTGGTGCCTTTGATGATCTCCCGGCGCTCGCGACCAACTTCCAGCCGGCTGTCGTTTTCAATCTTTTGTTCCATGTCACGCTGCGCCCGCAAATAGATCAACTCTTGCCCGAGACGATCTTCGATGTGCAGCTCGTTGAACCCGTTGCTTTCGCGCGAACTCCGGCTGCGAAAGACGCTGCGGGTCTTGTTCTCCGGCAATTCATAGGGCACCGGATTGGCAAGATGAGGCAAACAACCGGTAATCAGTGGGCGATCAGGATCGCCATCCATAAAGGTGATCACTACTTCCATGCCGACACGGGGAATGCTGACCGCCCCGTAGCCGTCGCCAGCCAAAAGGCTGGAGACTCTTAACCAGCAACTGCTGGTATCGGTTTGCGGGTCGGTACGATCCCAGTAAAAACAGACTTTGACCCGACCGTATTGATCACAGTGGATCTCCTCCCCCGCCGGCCCCGTGACCTTGGCGGTCTGACTGCCGGAAATGGTCGGTTTAGGGTGTTTAATCGGCGGTCGATACGGTGCATCCCAAGGCGTTGCGGTGAACGTATTGCGATAACCCTGAAAATCTGCGGCATGCAGCTCACCAACCATTGCCTCTTCCAGCGCTTCGGATTGCCGGCCTTCATGCACTACGCCAGTCAGTAGCCAAAGATCATTCCATTCGATTCGGGTATGCCCCTGCAATTGGAGAAAGTGTCCGCTGTGCAGGTTAGCAAGGTCGCTGGCGCCGTCAGCCAACTTGTAATCGCTACGATGCCGCTCCAGCTGGCGGGCGGCCAGACGCTTGCCCTCGTCACCGTATTTGAAACGCCCCGGCGCCTGATAAGCCTCCAGGGGCGGAGCCACCGGGCTTCTGGCCTTTGCTTCGAGGGGCCGGTTCGGTTTTTCGAAGTCATAGTCGCGCACTGCCACTTGGCTGGGACGAGTGGCAGTTCGCACGCCGAAGCGGTCAATCACCGGGTGTTCGGCAACCAGACCTTTATTCAGACGAAAGGTTGATGGAGCCAGCCGCCGGAAACACGTCTGGTCATCGCCAAACACCAATAGGTGCCCCTGCGGGCTGTGCTGAAAATGATAATGAATACCTGACTCTTCGCAGAGTCGCTGAATAAACCCCAGATCGGTTTCGTCGAACTGCACGCAGTACTCGCGCGGCAAATAAACGCTCGGGCCCAACTGAAAAGTGAACACATCGCCAAGCACTCCGTGCTTTTTCAACACTTCAGTGATGATCTGCTGGACGGTGCACTGCTGGAAAATTCGCTGGTCGCTGCTCAGGGCCAGGTACGCCAGATGCGGGACCAATGTCAGTTCATAACATGTCAGTCGCTCGCCCGACTCACGTTGCGCAAAGCTATGAATCAGCCCGTGCATGCCCTCGCCGGGAGGGCCGAAGCCGAGGAACGCCGGTTGATGCAGAAGTGCGTCGAGGTCAAGGTCCGAGCGTTCGTTGACCAGTTCCAGGGTGACCTCATAGGGCTGGCTGATCGATTCAGTGGCTTTGAAGGCCAGGACCTGAAAATCGTGCCGCAACCCGGTGATATCGAGATAGAAGCGAGGTCGAGAGTCGGGGTCAAACATCGTTTAGTCCTTTAAAAACAAGATTGGCGATACTCAGATGATCGAGTCGATATCGAACGGTTGGGCCACCAGCCAAAGATCGTCATCCATTGACTTGGGAATCTTTGCGTACTGCTCCGGCCGCTGATTTTCAGTGTGTTTGGCCCAGCGCTCCATGCTACCGATGAACTCCGGTGACTTCGCAGCGCTGCCGTACACATCCACGAGGGTGAGGCGGCGATAGCGCAAGGTTTGCAGACGCTCGCGGGTTTTCTCCAGTCGAGCGCGCTCTCTGAACAAGGCACTCATGGCGGCGTCTTCATCTGCCGTTGCGCCACGTGGCCCCTCGTCATGGCGCACCTGGCGGGAATACTCGTAAAGTTTCTCCTTGAGCGCTGCCAGGGCGTCATCGACTACCCGGTACTCACGTTGTGTGACTACGGTTGCGCCGGTTTCCTCGGTTTGCTGCCAGCGGCGCAAGGTCGCCCAGGCGAAGGGGATGTAGCTGGCGACCATCATGTGATCGGTGTAGTTGATCAATTGCGCGAGCAGGCCGTCGCGGGGCGGCATGTCGCCCCTTTGTTTTTTCTCCAGCATGGCGGTACACGCGGAGTCGACGATGGATTCGCAATCCGGGTCCCACAATACCGAGGACCATTCCCTGACATCGAAGCGCACGGGCATGAAGTGCTGCTGTTGCCCGTGATGGTGATAGGGATCACCGCCGACGCGCACCAGACCGGCGCCGAACAGCAACATGCCATACGGTCCGGAAAGGAGCGTCGTCGCCAGCCCCGGCACCCAGACCTTCCAGTCAGCGTTCATCCACGGGGCCGGCACGCCGGGCACCGGGTCGTTGTTGTTGACCATACGGTGGTGAACGAGCTCGGCGGCGCCTTCGACGAAGGTGAAGTCGCCAGCGCGTGGGGCGCCGTAGGTGTAGAGGAGGATGTTGTAGTTATAGCCTGGACGTCGACGGAGCGCTTCTGCCAGCAACAAGGCGATGGCACCGCCGAGGCTGTGACCACAGATGATAATTTTTTGGCCAGCGTGAAATTTATCCAGATAACGCAAGACGAAATCTTTCATCGCCTGAAACGCATCGTAAAAGCCCTTATGAACCTTCCCCACGCCTTCCTCGAACGGAACTTGAAGCGCATCCACATCACGTATCGCGTCCTTGAGACTGGCCGTGCCCCGCACCGAAATCAGAATGACGTCGTCGTGATGGCAAATAAACGCCTGGGTATCGCCGCCATCTTCCTGATCATCGAAAAAATGCTGGTTGGCCGGATGCTCCTGGTCCTTGCCCTTGTCCGGGTGATTTTGCTCATACAGCGTCGGGTCGAACGGCAGGATTTCCAGACGCTTGGAATACGGCACGTCTTCGTACAACGGGTAATACCGATCGCGCTGGTTTGTATCGATTCGCCAGTTTTCCCGGTAACTGGCCAGCGCCTCACCGAACAGGTTGCCAATGCTCGGGTCCTCTGGAAAACGCACTGTATCCAGCGGCTTTTTGCGCGGGGCCTGGGCAAAGTCGGTGTAACTCAAAGTCGCCATCAGCGCCAATTGATAAAGGTTCAGCGCACAGAATTTGTCATCGGTGGACAGCATCGGGCGCAAGGCGCGCATTGGCCGCACTTCCAGCACATTGTGCTTATTGGGTTTCAAGGCAATGCCGAACGGCTGCTCGGGGCCGAAACCCAGCTCACCCATGGCCCTGAGCAGCAACGTTTTTGGTTCGTAGAAACGTTTGGCCACCGGCGGCAGATGCGCGCCATGACGGACCAGATCCCGCACCTCGACCTGGAGGAAGACATCGGCGTCCTTGATGACCGGGTTGTGTTCACGACGAAATCCGTCGGCGTGGAAGAAGCGGGTTTGTTCGGCGCGGACCTGGAGTTCGGTGATGGGGAGGGGGTAGTGCTTCCTTTTCAGTAATGCTTTATAAAATTTGTCTCCACTGCGATAAGCGGTATCCAGTGAAAGTACAACGGGGCCGCGATAGTGGTTCTCTAGTTTCGCAATACCCTCTCCATTTAACCGTCCGGTGTATTCCTGGCCGATGCTGTCTATGACGGTATAAGGCAAACCGCCGTAGGGTTTGCCGTCGCCTTGCTCATCGACTAACTGAAAACTGGTCCAATGTCCCCGCAACGGACAAGCCAGCATTTCGCTGCTGAAAAAAACTTCGTCTTGCTCCTTGGGTGTCATGCGGTTAATCCCTTATTCAGTGCAGTTGGGGTAGACCATGCATTCCCGACCATCTGGCATGTGGAATGGTTTGAAATCCGTAATATTTCCGTCGCAAAACGCATAGTGGTCTTCAAGACTCTCTCCCATGCAGCGTTTCCAGCCTTGCGGAAAGCGAATCCAGGTATCCCCCATGTAAGGCTCTTCTTCCTTTGCCATCCTGAACACCATTCTCACCGTCCTGCCCGGCAACTGATCGCGCTGCAACACCCCACCCGCCATGCGTTTCAGCATCTGTCCGTCTGTGTCGGTGGCCCGACAATGCAGAATTTTTACAATGGCCCTTGTAGAGGTGACGGTGCGAAACAGCCACTGGCATTGCCCTTGAAACTCCTGAGCGCCCGAGACCGGAAAGGCTGGAAAATCAGCCCGAGCTACGTCACGAAAGGAAAGGCTCGCAAAGTCGCCACCTATGTCAGACCAGCGCGTTCCCCACTTCGCGTCCAGATTCAACTTCAAACTGCTCAACACCAACGGACAGCCCCCCGCACGAGTGCTCAACGGAATCTGAAACTCAGCCGTGCGCGGTACGCTCTGATATTCGCTTTTGAAGAACTTGCGATCCGGCGAAACTTCCCCGCGTTTACGCGGCGGCGCCTCACAGGTTTCCCCGGTGGCCGGCACGTAATAGGCGTCGGCCTTGACCCGAAAATCCGCCGGCACTTCGGCCTGCAAGGTAAAGCTCTCTGCCGGGGCAAAAACACAACCGCCAGTGGTAAAAGCCAGAACGCTGATTACCAGTGCTCGAGCAAGTTGCCAGCGCGCGCGACAAAACGGGTTGCCTTGCTCCAGAAGTGCCATATCTGAATTCCTTATTCAGTGCAGTTGGGGTAAACGTTGCACTCGCGCCCGTCCGGCAATTTGAAAGACTTGAAATCGGTGGTATTGCCGCGACAGAACGCGTACTGGTCTTCAAGGCTTTCACCCATGCAGCGTTTCCAGCCTTGCGGAAAGCGAATCCAGGTATCCCCCATGTAAGGCTCTTCTTCCTTTGCCATCCTGAACACCATTCTCACCGTCCTGCCCGGCAACTGATCGCGCTGCAACACCCCGCCCGCCATGCGTTTCAGCATCTGTCCGTCTGTGTCGGTCGCCCGGCAGTGCAAGATTTTCCGGATATTGCGTTTGGGTCCCACGGTGCGAAACAGCCACTGGCATTGCCCTTGAAACTCCTGAGCGCCCGAGACCGGAAAGGCTGGAAAATCAGTCCCAGCTACGTCACGAAAGGAAAGGCTCGCAAAGTCGCCACCTATGTCAGACCAGCGCGTTCCCCACTTCGCGTCCAGATTCAACTTCAAACTACTCAACACCAACGGACAGCCCCCCGCACGAGTGCTCAACGGAATCTGAAACTCGGCCGTGCGCGGTACGCTCTGATATTCGCTTTTGAAGAACTTGCGATCCGGCGAAACTTCCCCGCGTTTACGCGGCGGCGCCTCACAGGTTTCCCCGGTGGCCGGCACGTAATAGGCGTCGGCCTTGACCCGAAAATCCGCCGGCACTTCGGCCTGCAAGGTAAAGCTCTCTGCCGGGGCAAAAACACAACCGCCAGTGGTAAAAGCCAGAGCGCTGATAGCCAGCACACGAGTCAGTTGCCGGCGCATGAGGCGCAGCGATCGACCGTTGTTGAAAACGGGCTTACTTCCTTCCTTGAGTGCCGTCACCTGATGCTCCTGCCAATGTATCCCGCTGAAAGTTGAAGTATTAACAGGGGTATAGCAGTCATCCAGTCCTATCTGAGGGCCCCGGAAACGTTTGGGATCGGGCCTACAGCCGTCACTGAAATATCTGACTTTTCCAGCGATTAAATAGCCGAAGAGGGCGCAGGGTGTTCATTTCTACCGAGCAAAAAACGCCCATCAGCACCCTCCCGTACCGAACGCATTGGCGACTGTTGCAAACCAGTACTTGACCATTCGCGCAGATGATAAGCATTATCATTAACTCGAATGGATCAGGTCCTACTGTGAGTCAATCGCGCTTCAACCATGTCTTCCTCGCTCAGCGAGTCTCGCTGCTGCGGACCCTGGAGCGGATGGTCAACAACCACAGCACCGCCGAGGACCTCTTGCAGGAAACCTACCTGCGAGTGGCCCGCGCGTTGAGTGAACGGGCCATCGATCACCTCGAACCTTTCGTGTTTCAAACCGCCCGCAACCTGGCGCTGGACCATTTGCGCACACGGCGCATTCAGTCCCGCACGATGCTCGAAGACGTTCCGCTGGACGTCGTGCAAAACATCGCGGCGCCGCTCAGCAGTGCCGAGGACGCCGCCCATGCCGAACAGATGCTCGAACGCTTGAACATCAGCCTCAGCCAACTCACCCCGCGCCAACAACAGATCTTCATCCTCAGCCGCCTGCATGGGCACAGCTATCTGGAGATCGCCGAGCAACAGCGCGTGTCCTTGAGCACTGTGCAAAAAGACCTGAAGCTGATCACGGCGATCTGCGTCAGCGCTTGCAACTGGACGACGGCTCAAAAGTCCTGCTGAACACCCATTCGGCGCTTTCCAGCACCATCAACGACCAGCAACGCATCGCCCACCTGTATCAGGGCGAGGCCTATTTCGAGGTGGCGGCCAATCGCGGCCTGCCACTGGAAATCGATGCCGGCCAGGCTTCAGGAATTTCCGGCGCTGGTGATTCTGAACTAAATGAGAATTATTTTTACTCGATAGCCATCCCCCGTACGTCTCGTTATAGCCAATGCAACTGATTCTCATCTTTGATGTGGATCTGCACCTATAAGATTCGTGCGACACGGAGCGCTATCGATGTCCTCTCGCCTTACCCGCCGGTTCTCTTCACCTTCGCGCGTGCTGTCCCTGCTGACTGCCGCCATTCTGATGGCCGGCACTGCACCGGTCATGGCCGCCACCACGACCCAACAGCCAAGCCACAACATGGGCGACTACACGTTCGCCATCGCCCAGCAACCGCTGGTGTCGGCACTCAACGCCTTCACCGCCGTCACCGGTTGGCAAGTCGGCCTGCCGGCAGAACTCGCTGAAGGTGTCGCCTCGCCGGGTGTACACGGCGCGCTGACACCGGAGAAAGCCCTCGATCGCCTGTTGGTGGGGACCAACCTGAGCTATCGAAAACTGGGCACCCACAACATCGTGCTGGAAAAACGCAGTGCCGGCGGGACCCTCGCCCTGCAACAGATGACCATCAGCGCCACCCGTCAGGAGCAAAGCGTCGACAGTGTGCCGAGCACCGTCACTGTGCACACCCGCGATGAACTGGACCGCAACAACGTCAACACCATCAAGGAACTGGTGCGCTACGAACCGGGTGTTTCGGTCGGCGGCACCGGTACCCGTGGCGGTATCAGCGGCTACAACATTCGCGGCATCGACGGTGACCGGATCCTGACGCAAGTCGATGGCGTCGAGGTGCCCAACGGTTTCTTCAACGGTCCGTACGCCAGGACCCAGCGCAACTATGTCGACCCGGAAATCATCAAGCGCGTGGAAATCCTCCGCGGCCCGGCCTCCGTGCTGTACGGCAGCAACGCCATCGGCGGTGCGGTCAGCTACTTCACCCTCGACCCGGACGACATCATCAAGCCCGGCAAAGACCTCGGCGCCCGCCTGAAAACCGGCTATGACTCCACCAACGACAGCTGGCTGAAATCCGCCACCGTCGCCGGGCGTGCCAAGCAGTTCGACGGCTTGCTGCACTTCAGCCAGCGCGACGGTCATGAAACCGAGTCCTTCGGCAGCAACAACGGCACCGGGCTCAATCGCACCGCCGCCAACCCGGAGGACGTCCGCACCACTAACGTGCTGGCCAAAGCCGGCTGGAACTACGCCGATGATGCTCGTCTGGGCCTGACCTACGAGAAATACAAGGACAACCGCGACACCGACCAGCAAAGTGCGGTCGGTGGCCCGTTCAACAACGGCCAGCCAATGGGCATGTACCGCTCGCGCACCGGCAACGACACCATCACCCGCGAACGCTTCGGTCTGGAAAACAACTTCGCCCTCGACTCCTTGCTGGTCGATCACCTCAAATGGAGCCTGAACTACCAGATCGCCAAGACCGATCAGAGCACCCTGGAAAACTATTTCCCGTTCAGCCGCAACGTGATGCGCAGTCGCGAAACCCTCTATGAAGAACAGCAGTGGGTATTCGACGCACAGCTGGACAAGGCCTTCAACATCGGCGAAACCGACCACCTGCTGACGTATGGCACCACCCTCAAGCAAGAGAAAGTCAGCGGTTCGCGCAGTGGCAGCGGCACCTGCCTGACAGTGTTCGGCAGTTGCCGAAAAATCGGCGCGATCAGCCCTACCGATGTGCTGAAGAAGTCCAGCGACTTCCCGGACCCGACCATCAACACCTACAGCCTGTTCGCCCAGGATCAGATCAGTTGGGACAAATGGACCTTCATGCCGGGCTTGCGGTACGACTACACCCAGCTCAAGCCACACATCACTCAGGAATTCCTCAACACCGTGGCCGCCGATGGCAAAGGCACGGTCAGCGACGAGAACAAGACCTGGCATCGTGTGTCACCCAAGTTCGGCCTGACCTACGCCCTGACCGACAATTACACCTGGTACGGTCAATATGCCGAAGGCTTCCGCACCCCGACCGCCAAGGCGTTGTACGGCCGTTTCGAGAACACCAACCCCGGCTACAGCGTGGCACCGAACCCGAACCTGGAACCGGAAAAAAGCCAGAGCTACGAGACCGGCCTGCGTGGCAACTTCGAGTCCGGCCACTTCGCTGTGGCGGTGTTCTATAACAAGTACCGCGACTTCATCAACGAAGACGCCGTCACCCCGGGCTATAACGAGCTGACGTTCCAGAGCAACAACATCAAACACGCGACCATCAAGGGTGTCGAACTCAAAGGTCGCCTGAACCTCGACACCTTCGGCGCACCGCAAGGCCTCTACACCCAAGGCTCGGTGGCTTACGCCCACGGTCGCAACAACGACACCGGCGAACCGCTCAATGCGGTCAACCCGCTGACCGGCGTGTTCGGTCTGGGTTACGACCAGGACAACTACGGCGCCTTGCTCAGCTGGACTTTGGTGCAGAAGAAAAACCTCGTCGACAGCAGCAGCTTCAAATCGCCGGACGGTGTCAGCAGCCAGTTCAAGACACCGGGCTATGGCGTTGTCGACCTGAGCGGTTTCTACAAAGTGACCGACGAGGTCACCGTCAGCGCTGGCGTGTACAACCTGGCCGACAAGAAATACTGGCAGTGGGACAACGTACGCGGTTACGACAGCGTCGGTGAAGCCGCCGTGCTCAGCCCGGCCAACCTTGATCGCCTGACCGAGCCAGGCCGCAACTTCGCGATCAACCTGATCTGGGATATCTGATTCATGGAACCTTGCTGCGCTTTTGGATGAAAGTGCAGCGAGGATTTTTACTGTGCCGCGTCTGCTGGTTCGTCTAGTTACAACGCGCACTTCATTCTCAAGGACTTCTTCATGACCGCCGCCCAAACCTGCGAACGCCCGAGCCTGCGCTCGCAACGCCTGAATCAGATCACTCACTCGCCGCACAGCAAGCTCGACGCACTGGTGAAAGCTCACGCACCGTTCGAAACCCAAGCCAATTTCGCCCGTTTCGTGGTTGCCCAGTACCTGTTCCAGTCGGAGCTGGTGTCGCTGTACAACGATGCCGAACTGATCGCCATCGTCCCGGACCTGCCGGAGCGTTGCCGCGCCGAAGCCGCCAAGGCTGACCTGGCCGACCTGGAAACCGACGTCCCGGCCCCGGTGGCCGGTGCCGTGAACACCCCGAGAAAAGCCGAGGCGCTCGGCTGGATTTTCGTCTCCGAAGGTTCGAAACTCGGTGCCGCGTTCCTGATCAAGCGCGCCATTGGCCTGGGCCTGAGCGAAACCTTCGGTGCTCGTCACCTCGGTGAGCCAGTGGGTGGCCGCGCCGAAGCCTGGAAAAGCTTCGTCAAAACCCTCGACGGTCTTGAGTTCAGTGCCGAAGAAGAAGCCGCTGTGGAGAAGGGAGCGATTGACGCGTTCAACCGCTTCACCGTGCTGCTGGAACAGGCTTACGCTACAACCCCAGAGCTAGCCTGACGGAGCGCAATCCCTGTGGGAGCGAGCCTGCTCGCGATGACGGACTGACATTCAACATGGTTGTTGACTGAAATTCCGCTATCGCGAGCAAGCTCGCTCCCACAGGGGGATTTCATCCGGACTGACGGTTTTTTGAACTATGATCGTGCTCTCTTCCGGAGGGCCTTCGATGACTGATTTCCTGACGTCCATTCAAGCCGCGCTCGGCTTGCCCGCGACTACCATCGCCTTTACCTCGAACGGCGCCCTGCCCTCGGCGTTTGCCGTGACCGATCTTGCCAGCGCCAGCATCGCGGCTGCCGGCCAGGCCGCCAGCGAATTGCTGCAGCAACAGACCGGTCGTTTGCCGGCCCTTGAAGTCGACCGTCGTCTCGCCTCCTTCTGGTTCGCCACCTCGATCCGCCCGATGGGCTGGAACGTGCCCCCCCTGTGGGACCCCATCGCTGGCGACTACGCAACCCACGACGGCTGGATTCGCCTGCACACCAACGCCCCCCATCACCGCAGTGCCGCCGAACAGGTGCTGGGACACTGCTTTGATCGCAGTGCAATGGCCACCAAAGTCGCTCGGTGGGCCAAAAGCGATCTGGAACATGCGGTGGTCGAGGCCGGCGGTTGTGCATCCGAAATGCGTACGTGGCAACAATGGCAGTCTCACCCTCAAGGGTTGGCGGTCAACGCCGAGCCGCTGATTGATTTTTCCTCCGGCAACAGCGAGCGCTCAAAAGTCTGGCAAGGTTCGGTTGCTCAGCCGCTGGCGGGCATCAAGGTACTGGACCTGACTCGCGTCCTCGCCGGCCCCGTTGCCAGCCGCTTCCTCGCGGGGCTGGGTGCCGATGTGCTGCGCATTGATCCACCGAAATGGAGCGAGCCCGGTGTGGTTCCGGAAGTCACCCTGGGCAAACGCTGTGCTCGCCTGGACCTGCACAACGGCAGCGATCGCGTGGTATTCGAAAGTCTGCTCAAGGACGCCGACATCCTGCTTCACGGCTACCGCGCCAATGCCTTGGAACGGCTCGGCTACGGCACCGCCGAACGACAGAATCTCGCCCCCGGCCTGATCGACATTTGCCTGAATGCCTACGGCTGGAGCGGCCCTTGGCAAAACCGCCGGGGCTTCGACAGTCTGGTGCAAATGAGCAGTGGTATCGCCGAAGCGGGAATGGTCTGGAAGCACGTGGACAAACCGACACCGTTGCCGGTTCAAGCGCTGGACCACGCCACTGGTTATCTGATGGCGGCCAGCGCGATCAAGGCGCTGGCCGAGTGTTTGAGGACCGGACACGGCAGCTCGGCGCGACTGTCATTGGCGCGCACGGCGAAGTTGCTGGTTGAACAGGGGCCGGGGACGGATGAGGTGTTGCGAGCGGAAGATGACAACGATCAGGGAATGTTGGTTGAACAGACACCTTGGGGCCCGGCGCATCGGCTGCATGTACCACTGAAAATCACCGGCACGCCGTTGCAGTGGGCGCTACCAGCCGGAGAATTGGGTTCCCATCGCGCGCAGTGGTGGTGAATGTTCGACCACCTTCGCGAGCAGGCTCGCTCCCACATAGGTCTGATGTGGACACACCATTTGTGATCACCACAAATCAAAGGTGGGAGCGAGCTTGCTCGCGATGACGACCGAACAGTCAACGCAACTACTGAAACAATTTCAGTCAGCCCGAGACAACGACGTCCAAAGCACCTGCGCCGCATACGCCCGACACGGTCGCCAGACCTCGGCACGGGCCAACAATTCACGCGGGGTGAGCGGCCCGCCCTCCAGCGCCGCCAGTGCGTTGATCAACCCCACATCCCCCGACGGAAACGCATCCATCTCTCGCATCTGTCGCAACGCGATGTACTGCGCCGTCCAGTCGCCAATCCCCCACAATGCCAGCAACTGCGCAACACCGCCGTCCCGACCCGGTTCAAACAACAAGGGATCATCAAGCAACGCCTGCGCCACACCAGACAGCGTCCGCCCGCGGCTTTTCGGCATTCCCAACGTTGCCAGATCCGCCACCGCCAACACCGCAGCGTCAGGAAACACATGCGTCAATCCAGACTGCGGCGAAGACAATGGTTCGCCGTATTGCGCAACCAGTTTCCCCGCCAGCTTGATCGCCGCACTCACCGTAATCTGCTGACCCAGCACCGCACGAATCGCCAGTTCCAGCCCATCCCAAGCCCCCGGCACCCGTAGACCTGGACGCTCGGCAATCAACCTTGCCATCAACGGATCAACCGCCAGTTGCTGATGGATGCATGGCAGATCCGCATCCAGATCGAACATCCGCCGCAACCGCGTAACAATCTCCGGCACGGCGGAAACCTCAGGGAAATCCAGTCTCAGTTCCAGCGCATCAGCGGCCGCAGGCGCAATCGAAAACGTGCCGTGCACACCGTTCAGGCAGATGCTGCGCGAGTACACGCCATCGGCCACGCTTTCCAACCCGGCAATCGCCCGCGCCGACAAAAAGCCGAGCATCGCCGGCCAGTCATACGGCGGCTGATAGTCAAGCAATACCTTCACAGCGACATCCTTACCTCTCATCTCAAATCGACTGTTTGTCATGTTTTGAAACCATAATAAATGTTCACTCCATTAAATATGCAGCGTGGCATGACGTTCATCAGATAGCGGAAAAAATAACTTTTATTTAGAACTCTCTCATCCATATCACGAAGGCATTTTGCCAGCTTTGTGGGTAATTCCAGATAAATAAATGCTGTACTGAAAACAAACCCGCAAAATTTGCACATTCTGAAAAGCCAACTAGTTTCAAGTCTTGCAACCCTCAGGATCCATTCCCGCTTTATTCATGCCGACCCCTCTAGAACAAGACTCTCCTGGCCTGAACAGGCTATTTATGAAGTATTCACACATCATTTATCAACAATGGAATGTGACCATGAACTGATCCAGATCAGCTGTTCTATCAACCAGCGGATTTAGGCTGTGGCCTCTCTTCTCCGGCAATGGAGCCATGCAATGTCTGAATCTCCCGGAAAACTACGACTCGGCGCCTTAGTCGCCCTGGTAGTGGGCTCTATGATTGGTGGCGGGATATTCTCTTTGCCGCAAAACATGGCCGCCAGTGCCGACGTTGGTGCAGTACTTATTGGCTGGGCCATCACCGCCGTGGGCATGTTGACCCTGGCTTTCGTCTTCCAGACCCTGGCCAACCGCAAGCCTGACCTCGATGGCGGTGTCTACGCCTACGCCAAGGCCGGTTTCGGCGACTACATGGGTTTCTCGTCCGCCTGGGGTTACTGGATCAGCGCCTGGCTGGGTAACGTCGGCTACTTCGTTCTGCTGTTCAGCACCCTGGGCTACTTCTTCCCGATCTTCGGCGAAGGCAACACCGTGGCTGCGGTGATCGGTGCTTCCGTGCTGCTGTGGGCCGTGCACTTTCTGGTACTGCGCGGGATCAAGGAAGCGGCGTTCATCAACCTGGTGACTACCGTCGCCAAGGTCGTGCCGCTGCTGCTGTTCGTCTTGATCGCGGTGTTCGCGTTCAAACTGGACATATTCACCGCCGACATCTGGGGCATCAAAAACCCCAGCCTGGGCAGCGTGATGAACCAGGTGCGCAACATGATGCTGGTCACCGTCTGGGTGTTCATCGGCATCGAAGGCGCGAGCATCTTCTCGGCCCGCGCCGAAAAACGTTCGGACGTCGGTAAAGCCACCGTTATCGGCTTCATCACCGTGCTGCTGTTCCTGGTGCTGGTGAACGTGCTGTCGCTGGGCATCATGACTCAACCTGCGCTGGCCAAACTGCAGAACCCGTCGATGGCTGCCGTGCTTGAGCATGTGGTCGGTCACTGGGGCGCGGTGCTGATCAGCGTCGGTCTGATCATCTCCTTGCTGGGTGCGCTGCTGTCGTGGGTGCTGCTGTGTGCGGAGATCATGTTCGCCGCCGCCAAAGACCACACCATGCCGGCGTTTTTGCGCCGCGAGAACGCCAATCAGGTGCCGGCCAACGCACTGTGGCTGACCAACGCGATGGTGCAGATTTTCCTGATCATCACCCTGTTCTCGGCCAGTACTTACCTGTCGCTGATCTACCTCGCCACCTCGATGATTCTGGTGCCGTACCTGTGGTCGGCGGCCTATGCCGTACTGCTGGCGGTGCGTGGCGAGAGCTACGAAAACGCCCTGGCCGAACGCAAGAAAGACCTGATCATCGGTGGCATCGCACTGATCTACGCGCTCTGGCTGCTGTACGCCGGCGGGATCAAATACCTGCTGCTGTCCGCCCTGCTCTATGCCCCCGGCGCGATCCTGTTCGCCAAGGCCAAGCGCGAGTTGGGCAAACCGGTTTTCACCAACGTCGAGAAGCTGATTTTTGCCGCGGTGGTCATTGGCGCCCTAGTGGCGGCCTATGGTCTCTACGACGGCTTCCTGACCCTGTAGCACCCGCTCGTAACACTCGACTGTTTTGTACTCTGGAGGATCTGTAATGACCACGGAAAAAGTTAAGTACGGCGTACATTCCGAAGCCGGCAAACTACGCAAAGTCATGGTGTGCTCCCCCGGCCTGGCCCACCAGCGGCTGACCCCGAACAACTGTGACGAACTGCTTTTCGATGATGTGCTGTGGGTTGCCCAGGCCAAGCGTGACCATTTCGACTTCGTCACCAAGATGCGTGAGCGCGATATCGATGTGCTGGAAATGCACAACCTGCTGACCGACATCGTCGCCATCCCCGATGCCCTGGACTGGATCCTGGAGCGCAAGATCACCGCCAACTCGGTGGGTGTCGGCCTGGTCCACGAAGTCGGCTCCTGGCTGCGTAGCCTGGAACCGCGCAAGGTCGCCGAGTTCCTGATCGGCGGCGTGTCGGCCGATGACCTGCCAAGCAGCTTCGGCGGCAAGACTATCGAGATGTTCCGCGACTTCCTCGGCCACTCCAGCTTCATTCTGCCGCCGCTGCCGAACACCCAGTTCACCCGCGACACCACCTGCTGGATCTATGGCGGTGTGACGCTGAACCCGATGTACTGGCCGGCGCGCCGTCAGGAAACCCTGCTGGCCAGCGCCATCTACAAGTTCCACCCGGAGTTCACCCACGCCGACTTCCAGGTCTGGTACGGCGACCCGGATCAGGAGCACGGCAACGCCACGCTGGAAGGCGGCGACGTGATGCCGATCGGTAACGGCGTGGTGTTGATCGGCATGGGCGAACGCTCGTCGCGGCAGGCCATCGGCCAGTTGGCACTGAACCTGTTCAAGCATAAAGCAGTTGAACGGGTGATCGTTGCCGGCCTGCCGAAATCCCGTGCGGCGATGCACCTGGACACCGTGTTCAGCTTCTGCGACCGCGACCTGGTGACGATTTTCCCGGAAGTGGTGAACCAGATCGTGGCCTTCACCCTGCGCCCTGACGAAAGCAAACCGGGCGGCATCGATATCCGTCGCGAAGAAACCAGCTTCCTCGACACCGTGGCCGCCGCGCTCAACCTCAAAGCCCTGCGCGTCGTCGAAACCGGCGGCAACAGCTTCGCCGCCGAACGCGAACAATGGGACGACGGCAACAACGTGGTGGCCGTAGAACCTGGCGTGGTGATCGGTTACGACCGCAACACCTACACCAACACCTTGCTGCGCAAGGCCGGGGTCGAAGTCATCACCATCAGCGCCAGCGAACTCGGCCGTGGCCGTGGCGGCGGCCACTGCATGACCTGCCCGATCATCCGCGATCCCATCGACTATTAACTAATTTTTTAACTTAATGCGACCCGACGCTGTGAAAGCGTAGCGAGCGCAGGAAAGACAAGGCAAAAACAGGCGAGGAAGCGGAGTCTACTGCTTGTAAATGAGCATTCCGAGCCTGTTTTTAACGCAGTATTTCCAAGCGCAGTAGCTTTCACAGTGTCGGGCAAGGAGATCCACATCATGGCTTTCAACATGCGTAATCGCAGCCTGCTGAGTTTGATGCACCACACCCATCGCGAGCTTCACTACCTGCTCGACCTGTCCCGCGACCTGAAACGCGCCAAGTACACCGGCACCGAGCAGCCGCACCTCAAAGGCAAGAACATCGCGCTGATCTTCGAAAAAACCTCGACCCGCACCCGTTGCGCCTTCGAAGTTGCGGCCCATGACCAGGGTGCTCACGTCACCTACATCGACCCGGTGTCATCGCAAATCGGCCACAAGGAAAGCATGAAAGACACCGCCCGCGTTCTCGGCCGGATGTTCGATGCGATCGAGTACCGTGGCTTCGAACAGGAAATCGTCGAAGAGCTGGCCACGTTCGCTGGCGTGCCGGTGTTCAACGGCCTGACCGCCGAGTTCCACCCGACCCAAATGATCGCCGACACCCTGACCATGCGTGAGCACAGCGACAAGCCACTGCATGACATCAGCTACGCCTACCTCGGTGATGCGCGCTACAACATGGGCAACTCACTGCTGATGATCGGCGCCAAACTCGGCATGGACGTGCGCATCGGCGCGCCGAAAGCGCTGTGGCCACACCAGGACTTTATCGACCAGTGCAAAGCCTTCGCCATCGATAGCGGCGCACGCATCACCATCACCGAAGACCCGAAGGAAGCGGTCAAGGGTGTGGACTTCATCCACACCGACATCTGGGTGTCGATGGGTGAACCGGTCGAAGCGTGGGACGAGCGCATCGAGCAACTTATGCCGTACCAGGTCAACGCCAGCATGATGAAAGCCTCGGGCAACCCTCGAGTGAAATTCATGCACTGCCTGCCGGCGTTCCACAACAGTGAAACCAAGGTCGGCAAAGACATCGCAGCGCGTTATCCGAACCTGGCCAACGGCGTTGAAGTGACCGAGGAAGTCTTCGAATCGCCCGCCAACATCGCCTTCGAGCAAGCGGAAAACCGCATGCACACCATCAAGGCGATCCTGGTCTCGGCGCTGGCTGATATCTAAACCAGTCACTGCCCCCCGTAGGAGCTGCCGCAGGCTGCGATCTTTTGATCTTGCTCTTGAGAATCAACTGTCCTCAGGAAAAAGATCGCAGCCTCGTTTCACTCGGCAGCTCCTACGGGATCACCGAATTTCAGAAGGACTGCATTATGCGTATCGTCGTTGCACTGGGCGGTAACGCCCTGCTCCGCCGTGGTGAACCCATGACCGCGGACAACCAACGCGCCAACATCCGGATCGCCACCGAACAGATCGCCAAAATCCATCCTGGCAATCAACTGGTGATCGCTCACGGCAATGGCCCGCAAGTCGGTCTGCTGTCGCTGCAAGCGGCGGCCTACACCTCCGTTTCCCCTTACCCGCTGGACGTGCTCGGTGCCGAAACCGAAGGCATGATCGGCTACATCATCGAACAGGAGCTGGGCAACCTGCTGGACTTCGAAGTGCCATTCGCGACCCTGCTGACCCAGGTTGAAGTCGACGCCAGGGACCCGGCGTTCCAGAACCCGAGCAAACCCATCGGCCCGGTCTACTCCAAGGCCGAAGCCGAGGCGCTGGCCGCTGAAAAAGGCTGGGCGATTGCCCCGGACGGCGACAAGTTCCGCCGTGTGGTGGCCAGTCCGAAACCCAAGCGCATCTTCGAGATCCGTCCAATCAAGTGGCTGCTGGACAAAGGCAGCATCGTGATCTGCGCGGGCGGCGGCGGCATTCCGACGATGTACGACGAGAATCGCAAGCTCAAGGGCGTGGAAGCGGTGATCGACAAGGACCTGTGTTCGGCGCTGCTGGCCGAACAGCTTGAAAGTGACTTGCTGGTAATCGCCACCGACGTCAACGCCGCGTTTATCGACTTCGGCAAGCCGACCCAGAAAGCCATCGCCCAGGCCCACCCGGACGACATCGAAAAACTCGGCTTCGCGGCCGGCTCCATGGGCCCGAAAGTCCAGGCGGCCTGCGAGTTCGCCCGCAACACTGGCAAAATCGCGGTGATCGGTTCACTCTCGGACATCGAAGCGATCGTCCAGGGCACGGCCGGCACCCGTATCAGCACGGCTAAACCTGGCATCACCTACCTATAAAAACAGCCGGGGCAGACCTCATGCCTGCCCCGCTTCAATGCCTTTGAAGGAGACGCCATGGCCACGTTCGAGCCCGGTCACTTGCACATCGAGCGCCACGCGCTGAACAAGGACGACTTCAGCTACAACTTGTACATTGACTATGAGGTCGCAACAGATCCCAAGGAAGGCACAGGCATGCTCTTCAAGGTGCATGGCTCGGTCGAAGGCAAGGACCTGAGTGAAGAGTTCTTCCTGCCCAGGGACCAGGCCTTCGACTTTGCCCGACACGCCACGCGCATCGCACAGAAATACGGCATGCCTAAAAGCGTCAGCATCGGTTCGCTGCACAAGTACTACGACGAAATGTTCGAAGACGTACGCGCGCAACTGCACGTCAAATCCGGGGATCCGGTCAAACCCGAACACCTGGAATAACCCACAGGAGATCGATGTCGTCCTGAAGCTCTGCGCAGGATTTCACCATTAGCCCGCTCCAAGGCATACTTGCCACCCTCCGCACTCCAGAACACTGAACCGCCCCATGCGTATCCACGTCAGCTTCATCGACCGCGTCGGCATCACCCAGGAAGTCCTGGCCTTGCTCGGTGGGCGCAATCTCAATCTGGATGCGGTGGAAATGGTTCCGCCAAACGTTTACATCGACGCTCCGACCCTCAGCCCGCAAGTACTCGAAGAACTGCGCGATGCGCTGTTCAGCGTGCGCGGCGTGCAGGCGGTGACGGTGGTCGACATCCTTCCTGGCCAGCGGCGGCACCTGCAACTCGACGCGCTGCTGGCGGCGATGACCGACCCGGTGCTGGCGCTCGATGGCGCCGGCAATGTGTTGCTGGCCAATCCGGCACTGATCGCCTTGTACGGCCGTGAACCGGCCGGGGAAAGCGTTGCCGAGCTGTTCGCCGATCCGGCGCTGCTGGAAACACTGCTGGAAAACGGCTTCCGTTTGCCGCTGCGCGAGATCACCGTCAACGGCCAGACCTTGCTGCTGGATGCCACGCCGATCACCGACGCCGGCGCCTTGCTGACCTTGTATCAACCCAATCGTATCGGTGAACAACTGTCGGCGTTGCACCACGATCACGCCGAAGGTTTCGATGCGTTGCTCGGTGAGTCCCCGGCGATTCGCACCCTCAAGGCCCGTGCGCAACGGGTGGCGGCGCTCGATGCACCGCTGCTGATCCAGGGTGAAACCGGCACCGGTAAAGAACTGGTGGCCCGCGCCTGCCATGCGATCAGCGCCCGACACAGCGCGCCGTTTCTGGCATTGAACTGCGCGGCACTGCCGGAGAACCTCGCCGAAAGCGAGCTGTTCGGCTATGCCCCCGGCGCCTTCACTGGCGCTCAGCGTGGCGGCAAGCCAGGTCTGATGGAACTGGCCAACCAGGGCACGGTGTTCCTTGACGAGATCGGCGAAATGTCGCCGTACTTGCAGGCCAAATTGCTGCGCTTCCTCAACGATGGCAGCTTCCGCCGGGTCGGTGGCGATCGTGAGGTCAAGGTCAACGTGCGGATCCTCAGCGCCACCCACCGTGATCTGGAAAAAATGGTCAGCGAAGGCGCGTTCCGGGAGGACCTGTTCTACCGCCTCAACGTGCTCAACGTCGAAGTCCCGCCGCTGCGTGAGCGCGGTCAGGACATCCTGCTGCTGGCGCGCTACTTCATGCAGCAGGCTTGCGCACAGATCCAGCGTCCGGTCTGTCGTCTGGCGCCCGGCACTTACCCGGCCTTGCTCGGCAACCGCTGGCCGGGCAACGTGCGGCAATTGCAGAACGTGATCTTCCGCGCCGCGGCCATTTGCGAAAGCAGCCTGGTGGATATTGGCGACCTGGACATCGCCGGCACCTCCGTGGCGCGCCAGAGTGACACCGAAGTCGACAGCCTCGAACAAGCCATGGAAGCGTTCGAGAAAACCCTGCTGGAAAAGCTCTACGTCAACTACCCCTCGACCCGCCAACTGGCCAGCCGCCTGCAAACCTCCCACACCGCCATCGCCCATCGATTGCGCAAGTACGGCATACCCGGCAAGGCCTGAAATCGCCATCGTCGGATCGCCGCCCGGAGCAAGCTCGCTCCCACAGGGGATTTTTGGTGTTCACATAATGTGTGACCGACACAAACCAGTGTGGGAGCGAGCTTGCTCGCGATGAGTCCCTGCGCAGCACCACAAAACTCTGCCAATGCATCAAAAACGACCTCCATCTGTACTGAATGCGCTACAGCGGAACGATTTCGCTACACCCTCATTTAAGCAGCGCTACGCAAGGCTTTGATCCTCATAGGCTTTTTTTCTCGCGCCAAACTGTAGCGATTTCGCTACAGGCGGTTTTTTAAACTCGTCAGCAATAATCAATAACCCATTGATTTATAACAAATAAAAAACATTGGCCGCGTTCTTGCTGAGCATCTGACCATTCAGCTCTGCCCTGCACGAGCATTCAATCGCGTCCACCAGACGAGTCTGGCCCCTGAGGAGTTTCCATGAGCGAGTTGCGTTTTACTGAAGATCACGAATGGCTGCGCACCGAAGCTGACGGCAGCGTTACGGTCGGCATCACCGCCTTCGCACAGGACGCCCTGGGCGACGTGGTCTATGTGCAACTGCCAGAACTGCAGTCCTACGACAAAGGCGCCGAAGCTGCCACCGTGGAATCGGTAAAAGCCGCCAGCGGCGTCTATATGCCATTGGACGGTGAAGTGATCGAGACCAACCCGGCCCTCAACGACAGCCCTGAACGGGTCAACGAAGATCCGCTGGGCGAAGGCTGGTTCTTCCGCTTCAAGCCTACCGACGCCTCGGCTGTCGCCAAACTGCTGGATCAGGACGCTTACGACCGTCTGATCAAAGCCAACGCCGAAGTCTGAGGAGCCGCAATGACTATCAATCTAAGCACCGCCAACGAATTCATCGCGCGCCACATCGGCCCGCGTTCCGGCGATGAGCAAGCCATGCTCAACAGCCTGGGTTTTGACTCCCTGGAAGCCCTGAGCGCCAGCGTCATCCCCGACAGCATCAAGGGCACCAGCGTCCTCGGACTGGAAGACGGCTTGAGCGAAGCCGACGCCCTGGCCTCGATCAAAGCCATTGCCGCGAAGAACCAACTGTTCAAAACCTACATCGGCCAGGGCTACTACGGCACCCACACGCCGTCGCCGATCCTGCGCAACCTGCTGGAAAACCCGGCCTGGTACACCGCGTACACCCCGTACCAGCCAGAGATTTCACAGGGTCGTCTGGAAGCGCTGCTGAACTTCCAGACCCTGATCAGCGACCTGACCGGCCTGCCGATCGCCAACGCCTCGCTGCTGGATGAAGCCACCGCCGCTGCCGAAGCCATGACCTTCTGCAAACGCCTGAGCAAGAATAAAGGCAGCCACGCCTTCTTCGCCTCGATCCACTGCCACCCGCAAACCCTCGACGTGCTGCGCACCCGTGCCGAGCCATTGGGCATTGACGTGGTGGTGGGCGACGAGCGCGAACTGACGGATGTCAGCGCGTTCTTCGGTGCGCTGTTGCAATACCCGGCGAGCAACGGTGACCTGTTCGACTACCGCGCACTGACCGAGCGGTTCCACGCGGCCAACGCGCTGGTGGCGGTCGCCGCTGACCTGCTGGCCCTGACCGTGCTGACCCCGCCGGGCGAGTTCGGCGCCGATGTCGCCATCGGCAGTGCGCAACG
>NZ_JBXAOB010000027.1:0-43903 GCF_058802345.1 Pseudomonas sp. GW822-FHT02D10
CTGCCCACATCGCTTTAGTCACCTTGACTGGAGTTTTGGGGGATTTTAAACGAAGACCTTGAAAGGGCTGGCCCTTAGGGGCGGCTTTTTTGTGAGCGCAATTCAGGCCAGCGGAGACAGAACTACCAATATTCCAGCTGAAAAGGCGCTAAACGGCCAGAATAATGGCACTTGTGGTGTCGGCTAGATGCCTTCCAAATCCTGTGTATTCCACTGCTGCACCTTGATGGCTTGGTAGAGCATGCCGATGGTCAGCGGGACTTTGTCGCCACGTCCCTTCGCTCGACGCTTGAGGAACACGTCAAAGCCTTCCGGTTGGAAGTAGCGATAGGCGTCGTAGTCGATGAAGTCGATGGCGAACTGTTCTTCCAGGGTTTCCATCAGGTGCCGAGCGTCTGATCCGTCGCAGCCGAGGTCGAAATTGATCGAGGTGGTGAGGCTGATGGTTTTGCGTTCGGGCAGGCCGAGTTCTTCGTGCAGTAGCTGCATGAGCAGGTGCATGGCGTGGTCGTCGGGGAAGTTGGGGGCGAGGTTCATTGCGGGGCGTCCGGTTGGGCTTAGGCGGATCTTATTGGCCGTCGGGCTTGGGGGGAAGGGCGGAAACAGAGGTTGGAGGTTCGTATTGTCGATACTTTGCGAGCATTTCTTGTCGTGTAGGAAGTGGTTTGTCGAGGTCTGCCTGTGACGTGTCGAATCCGGCGAGGCGTAGGCTGGCCAAGTAGTTGGAGCGGCGGACTTTTTCGTAATGCGCTTGTTTTTGTTTGAAGGTTAATTTGCTCATGACGGTGGTCTCGATGCTGCTGTTTCTCACTTATGCCTGAAAGCACGCGGTGTCTTCTTCGCAGGCAAGCCAGCCCCACAGGAACGTGGCGTGCCTGCGAGTGGGGTGTGTCAGGTGGGTGCTTTCCAGTTCAGCATGCGTTGCTGGGCGACCTGGAGCAGGTCGCGGCCGTCTTGAGTCAGCAGGTACAGGGCGTGGGTGATATGCGGGATATCTTTGACGTCGCCGTGTTTGAAGCATTGGCAGTGCAAGGTTTCGAGCAGGTCGCTGGAGGCGCGGATGCGTTGCAGGGCGGCTTCGAGGATGTCTTGCGGGTCGGCTTCTGTGTCGATGATCAGAACCGGGGTGTCGGTGAAGTTGGTTTTTAATGGGCGGTAGCGATCTACAAACGGATTTAATGTGGTCATTGAGGAGCGCCTCTATTTAAGGGAAATATGTGCCTCTCTTCCGGGTGACCAAGCCCGAGCCGCTGATTTGGCAGCGACAGTCACGACTATAGGTGCGCTGCGCAGGCTGGCGAAAGGCGACAAAGAGCACGAGATTGTAGGACGGGGACGAAGATTGGTAAGGCCGTGGCTATCGGTCTGTTCGCCGACGTAGGACGTCTCGTTTTTCAGCCATAAAACGCTTGGCTTCGTCATCTTCAATGCTGGGCCGAGGGTCGTCGATGCTGGCTTGGACTTTTTCCCTGAACCATGCGTCGTAGGCAGCATGGTCGATGGTGATTTGTGTCTCTATGGGCTTGCTGGGATTGACCATGTTTTTCACCTTGTCATCCGCTGCCGAGCCACCTCAAGCAAATCACTCCCATCCTGAGTCAGCAGATAAAGCGCATTGACGATATTCGGAATGTCTTTCACATCCGCTTGTTTGAAGCACAGGCAATAAAGCGTTTCGAGCAGGTCGCTGGAGGCGCGGATGCGTTGTCGGGCGGCGTCCAGAATGGCGTGAGGATTGGCCTCGGTGTCGATGACCAGAACCGGCGTGTCGCTGTAGCTGGTTTTGAGCGGGTGATAACGGTTGTTTGATGGATCGGGCGGGTTCATTGAGGGGATCCTTTAGGAAGTCGCTCCAGCTAGCCGACACACGGGTTTAGCCGCGCCGCAAACTATAGAACCCCACTCCAAAGCCTCGCAAGACAGCCCGAATGGACAGGTTGTGTAGGGCGTTTACTGGCCGTTGAGCCTTTGGCCTACAAGGTTTGCGAGGTTTTTTCAGCGGCTGTCCAAATAGGTCGAATTTCCCACGCGCTTGTCAGGCGTGGTGGATAGAGCCGTAGTAGTACGTGCGCCAGACTGTGTAGGGCATTTCGTGATCTTCGACCCACATTTGAACGCCATCAACCACGGAATTGCGTCACGGGCCGTGCACCGTTCTCCCTGTATCATCCCGTATCCTTTTTGCGCCCGACCTTTTCTCGACGCGTTGCTTTAGCCGGCTAGGCTTTCGGCATGGCAGCCGTCAACGGAGTGACAGCTTATGCACAACACCCTCGAACAGGTCTTTGGTTATCCACAGTTCCGGCCCGGCCAGGAGGTGGCGGTCAGTGCGGTGTTGGCCGGGCGCTCGGCGGCGGCTATTTTTCCGACCGGCTCCGGCAAGTCCTTGTGCTATCAGTTGCCGGCCTTGTTGCTGCCGCACCTGACGCTGGTGGTGTCGCCCTTGCTGGCGCTGATGCAGGACCAATTGGCGTTCTTGCAGCGCCATGGCATTGCGGCGGCGAGTATCGATTCGGCGCAGAGCCGCGATGACGCCAACGCGGTGATGGCGCGGGCCAGGTCCGGCGAGTTGAAGATCCTGATGATTTCCGTGGAGCGCCTGAAGAACGAGCGCTTTCGCAACTTTTTGCAGCAGGTGCCGATCTCGTTGCTGGTGGTGGACGAGGCGCACTGTATCTCCGAATGGGGCCACAACTTCAGGCCGGACTATTTGAAACTGCCGGACTACCAGCGCCAGTTCAACATCCCGCAAACCTTGCTGCTGACGGCCACCGCAACGCCCAAGGTGATCGCCGACATGCAGGCGAAATTCGCCATCGCCGCGGAAGATGTGGTGACTACCGGTTTCTATCGGCCCAACCTGAATTTGCTGGTTGAGCCGGTGCGGGGGCAGGACAAGCGCCGGCGTCTGGTGGCGTGGATGGGCCAGCGTGCCGGGCAGCCGAGCATTGTCTACGTGACCTTGCAGAAAACCGCCGAGCAGATTGCCCAGCACCTGAGTCAAAACGGTCTTCAGGCCGAGGCCTATCACGCCGGTTTGCCCCACGAACAACGGGAAGCGATTCAGCGCCGGTTCATGGGCGGGCAGTCCAATTGCATTGTCGCCACCATCGCCTTCGGCATGGGCATCGACAAGAGCGATATCCGCAACGTGGTGCATTTCGACTTGCCGAAATCCATCGAAAACTACAGTCAGGAGATCGGTCGCGCCGGACGTGACGGGCAACCTTCCGACTGTTTGGTGTTGGCCAACCGCGACAGCCTCAATGTGTTGGAAAACTTCGTTTACGGCGACACGCCGGAGCTGGATGGCATCCGCTGTGTGCTCGACGAACTGCAAGCGGCCGCGTCGGATGGACAATGGGAGTTTTTGTTGGGGCCACTGGCCGACCAGAGCAATATTCGCCAACTGCCGCTCAAGACCTTGCTGGTGCAGCTTGAACTCAAAGGGTTGATCGCACCGCGTTACGCCTACTTTGCCGAATACCGTTTCAAGTTCCTGCTGGAACCTGAGGCCTTGCTGGCGCGTTTCGAGGGTGAGCGACGGGATTTCGTCGCGGCGATCATCCAGACCTCCAGCCGTGCGCGAACCTGGGCGACGGTGAATTTCGAGGTGCTGTATCAACAACATCAGGCCGAGCGCAACCGGGTGGTCAAGGCGCTGGATTACTTCCAGGAGAAGGGCTGGGTCGAACTTGAAAGCAAGCAGATGACCGAGGTCTACAGCCTGCTGATGACGGACTTCGATGCCCAGGTGTTGAGCGCCCAGTTGCATGGCTATTTCACGCAACATGAACGCACCGAAATCGCGCGGATCCACGCGATGCTCGATTTGTTCGCCACTGAGCGCTGCCTGGGGTATCGATTGGCGCAGTACTTCGGCGACGAAAACGCGCCACAGCAGTGTGGGCATTGCTCGGTGTGTCATGGGCAGGTTGCCCGTCTGCCGGAACCGCCAGAGCTGCCAGCGCTTGTGGATAAAAACTTCGAGGCGCTGTGTGGCGACTTTATCCACAGGCACAAGGCGCATAACGGCAATGTACCGGGTGCGGAACGGCTGACACGGTTCTTGTGCGGTATCAGCGTGCCGCTGTTTACCAAGCTCAAGGCTCGGGCGATTCCGGGGTTTGCGGCGCTGGAGGATTATCCGTATGCCGAGGTGCGTGAGTGGGCCGGGGCGAATCTGACTGACTGAACTGTCACTCGTGTGGGAGCGGGCTTGCTCGCGAAGTACGATAACGCGGTTTTCGCCTTAGACTGGCTGTTCAATTCCAGGAACCGACACTGATGTCCAATCCGATGTCCCAGCGCTCCGACTACCGCCACTTCCAGCCGATCATCACCCGCTGGCACGACAACGATGTCTACGGGCATGTGAATAACGTGACCTACTACAGCTTCTTCGACACGGCGGTGAACACCTACCTGATCGAAGTCGGCGGTTTGGATATTCACGACGGTGAGGTAGTGGGGTTCGTGGTGAGTTCGGCGTGCGATTACTTCGCCTCGATCGCTTTTCCCGAGCGTATTGAAATCGGTTTGCGGGTGGGCAAGTTGGGCAACAGCTCGGTTCAGTACGAACTGGCGGTGTTCAAGGGCGGGGAAGAAGACGCCTGCGCGGCAGGACGCTTTGTGCATGTGTTTGTGGATCGGGCCTCGAATCAACCCGTGGCGATTCCTGGCGGGTTGCGCGGGGCGTTGGAGCGGTTGCTGGTGTGAAACGAAAAATCGCAGCCCGAGGGCTGCGATTTTTTGGAATCTCTTTCGTGATGCCAATCAGCGATTAGTCGCGATCACGATAGTAGTGGTGATGCTTGCGATGGCCATAAGCATGGCCACGACCGCGGTGGTCATCATCGTCATCATCGCGGTAGTAACGGCGGCCATCATGCCCGCGACGGTCGTCGTCATAGCTGCTGTTGCCCATATGGTTACCCAGCGCGCCGCCCACGCCACCGCCGGCTGCCGAGCCGATCAGGCTGCCTGTGGTGCCGCCCATGCTGCGGCCGACCACGTTACCGCCCGCTGCGCCGAGCGCACCACCGATGGCCGCTTCGCCACGGCTGCGTCTGTCGGCACCTACGGCACTACCACCGGCGCCGCCCAGGGCCGCACCAATGGTCGAACCGGTATTGCCGCCCAGCGATTGACCAACCACTGAGCCAAGTACCCCGCCCAATGCGCCGCCAACACCTGCCTCGGCGGTGCCACCGGCAGACGCGGCGCCACTGATCAGGCCAAGGGACAACAAGAGAATCGAGGAGAACTTCATGAGAGGAGCCTCAAAGGGATGACGGCGCGATCCTGAGGCTGTGTCGTGATGGTTACAATCGAAATCCGACGAGTAACACGACTTGTGCATAATTTGCTAAGTTATTGTTTTATAGACGGAACTTAATGGATTTTCGCTGGTCTTTAGCTACTTCGGACAGGCCGCTTTTATGCAAAAGCGGCCTTTTTTGTGGGCGTTTGAAATGCCGATACCTGTGTTGCATGGTCGGACGTCATCGCGAGCAGGCTCGCTCCCACAGGGGGTCTTTGCCGAACACAAAGGCTGTGCTCACTGAAGATCAAATGTGGGAGCAGCCGGTCGACGTTCGACTGCTCGCGATGAGGCCGGACCAGACGCCGCCTTAAGCCGACCTGGCCATGATCAACCCGGTCTCGCTCGCCGCTTCCAAACGGATTGCAACGAACTTCGAGGTCGGTGTGTGGCTGCCGTCACCGGTGCTTTCCAGCGGCACCAGCGGGTTCACTTCCGGGTAATACGCGGCGGCTTGTCCGGCGGGAATGTCGAACGCCAGCAAGGTGAAGCCTTTGACGCGGCGCTCACGGCTGTCATCCCAGATCGACACGATATCGGCCTTCTGCCCTGGTTTGAAGCCCAGGCGAATGATGTCGGCTTCGTTGACGAACAGCACGTCACGCTGGCCCTTGACCCCACGATAGCGGTCGTCGAGACCATAAATGGTGGTGTTGTACTGATCGTGAGAGCGCATCGATTGCATGATCAGGTCCGGTATCTGCCCAGTGGCGCGGGTGCGTTCATGCACCAGATCGGCCGGCAGGATGTTCGGGCGGAAATTGGCGCGGCCGGTCGAAGTGTTCCAGTGGCGAGCCCCTGCGCTGTTGCCCAGGTAGAAGCCGCCCGGGTTCTCGATTTTCTGGTTGAAGTCCTTGAAGCCTGGAACGGTGTCGGCAATCAGCTCGCGAATGCGGCGGTAGTCGGCCACCAGCCAGTTCCAGTCGACAGGCCTGGAACCCAGGGTCGCTGCAGCGATACCGGCGATGATCGACGGCTCCGAGCGCATCTGTTTCGACAGCGGCTGCAGTTGGCCGTTAGAGGCGTGAACCATGCTGAACGAGTCTTCCACGGTCACCGCTTGCGCGCCTTCGGTTTGCAAGTCGATGTCGGTGCGGCCCAGGCACGGCAGGATCAGCGCTTCTTTACCGTGCGCCAGATGGCTGCGGTTGAGCTTGGTGCTGATCTGCACGGTGAGGTCGCAATTGCTCAGGGCCTGGAAGGTTCGTGGGCTGTCCGGCGTGGCTTGGGCGAAGTTTCCGCCCAGACCGATGAAGACCTTCGAGCGGCCGTCGAGCATCGCGTGGATGGCTTCGACCACGTTGTGACCATTCGCTCGCGGCACCTTGAACTGGAAGCGGCGTTCCAAGGCATCGAGGAAGAACGCCGGTGGGCGTTCGTTGATGCCCATGGTCCGGTCGCCTTGCACGTTGCTGTGCCCGCGCACCGGGCACAGGCCCGCGCCCGGCCGGCCGATGTTGCCGCGCAGCAGCATCAGGTTGGCGATTTCCTGGATGGTCGGCACCGAGTGCCGGTGCTGGGTAATGCCCATGGCCCAGCACATGATCACGTTCTTGCCTTTGGCGTACATGCGCGCGGCTTGCTCGATCTCTTCCAGGGTCAGCCCGGACTGCTCGACGATCTGCTCCCACGAGGTGTCGTCGATCTCGCCCAGGTAGTCAAGCACGCTGGCGGTGTGTTCGTTGAGGAAGTCGTGGTCGAACACCGATGGCGCGTCGGTTTGCTGCGCCTCACGCTCCCATTGCAGCAGGAACTTGGCCATGCCGCGCAGCAGCGCCATGTCACCGCCCAACGCTGGACGGAAGTACGCGGTGTTGGTCGGCTTGTCACCGTTGGTGAGCATTTCGATCGGGTGCTGCGGGTGCTGGAAACGTTCCAGGCCGCGTTCTTTAAGCGGGTTGATGCACACCACCTGAGCGCCGCGTTTCACTGCTTCGCGCAGCGGTTCGAGCATCCTTGGATGGTTGGTGCCGGGGTTCTGGCCCCAGACGAAAATCGCGTCGGCGTGTTCGAAGTCGTCGAAGGTCACGGTGCCTTTGCCGACGCCAATACTTTGCGCCATGGCCACACCGCTGGCCTCGTGGCACATGTTCGAGCAGTCAGGGAAGTTGTTGGTGCCGAACGCGCGGACGAACAATTGATAGAGATACGCCGCTTCGTTGCTGGCGCGGCCCGAGGTGTAGAACTCGGCCTGATCCGGGCTCGACAGGTTCCGCAGGTGTGTGCCGATCAGCGTGAAGGCCGCTTCCCAGCTGATGGGAGTGTAACGGTCGGTCTCGGCGTCGTAGCTCATCGGCTCGGTCAGCCGGCCTTGGTACTCGAGCCAGTAGTCGCTTTGTTTCAGCAGCGAGTTGACGCTGTGTTTGGCGAAGAACGCGGCATCGACCCGGCGCTTGGTAGCTTCCCAGTTGACCGCCTTGGCGCCGTTCTCGCAGAACATCACCATGCCCTTTTCCGGTGAATCGCCCCAGGCGCAACCGGGGCAGTCGAAGCCGCCGTTCTGGTTGGTCTTGAGCATTATGCGGAGGTTTTTCAGCGCGTTATCGCTGGTCAACCAGGCCTGGGCGACGCTGATCAGCGCGCCCCAGCCACCGGCTGGGCCTTTGTAGGGCTTGTAGCGGGGGACGGGTTTCTGGTCGGCTTGACGATGTTGACTCACGCTTGGTTCTCCGTCGCAGGGCTGTAGACCCGCGGCGCACTTTTTTGCGGCAGGTGAATGAGATTGAGGTTGTGCCGGCGCGCCCATTGCAGGGCCAGGCCGGTGGGCGACGACAGGCTAACCAAAGTCTGGATGCCGGCGCGCAACACTTTCTGGATCAGTTCGAGGCTGCAACGGCTGGTGACAATCACCAGTCCGCCCGTCGTCGGGATGTTCTGGCGGATCAGCGCGCCAATCAGCTTGTCGAGCGCGTTGTGTCGGCCGATGTCTTCACGGCCCAGCAGCAACTCACCCTGGTCGTTCATGAACACAGCGGCATGCACTGCGCCGCTATGCTGACCCAACGGCTGAAATTCACTGATGCGCTGGCGCAGGCCTTCAAGCCATTGCGCGGGAGGTAATGGCGCGCCGGGTAATACGTTGAGTTGCGGCAAGGCTTGCTCGACCGCTTCGACGCCACACAGCCCGCAACCGCTGGTGCCGGCCAGTTGCCGGCGTTGCTGCTTGAGGTTCCAGAATGCGCGGCTGGCAATGTTCACCTGCGCGTACTGCGCCGAGCCGGATCCGCTGAGTTGCAAGTCGTAAATGTCCGAAGCAGACTCGATGATGCCGCTACCGAGGCTGAAGCCGACGATGAAGTCTTCCAGGTCGCTCGGGGTGACCAGCATCACCGCCTGGCTGATGCCGTTGTAGGCAATCGCCAACGCCACTTCCTCGGCGAGCGCGGTGCTGGCTGATTCGCTGTGGTCGAGGTTGCAATACTGATAGTTCTGACTGGCGGCGGGCGCGGGCGTTTCTAGGGCGGGCGTCCCGCAAACCGGACGCTTGGCTTTCATGGGGGCAATACCGGCGGTTTATCCAGCCTTAAGCCTAGGCGCGTCAATGTGTCACGTCTAATCGCTAATACTGATCTGCCGATAGATGGCGTCGATCAAGCGTCCTTCAGTGATTTCTGATAGACCGCGAAACAGGCCTCAGCCAATGCCGAGCGCGGCGCACTGCGGCGCATGATCAGCCCCAGTCGGCCAAGGGTTTGCGCATTTTCAATCGGTTGCAGGCGCAAGTCTTCGGTCAGCGCTTCGAGTCCGCCTTCCAGTGGCATTACCGCGCAGCACAGGCCACCGTGCACGGCTTGTAACAATTGATGGACTGCATCGGTCTGCAACAGTGGCTGCGGGCTGAGGCCACGGCTGTGGAAGTTGTGGTCGATGGACTGGCGAAAGTGCATGCCGCTGGTGAGCATGCCCAGGGGCAGCTCGATCAGTGCCTCCCAGCTCAAGGGTTTTTCACCAAAGCTGAAAAAGCGCTGGTCGTAGAGCAAGCCCATGCGGGTTTCGCTGAAGGTCAGTGAGTCGAAGCGTTCGCTGTCGAGGCGCTCAAGGTAGGACACGCCGAGGTCCAGGCGATTGTTCGCCAGTTGTTCGAGGATCTGCTCGGAACTCAAGGCCGACAGTTCGAAGCGCAGGTTCGGGTGTTCGCGATGCAGCTGCTGCATCAGCGGCAGTGGGTCGAAACTCGACAGCGGGACCACACCCAGACGCAAGGTGCCGACCAGGTTGCCACGACAGGCCGCAGCCTCGGCCTGCAAACCGTCACAGGCCGCCAGCACGGTGCGCGCCCAGGCCAGCACCCGCTCGCCCGGCGCGGTGAACCCTTCGAAGCGCTGGCCGCGATTGACCAACGGCAGGTCGAGTTCTTCTTCAAGGCTGCGCAAGCGCATCGACAGGGTTGGCTGAGTGATGTGGCAACGCGCAGCGGCCTGGCCGAAGTGCCGGGTTTCGTCGAGGGCGATGAGGAATTTCAGCTGTTTAATGTCCATATTTACCCCGTCAGCCCTTCAATCAACTCCTGATAATCCCCTACCGCCATAAACTCGGCCGTATCTTTCGGTGCTTTGCGGCTGTCCGGTTGGCTCACGGCCAACAGATGCGCCACGCCAAAGTCCCGTGCGCTGCGCAGGATCGGCAAGGTGTCGTCGATAAACAGGCAGCGGCGTGGGTCGAAGTCGATGTCTGCGCGCAAGGCATCCCAGAATTGCGGGTTTTCCTTGGCGAAACCGTAATCGTGGGAGCTGATCAATCGTTCGAAATAGGGCGCAAGCTCGACTCTTTCCAGCTTCAGTGACAACGAGTCGCGGTGGGCGTTGGTGATCAATACCACGCGTTTACCGGCCTGTTTGATCGCCGCCAGAAAGGTATCGGCGTCCGGGCGCAGTGCAATCAGATGAGCGGTTTCGAGTTTCAACTCGCGCACCGGCAGCTTCAGCTCGGCGCTCCAGAAGTCCAGGCAATACCACTGCAACTGACCGGCGTTACGCTCGAACAGCGGCTGCAATTCCAGCTCCGCCATGGCCCGGCTGACACCGTGCAGCTCGGCATAGCGCTGGGGCAGGTGCTCCATCCAGAAATGGTTGTCGTAGTGCAGGTCCAGCAGCGTGCCGTCCATATCCAGCAGAACGGTATCGATGTCGCGCCAGGGCAGTGATGGCATTGAAAACTTCTCCAGCGGTAAAAAGATATCCGACATAAACAATCAAGAAAGGCCGGGTATAGTAACGCGTTCATGCCAAGGAGCCGCCATGCGCCAGAAACCCGAAGTATTAGCCCGCGAGATCGTCGCCACCAGCCGCTTGTTCTGCGTTGAAGAGGTGCAACTGCGCTTCTCCAATGGCGTCGAGCGCACCTATGAGCGATTGGTCGGCAAGGGTGCCGGGTATGGCGCGGTGATGATCGTGGCGATGCTCGACTCCGACCACGCGGTGCTGGTCGAAGAATACTGCGGCGGAACCGATGCCTATGAAATGTCGCTGCCCAAGGGCCTGATCGAACCTGGCGAGGATGTGTTGGCGGCGGCCGAGCGCGAGCTCAAGGAAGAGGCCGGTTTTGGCGCGCGGCAACTGGAACATCTGACCGAGCTGTCGTTGTCGCCCGGTTACATGAGCCAGAAGATTCAGGTGGTGTTGGCGACTGACTTGTACGAAGAACGCCTTGAAGGTGACGAGCCGGAGCCGATGCGGGTGGATCGGGTCAATCTGCGAGAGTTGGCAGCGCTGGCGCAGAACCCGCAGTTCACCGAAGGCCGCGCCTTGGCGGCGTTGTATCTGGCCCGTGATCTATTGATCCAGCGTGGAGTGTTTCAACCGTGAGTGACTTTCCCCAGGTTCATCCTTTGCTGGCGCCCGTGGTTGAGCTGGCGCTGAAGGCCGGAGAGGTCATCCTGCCGTTCTGGCGCACAGGCACGGATGTGACCACCAAGGCTGACGACTCTCCGGTCACCGCGGCCGATCTGGCCGCTCATCATCTGATTCTGGCAGGGCTGACGGCCCTTGATCCGAGCATCCCGGTGCTCTCGGAAGAAGACGCCAACATCCCGCAGGCCGTACGTGCCGGTTGGCAGCGCTGGTGGCTGGTCGACCCGCTGGATGGCACCAAGGAGTTCATTTCCGGCAGTGAGGAGTTCACCGTCAACATCGCGTTGATCGAACAAGGGCGTGTGGTGTTCGGCGTGGTGTCGATGCCGACCAACGGCCGCTGCTACTTCGGTGGTGCCGGGCTGGGTGCCTGGCGTGCTGACAAGGATGCTGCGCCGCTGCCGATTCAGGTCCGTGACGTGCCACCTGCGGGTGAAGCGTTCACCGTCGTTGCCAGCCGTCGACATTCAAGCCCTGAGCAGGAGCGGTTGCTGGCCGGGTTGAGTGACAGTCTGGGTGAACTGCAACTGGCCAATATCGGCAGTTCGCTGAAGTTCTGTTTGTTGGCGGAAGGCGCGGCGGATTGTTATCCACGCTTGGCGCCGACGTCGCAATGGGACACCGCCGCTGCGCAAGGTGTACTCGAAGGTGCGGGTGGTGAGGTGCTGGAGTTAAGCGGTGAGCCGTTCAGCTATCCAGCGCGCGAGTCGTTGCTGAATTCGTTCTTCCTGGCGCTGCCGGCCAAAGCCGCGTGGCGCGAGAAACTATTGGAACTCGCTCGCTCCTGAGCTGATTGTTCCCACGCTCTACAGAGTTTACCGGTGCAACACATACTGCCCGGTAAACGTCACCGCATCCTCATCGCTGTCGGCATTCACGACCTGCGTATGCAATGTCAACCGCGCCCGGCCGTAACGCTGGTACATGGTCAGAAACTTCTTCCACACCGCCGCACTCGGCGCTGCGCAAAGGGCGACCGCATCGCGGGTGACCGGCAGCGGATAGCTGATCCGGCCTTCTTGAATCACGATGTGCCCGTCCTCGACGCCTTCTTCGCGCAGGCGCAAATGCAGCCAGCCCCAACCTGCCAACACCGCGCCACAGTAAAGGCTGCCGCCAAACATGGTGCTCTTGTGATTGACGTTGGCCTCCAGCGGCAGGTGCAGGCGCAATTGCTGGTCGTGCCAGTCGAGCACCTTGAGGCCCATGTCCCGCGTGAGGGGAATGTCGCGGTGGAGGACGGATTCCAGATGACGACTGTCGCGGTTCATGTACGGGCCTCGGGATTTTGAACGCTTATGTGAAGGTTAGTCGGCACGGCTCAATCGAGCTCGTCGGCATGGCTATTGGCGCCAGCGCCATCGGCAAAGCTCAAGCCGTGTTTGCGCAGTTTGTCATGCAGGGTTTTGCGTGGAACGCCCAGCGCTTCAGCGACGCTGCGCAGTGAGCTGTGAGAGCGCGCCAGTTCGGCGGCGATCAGGTTCTTTTCGAAGTTCTCCACCTGCTCACTCAGATTACCGCTGAACTCTGCAGTGAGTGGCACAGGACTGCCATCTGGAGCGCTGTTGTCCAGCGCCAGTTCCAGGCCCAGCGCGAAACGTTCGGCGGCGTTTTGCAGTTCACGGACATTACCCGGCCAGGTATGGCGCAGCAGCAGGGCCCGTTGTCCGGGTTGCAGTTCGTGGGGCGGCAGGCCGTGGCGTTCGCTGGCTTCGTTGGCGAAGTGCTGGAACAGCATCAGCGCGTCTTCGCCCCGTTCGCGCAACGGTGGAATGCGCAGCGGGGCGACGTTCAGGCGGTAGTACAAGTCAGCGCGGAAGCGCCCCTGATCCGCCGATTGGCGCAGGTCTTCCTTGGTCGCGGCGATGATCCGGATATCCAGCGGGATCAGTTGATTGCCGCCCAAACGCTCGACCACTCGCTCTTGCAGCAAGCGCAGCAGTTTTACCTGCACGTCCAGGCTCATGCTTTCGATTTCATCGAGGAACAGCGTGCCACCGTTGGCGAATTCGAATTTGCCGATGCGGCGTTTTTGCGCACCGGTGAAGGCGCCGGGTTCGTGGCCGAACAGTTCGCTTTCGACCACCGATTCGGCCAGCGCCCCGGCGTTGATTGCCACAAACGGGCCATTGCGGCGGTTCGACAGGTCGTGCAGGGCGCGGGCCACCACTTCCTTGCCGGCACCGGTTTCACCGAGGATCAGCACGTCGGCCTTGGTCGGCGCCAAGGCGCCGATCTGTTCGCGCAGGCGCAGCATCGGCGCCGATTGTCCGACCAGTCGCGTGCTGAGTTGATTACGATCACTCAAGGCCAGGCGCAGGCTGCGGTTATCCAGTACCAACTGGCGCAGGGCCAGGGCGCGGCGCACGCTGTCGAGCAACGCATCGCTGGCGAACGGTTTTTCGAGGAAGTCATAAGCGCCGGCACGCATCGCCTGCACCGCCAGCGGCACGTCGCCGTGACCGGTGATCAGCAACACCGGCAGCTCTGGGTCCTGGGCTTGCAGTTCGCTTAACAGTTCGAGGCCATCCATGCCCGGCATACGGATGTCGCTGACCACCACACCCGGCCAGTCGCGCTCAAGGCGCGAGGCCAGGCCCTTGGCTTCGGCCAATGGGAGGATTTTCAGACCCGCGAGGTCCAGCGTCTGGCTCAGGGCCTGACGCAGATGCGGATCGTCGTCGATCAACACCACTTGAATCCGATTGTCGATGCTCATTCACTGCGGTCCTCGGACGGTTGCAGACTGACACCGGGTGCGCCCGCGCGCAGCCGCAGGGTGATCAGGGCGCCGCCTTCCTTGTGGTTGGCGAACGACAGTTCACCGCCGAAGGCGCGCATCAGGGTGTCGCAGATGGCCAACCCCAGCCCAAGGCCCTGAGTGCGGGTCTTGGTGGTGTAGAAGGGTTCGCCGGCGCGGCCGAGGGCTTCCATGCAGAACCCCGGGCCGTTATCGCGAATGTACAGGTTGACGCCGTCGGCGGTGGATTCGGCACTCAACCAGAGTTTACGTGGCGGGCCTTTTTCGGTCAGGGCGTCGAGGGCGTTGGCCAGCAGGTTGCCGAGCACCTGGCGCAGTCGGGTTTCGCCGGCCTCGACCCACAGCGTGGCGGCCGGTAGATCACGGATCAGTTCGACTTCCATTGCCCGCCTGCGCTTGGCCAGCAACGCCAGTGCATCGTCCAGTGCCGGTTGCAGCGCGACACTTTCCGGCGCGTGACGGTCGCGACGGGCGAAGGCGCGCAGGTGGGCGATGATCGAGGCCATGCGCCCGGTCAGTTCGCTGATCAGTTTCAGGTTACCGCGTGCATCGTCGGTGCGCTGATGGTCGAGCAGCACTTCGGCGTTTTCCGCATAGCTGCGAATGGCCGCCAGCGGTTGATTGAGCTCGTGGCTGATGCTCGCTGACATAGTGCCCAGCGCCGAGAGTTTGCCGGCCTGGACCAGATCATCCTGGGCGCGCACCAGTTCCTGTTGCGCCTGTTCGCGTTCCAGCACTTCCTGCTTGAGGCGACGGTTGAGGCCTTCGAGATCGCTGGTTCTTTCGGCGACGCGCGCTTCCAGTTCGTGGCGGGTTTTGGCCTCGAAGGCGATGCGCTGCAGGTAGTGACGACGGCGTTGCATCAGCAGCCCCAGCAGCAACATCAACACCAACAACGCGGCCCCGCCGATGGCCACCACCGTGCGCACCGGGCGGTCGATCAGGGTTCTGGGGGCGAGGATGCTGACGCTCCAGCCGGTTTCTTCGATTTGCTGAGTCTGGGTCAGCCACGCGTCTGGATTGAGGTTCAGGGGTTGCGGATCACGAGTCGGGTAGGGCTGGACGGCGGTGATCGCCTGGCGTTCTTCGTCACTCAGCGGGCGGGTCGCCTTGAAGCGCCAATCTGCGCGTGAGGTAATGATGACCACGCCGTTGTGGTCGGTCAGCAGTAGTTGCTCCGGCGTTTTGCCCCAAAGGCTTTCGGTGTGGTCGAGGTCGACCTTGATCACCAGCACACCGATGATTTGTTCGCCGTCGCGCACGGCGGCGGCAAAGAAATAGCCGCGTTTGGCCGACGTCGTGCCCAGGCCGAAAAAGCGCCCGAGACGACCTTGCATGGCTTCGCTGAAATACGGCCGGAAGGCAAAGTCGCGCCCGACAAAACTGTCGTGTTTGTCCCAGTTGGAGGCCGCCAGGGTCTTGCCGTGGGTGTCCATCAGGTACATGACTTCGGCGCCAGTCTGGGCGCGGATGTCCTTGAGCAGGCGATTGGCGTTGTCGGTGGCCAGCGGCTGCTGTGGCGCGGCGAGAACGGCACGCAGGGCCGGCAGATCACCGAGGATCTGCGGCAAGACTTCATAACGGTGCAGCGTCCCCAGCAGGTTGGCGACGTAGAGGTCCAGTGTCTGGCGGTTTTGCCCCGCCAGCTCACTACGGTAATAACGCTCGGCCAAGTGCTGCAGTGGCCACAACAATGGCGCCAGGCACAGAGCGAGCAGGGCCAGGCTGCGCCAGCGGGGTCTGCGGGGGAGAGGTGGAGTCATGAGCATTGGGCGCCTGAAAGGTACAGGCGCATTATGCCTAGGCTTGTAGGGCAAGACACTCAGGCGATGCGAGGCATCAGCCGCTGATTGGCTCAGGCGAAAACGTCGGCGTCCTTGAGCAGTTTGCCTGCCTGGTCCTTGGCCGACAGCTGCGGCGCTTCGCTGAGTTGCCAGTCGATGGCCAATGCCGGGTCGTCCCAGCGAATGCAGCGCTCGGCCGATGGGGTGTAGTAGTCGGTGGTTTTGTAGAGGAACTCGGCGAAGTCACTCAGCACTACAAAACCGTGGGCGAAACCTTCCGGTATCCAGAGTTGACGGTTGTTCTCAGCCGAAAGGCGTACGGCGATCGACTTTCCAAAGTGAGGCGAACTGCGGCGGATGTCCACTGCCACGTCGAGCACTTCACCGGCGATGACACGCACCAGTTTCCCCTGGGTATTTTCCAGTTGGTAATGCAAACCGCGCAGTACACCTTTTTGCGAGCGGGAATGGTTGTCTTGCACGAACGTTGTATTCAGACCCGTCGCGGCCTCGAAAGCCTTGGCGTTGAAGCTTTCGTAAAAGAAGCCGCGCTCGTCACCAAATACCTTCGGCTCGATGATCAGAACACCGGGCAGGTCGGTAGTGACTACATTCATGGGGTTTCTCCAGCAATCGTGAATTTGTGGTGATGGACGACATTCTTGCTCAAAGCAGTGGTCGGCGCGAGCAGTTCCACGTCAGGCGGTCAGATCCTTGAGATCGCTGTTGGCCAGTCGCTGGCTTTGATAGCTGCCTGCGGCCGAACATTCGCCCAAAAATGAAATGTCCTAGCTGAAAAGCCCAGGGTTTTCTGCGCGGAAAGTTTTAAAGGTTTTGTATCTCCAGCGCTCTTTCTCGGAGCCATCATCCGCTTCATCGACTTCGCCGAAGTACCAATGCTCGGACTCAAACTTTTGTCCGTCTTCATCTTCGTGGATGAAGTGGAAGCCGGCCTCGTTCATTCCGGCAGGGAGTAGTAAGTCCCATTCGACGGCCAGGCTTCTGTCGGTGATGCGGGTTTGGCAAAACTGGTCGTAGTCGAACGGTAATACATGACCGCGATAACGACTCATGTCGGTGAAAATGCAGATTTCGCTGGAAAACATGTCAGGTGTGATGATTGACGCGACTATTCGGCAGTTGATGGTGTCTTCGGGTCTGGCCTGGAGCAGGTGATGGGCTGCATTGATGAGTTGTTGAGCGCATTCCCTTTGAATGGCGAAAGTGGTTTGTTTACCTTCAACCAAGGTTTCCAGGACCGGAATTTTCCGGTTTGTGTAGCCTTGTTCCACGGGAAGTTCGTCCGGGAAGTAACCTTCGTAGCTGGCCGCCCAGGCAGCAAGGGCGCGAAGGCGGCGTGGGATGTTGCGGACTTTTTTGTCTGAGAATGCAATTCGGCGCATGAGTAGTTATTACCAAACGTAGTGTTTATTAGGTGCGAAGCGTTTCAACCAAGGTCCGGTAAGCGGTCTTTACGCGTCACAAGATAGATAGAGCTCAACATTCTTTGGCAGGGATTGTGAAATCAGCCTCTCAATGCTGCTTATTTGTTGAGCAGTGAGTTTGTAGTCATAGATGCAGTCGCTCTCATTTTCCCAATCCATAACAGACTGGAGTTCAGCTGCGGTCACGTTGAGTTCGATCTCTGCCGAAATTGAGTCGCTACCGTACGGCACCACTAGAATTAAATGTTTCATGGCTCTATCCATCTTTTTGGGTCAGCGTCTTTGGTACGTTCCCCGGTAATCGGGTCGAACTCGCCAAGATGTTTTCCACGTTTGGTGTATTTCTCTACTTTGCCCCGTTCGAAGTCCCACTCGTAGATATAGCTATGAGGCTCCTTCCAGCGTGGTCGAAGCCCGCCGCCCCCTCGAATCGATGTTTTAGGTGGGGCACGAACTGCGTCAGGGAATGCAGGTAGAAATGTAGGTTTTGGATGGTATTGGTGATCACCAGGCCGAACACTAACCACCACATAAAGCGGCCGCACCCCCGAGTCCGCCGGGAACACCAGGATGAAATCCTGATACTCCGGTGGGTAAATCGGGTTTACCAGAATGCTGTTGCTCGCCTCGGTGGGCGGGTGGACCCAGAGGGTCGGTGCTTGCGGGGCGGCTTCCAGGGCGGGGATGCCGAGGGTGTCGGCGGGGTCGATGGCCGGGGTCCAGATCAGTTCCAGACCTTCGCCGAATACGGCGACCTGTTGGGTTCCGCGTGCCTGGAACTGGATAACCGGGATTCGTTGCCAGTCGGCGTTTTTGCCGGTGTAGAAGCCGTAGCCCTTGAGGGTGCCGTCAGCCTGTTGCTCGATGTTCAGGCGAACCCGTGAGTTGGCGTGTTCGAGTGAACGCAGTTGTTCGTCGGTATAGAGCGCGCTGTCGCCGAGTTCGGACGGCCAGATGAGCGCCACGATGCCGGTCAGCAGACCGGCCGTTACCGTCCCACCGACCACCGCCGTAGTTGCGCTGATGGAAGAACCTGCCAGCGCCATGGCACCCATACCCGCCGGCAATGCGCTGCCGCTGATTTTCTTCAACGGTACGGCGCCGGAGCTGTTGGCCTCTCGGCCACCCAATAGCGCGTAGTGACCGTAATCCTTCAACGAATCCAGCGGCACGAAACCGGACGGGTTGGCGTAGTTGATGATGCCGTCCGGCAATTTGCAGGACTTGGCGAAGACGCAACCGAGCGGCGTGCCCGGCGTAGTTTTGGGCGACGGGATATCGGGCAGATCAACGATGGGCGGATACAGGTTTGGCGATGGCGGCGGCTGCAAAATACGGCGGCGCAGCTGTTCTTTGTACGTCAGTGGGTATGAGCGTTCTGGCATGTGCGGCGGGCTTCCCTGTCCAAGGAGGGCAGCCTAGTGGCGTGAGAAAGCGCTTAACATTCCTCGAGTTCGCCACGCTGCGTGGGAAAGTTCGCCGCCGTGTGGCGTAGCTTGAAAGCACCCACCCCTATCGATCACTGACCGGTCTAAGGGGGGTTGCGTATCGCAGTCAGCAGTGGCGATATAGACGCCTTATAAAAATTCCAGGGGTCGTTGTATGTTGCTCGCCACGTTGATTCACCGCGCCAGTCTGTCCGGCCCGCAAGTCACCGCGCAGCAGGCGCTGGAGCTGCTGCGCGAGCATTACGGCCTGGGCGGGACGCTGCAGTCGTTGGGCAGCCAGCAGGATCTCAACTATCGGCTCGACAGCGATCAGGGTCGTTTCGTTCTGAAGATCTGCCGTGGTGACTATGCCGCGCTGGAACTGCAAGCCCAACACGCGGCACTCAAGCACCTGGGCGCCCAGCCAGGGCTGCATGTGCCACGGGTGATCCCGGCGAAAAACGGTGAAGACCTGCTGACCCTGGAACTTGCCGGTCAATCACTTCACGTGCGCTTGCTCGACTACATCGAAGGTCAATCGCTGACCCACCTCAAACACCTTGGCCATGAACTGGTCGCCGGCCTCGGCCAGCTCTGTGGCGAAATGGACCTGGCGCTGGCCGGGTTCGAGCATCCGGGGCTTGAGCGCACGTTGCAGTGGAACGCCCGGCACGCCAATGCATTGATCAACCACCTGCTGCCAGTGATTGCCGACGAGCGGCAGCGAGCGTTGATCGCCGAGGTTGCGCAACAGGCCGAACGACGTTTGCAGCCACTGGCGGCGAAGTTGCCGGTGCAAGCCATTCACATGGACATCACTGACGACAACGTGGTTTGGCAACGGGATCAGCAACGTCACTGGCAGTTGCAGGGCGTCATCGATTTTGGCGATCTGATTCGTACCTGGCGCATTACTGATTTGTCGGTCACCTGCGCCGCGCTGTTGCACCATGCCGATGGCGATCCGCTGTGCATTCTGCCAGCGGTGCAGGCTTACCACGCGGTCAATCCGCTGAAGCACGAAGAGTTGCAGGCGCTGTGGCCGATGATCGTCGCGCGTGCGGCGGTGCTGGTGCTCAGCGGTGAGCAGCAGGTCAGCATCGATCCGCAGAATCAGTACAGCCGCGACAATCTGAACCACGAGTGGGAGATCTTCCGCGTCGCGACCTCGGTGCCGTTTGAGCTGATGGAAGCGGCCATTCTTGTGGCCGTCGGCCAGTCACTGCCGGCGATTGCCAGTCAGGGTTTTGCGCCATTGTTGCCGAGCCTGGTGGGCCGCGAGTTTGCCTTGATCGACCTGGGTACCCTGAGTCCGCATTTCGAAGCGGGTAATTGGGAGCAGGACGGCATTGACCAACGTCTGTTGGTTGAAGCAGCGGCAACCCATGGTTTGGCGGCCAGTCGTTATGGGCAATACCGTTTATCGCGGACACGTCCAGACAGCGCCGTCGAGCCGGACACTTGTCCGCTGCACGTCGACTTGCGGGTGCCACACGGAACGACAGTGGAGGCGCCCTTTGCCGGTGTCGTGCACCTCGCCACGGACGGTCGTTTGCAACTCGACAGTGCACAATTGAGCGTGCGTCTGTGGGGCGTTACCCCATCGCTTCACGCCGGTGCGGCCGTGCTCAAAGGGCAGGTGCTGGGTGAAGTCAGCGGCGCGTTGCGGGTTCAACTCAGCCGTGGTGCCGAATTGAATCCGCCGCTGTTTTGCACGCCGTCCCGCGCACCGGCCTGGCAGGCATTGTGCCCATCGCCAGCGGCGCTGTTGGGGCTGGCCTGCGACGCGGAGGCTGAACTCGATCCGCAAACGTTGCTGGCTCGGCGTGAAGCGAGTTTTGCCCGTTCGCAAAAACACTATTACGTCGACCCGCCACGCATTGAGCGTGGCTGGCGCAATCACTTGATCGACATGCAGGGCCGCTCCTACCTGGACATGCTCAACAACGTTGCGGTGCTCGGTCACGGTCACCCGCGCATGGCGGCCGAGGCCAGCCGTCAGTGGTCGTTGCTCAACACCAACTCGCGTTTCCACTACGCGGCCATCGCCGAGTTTTCCGAGCGTTTGCTGGCGCTGGCACCGGACTCGATGGATCGGGTGTTCCTGGTCAACAGCGGCACCGAGGCCAATGACCTGGCGATTCGCCTGGCGTGGGCCTACAGCGGCGGTCGTGACATGCTCAGCGTGCTTGAGGCCTATCACGGCTGGTCGGTGGCTGCCGACGCGGTGTCGACCTCGATCGCCGATAACCCCAAAGCCCTCAGTAGCCGCCCGGACTGGGTGCATCCGGTGACTGCGCCGAATACCTATCGCGGTGAGTTCCGTGGTCTCGACAGTACAGCGGACTACGTGCGCAGCGTCGAACATAATCTGGCGAAAATTGCCGGGCAGAAGCGGCAATTGGCGGGTTTTATCTGCGAGCCGGTGTATGGCAACGCCGGTGGGATCTCGTTGCCACCGGGATATCTGAAACAGGTTTACGCGCGGGTCCGCGCCCAGGGTGGCGTGTGCATCGCCGACGAAGTGCAGGTGGGTTACGGCCGCATGGGCAAGTTCTTCTGGGGCTTCGAAGAGCAAGGCGTGGTGCCGGACATCATCACCATGGCCAAAGGCATGGGCAACGGCCAGCCATTGGGCGCGGTCATTACCCGGCGTGAAATCGCCGAAGCGCTGGAAGCCGAAGGTTATTTCTTCTCCTCGGCGGGTGGTAGCCCGGTCAGTTGCCGCATCGGCATGGCGGTGCTGGATGTGATGAAGGAAGAGAAACTCTGGGAAAACGCCCAGGTTGTTGGCGGGTATTTCAAGGAGCGGCTTGAGGCGTTGATCGACCGCCATCCATTGGTGGGCGCGGTGCATGGCTCAGGTTTCTATCTGGGGGTAGAGCTGATTCGCAACCGCGAAACCCTGGAGCCGGCCACGGAAGAAACCACGGCGTTGTGCGACCGCTTGCGCGAGTTGGGGATTTTCATGCAGCCGACCGGCGATTACCTGAACATCCTCAAGATCAAACCGCCAATGGTGACCTCGCGACACAGCGTGGATTTCTTTGTCGATACCCTGTCGAAGGTGCTGGACGAGGGGCTCTAAACACATCCCCCCTTGTGGGAGCGAGCTCGCTCGCGATGAGGCTGGTACATCCAACATTAATGTTGACCGTCAGACCGCCATCGTCGGAACGCCGCCCGGAGCAAGCTCGCTCCCACAGGGATTGCGTTTAAATTCGATTGATATCGGGTTTGGATGAAGTATTTTCGATTGGTTGATGTTTTATAGCTTTTAAAGTCGATTTTTATCGGTTATAAAGTCGTCTAACGCCACGGTGCGAATCGCCACGCCTGGCCGTTCCCATTTCTGTCATCGGTCGATGCCACAATCGACCCACTGCACCCGCCCGGGAGATGATTCATGAGCCGTATCGTTACTGTCGCCGCTACCCAGATGGCCTGTTCCTGGGACCTTGAAGCCAACATCGAGACCGCTGAGAAGCTGGTCCGTGAGGCGGCAGCCAAAGGCGCACAGATCATCCTGATTCAGGAGCTGTTCGAGACCCCGTACTTCTGCCAGAAACCGAACCCGGACTACCTGCAACTGGCCACCACCGCTTCCGAAAACGTGGCCATCAAGCACTTCCAGAAAGTCGCCAAAGAATTGCAAGTCGTTCTGCCAATCAGCTTCTTTGAACTGGCAGGCCGCGCACGTTTCAACAGCATCGCAATCATCGATGCCGATGGCAGCAACCTCGGAATTTATCGTAAAAGCCACATCCCGGACGGTCCTGGCTACCACGAAAAGTACTACTTCAACCCAGGCGATACCGGCTTCAAAGTCTGGAACACCCGTTACGCGAAAATCGGCGTAGGCATCTGCTGGGATCAGTGGTTCCCGGAGTGCGCCCGCAGCATGGCGTTGCAAGGCGCGGAAATCCTGTTCTACCCAACCGCCATCGGCAGCGAACCGCACGACAAGACCATTTCGTCCCGCGACCACTGGCAGCGCGTTCAACAAGGCCATGCCGGCGCCAACCTGATGCCGCTGATCGCCAGCAACCGCATTGGCAATGAAGAACAGGACGGCTACGACATCACCTTCTACGGCTCGTCGTTCATCGCCAACCAGTTTGGCGAAAAGGTTCAGGAACTCAACGAAACCGAAGAAGGCGTACTGGTTCAGAGCTTCGACCTCGACGAACTGGAGCACATCCGCAGTGCCTGGGGTTCGTTCCGTGACCGTCGCCCGAACCTGTACGGCGCAATCAAAACCCTCGACGGTTCCCTGGAGTCCTGATCGCCATGACCACTTTGCACAGCACCCCTCGCGCCGATAGTTTTTACATGCCCGCCGAGTGGGCGACTCAGACCCAGACCTGGATGGTCTGGCCGGAGCGCCCGGACAACTGGCGCCTGGGTGGCAAGCCGGCGCAGGCCGCTCACGTTGCGGTGGCCAAGGCCATCGCGCGTTTTGAACCGGTGACCGTTGCCGTATCGGCGGCCCAGTACGAAAACGCCCGGGCACGTCTGGACGTGCCGAATATTCGCCTCGTCGAGATGTCCAGCGACGACGCCTGGGTCCGTGATACCGGCCCGACGTTCGTCATCGACAACAGCGGCGACGTCCGTGGTGTCGACTGGGACTTCAACGCCTGGGGCGGCTTCGATGGCGGTCTGTATTCGCCGTGGAATCGTGACTCGCAGGTGGCCGGCAAGATCCTCGAGATCGAGCGCAGTCCGCGTTACCGCACCGAGGGCTTCGTGCTCGAAGGCGGTTCGATTCACGTCGATGGCGAAGGCACGCTGATCACTACCGAAGAGTGCCTGTTGAACCGCAATCGCAATCCGCACATGAACCGTGCCGATATCGAAGCGGTGCTCAGCGCACAGCTGGCTGTGGATAAAATCATCTGGCTGCCGGACGGTTTGTTCAACGACGAAACAGACGGCCATGTGGATAACTTCTGCTGCTATGTCCGTCCCGGTGAAGTGTTGTTGGCCTGGACCGACGACCCGCAGGATCCGAACTTCCCGCGTTGCCAGGCGGCGATGAACGTGCTGCAAAGCAGCAAAGACGCCAAGGGCCGCCCATTCACGGTGCACAAAATGCCGATTCCGGGGCCGCTTTACGCGACCGAGGAAGAATGCGCCGGTGTCGACCCTGTGGACGGTACGCAGGAGCGTAACCCTTCGGTGCGCCTGGCCGGCTCCTACGTGAACTTCCTGATCGTCAACGGCGGCATCATTGCGCCGAGCTTTGACGATCCACTGGACGCTCAGGCCAGGGAAATCCTCCAGAACCTGTTTCCACAGCACGAAGTGGTGATGGTGCCAGGGCGTGAACTGTTACTGGGGGGTGGCAATATCCATTGCCTTACCCAACAACAGCCGGCGCCGCACAAAGGTTGAGTGAGGTTGTAACAGCTGTTGTCACCTGAAGGTCGGCAGAGGCGATAGATCCAATCGCTAGACCCGCATCAAGCCCGCAGCCCGTCAGGACTGCGGGCTTTTTTGTACTAACGTTCAAACAATTCGACACATTGGCACAGCTCTTGTATCTGTCCGGGGGTCATTCACGGACGTGTAGAACTGCGATGTTCTGTCATAAACGTTGGATAAGTTAGCCGCTCACGTACCGGGAGAGAGCGCTGAAATGAACGCCGAAATGAACGTGGTCAGCGAGCGGGCATCCCATCCCTTGGCAATGAATAGCGAATCGCTCCAGGTTCTGGCGCACTGGTTGAAGTCCAATGGAACGCGTCAGATCAGAGAACCTGATCCGCGCCGGATGATGATCGAGCGCTACCCCGCTGGTTTATTCAGCGAGGCGGAACTGGAAGCGTTGTGGGATGTGATGGAAGGATAAGAAAACAAAGGATTGGTAAAAGCGCTGCCCGGATGGCAGCGCTTTTTTTTTGCCTTTAGAAACGGTAAATCCCGGTTTCGTCCAGCCAGCAGTGACCCCAGCCCCCCATTCGACCGATCTGCGAAACAGACTAAAAACCATAACGGCGTTTTTCCCTCTTCGTCAGAGCAGTAGTCTGCCGGCATCGAATTCCTACGACTTTGCTGGAGCTTTCCATGTCTACCGCGACCCTTCATTACATCTACGATCCACTGTGCGGCTGGTGCTACGGTGCCAAGCCTTTGGTGCAAGCGGCACAGGCCGTTTTACCGGTGATCGCCCATGGCGGCGGCATGATGGCCGGTGCTAACCGACAGACGGTTTCGCCTCAACTGCGCGACTACGTGATACCCCATGACCGCCGCATCGCCGAGTACACCGGGCAGCCGTTTGGCGAGGCGTATTTTGAAGGCTTGCTGCGCGATTACACTGCGGTGTTCGATTCGGCGCCGCCGATTGCTGCCGTGCTGGCTGCTGAGCAACTCGCCGGACGTGGGTTGGAACTGCTGGGGTGTTTGCAGAGCGCGCACTACGTGGAAGGTCGGCGGATTGCCGATGAAGCGGTGTTGCTGGAACTCGCCGTGTCGATTGGCATGGAAGCAGAATCTTTCAAACGCGAGTTCAAGGACGCATTGGCGAACGCAACCCAAGGTCACATCAAGAAAAGTCGCGCCTTGTTGGCGCAGGTGGGTGGCCAGGGCTTCCCGACACTGGCGCTGGAACAGGACGGTCAATTCACCCTGGTCGACATGGGTCCATGGCTTGGCAAACCCAAAGCGTTTGCGGCCTGGTTGAGCCAATCGGTCGTCACCCAGCCGGGCGAATCCACTTCCCCGGTTCAGGCGTGTGGCCTGGACGGTTGCGCTCACTAATCTCATCGAAGTCCGTGTGTTTGTGGATTACCCGATCAACATTTTCTGATGATCGGTTGAGTGGTTAAATCACTGAAAAAAAACCGACTGGTTCGCAATGCTGTTTACTCAAGCCATTGACCGGATTCTTTTGACTTCGGTTCTACGGCGAAATCCAAGAAAAATGCCGCTCTCCCATTCCGGGGTAAGAGGTGAAGCAAATCGGAAACGTGAGACAAGGCTTCGCGGATCGGGACGCCGCTGTTGACGCGGAAGAGGGCTTGGTCGGAGCAGGTGAAGGAGGCATTGGAAATGGGTGATGAGCCCCCCCGCCAAGTTTGATAACTCCAGGTACTTAGTGGCACGTCATTGCGCCAAAAAAATCTAAACCCATCCTATTGTTTCTACGATGTTTAAGAATTCATTGCTGGAGTCGACCTGCTGCTGGCTCTGGCATGGCTGCCAGCGAACTAAACTAGTTGTACCTCTGAAGCAGATGTCTCCAGAGAGGTAAGGAGGTGCCAAATGGCCATTCGTGATACCTATCGGGAAATTGAACAGACCCTGGGTCAGGTACCGGAGTGGATTAAGCAGATGCCGGAAGGCGGAGCGAGCGGATTCTGGGCCGTGGCCCGGGACTTCTGGCTGGCGGATACCAAGATTCCTAATAAGTACAAGGAGTTAATAGGTCTGGCAGTGTCTGGGGCGACCCGTTGTAAGTATTGCGCCCTGTTCCATACAGAAGCCGCGCGCTTGTTTGGCGCGAGCGACGAGGAAATTTCCGAAGCCAGCTTTATGGGGTCGCTGACCATGATGGGCAGCACCTTTATTAACGCCCAGCAGATCGACTACGAGCAGTTCCGGCAGGAAACGCTGAGTATCATCCGGTATGTCAAAGATCACTCGCAACCCAAAGCCGCTTAAGCCGTTGCGCGAACCTGCCCTTCGCCAGCTGACGAAGGATAAGTTGATTGCAATCACCGGCGATGGTCCTAGGACCACCGCTCGGTGGCAAGCGGCTGTGCTGCGAGCCATCAGCGAACTCATGCACTACAGCGATACCGCCCGCGAAGAAAACCAGGACCTGCGCATTCCCTTCGCCAAAGCACTCCACGACCTCTATGGGGGACAGAAGTCCGACGCCGAATTGACGGAAATGGTGTTGCTGATGCTGGAGGTGGAAACCGCGCCTTTTCTTGGCAAAGGGTCCTAGGCGGGAGCGCGGGTCACTAAGACCTGCTTTTCCAATCCCCGGAAACAACAAAGCCCTCGCATTGCTGCGAGGGCTTTATTTTGTATGGTGCCGGCACCAGACGAACGGTATGTTTCGGGGAGACTAGGTTTTTCGGGTGTCTGGAGTTCGCTGGAAAATTCGGCGTACCCCAACTAGTAACTATAAATAAATCAGCTAGTTATGGCGTTCTGTGGAATCGAACTCGGGATTTTTTAGATGTCAGCACGTTGTCGGTCTGCAAGTAATTCAGAGCCGGGTTCAATCGGGCCGGCCTTGTACATACCAACTGCCCGCTCTAGGACGCCCTGAACGTGATTTCTTAATTCGATGGGCGATAGGACTTCGATGTCGGCGGCATTGCTGAGCAAAAAAAGGCGCAGCCCCTGAGTGTCGAGTATCCGGCAGTTCAATATCCAGCTCCCGGCCTCGGCGACCAGGATCTGGTCCTGTGAGAGCGGATTTTCAGAAAGCCGGTTATGCAGGTTGTCACTAAGGCGCAAGCTGACATTTACGGGTACCGGTGAGTGGATAGTCATCAGGTGCTGTTGCGCATCGATCGAATTGATGTCGTAGCCATCAGGGTCGGCGATTTCGCGTTTACCAGGTTCCACTTTTAAGATTCGATGAAGCATCAGCGCACACAGCTTGTTGGGGCCATTGCTGCTGTACTTCCCACGGGGGGCGTCGGGCTCTGGAGTTTGACCAAGAGGCCACTCCTCTTCCTGCACTAGCGCAGACAAATAGGTGTTTGAATCTTGGTGAGATAGGCCCAACGGTTTGAGTTGATAGACACACTGGATGTCACCCACATCCCGGGGCTGATACGTCACTTCCAGCGGCTGGTTTCCGAATATGGCCTCCTGGATTTTGGTCAGATGGGTTAAGTCGTACTCCCCGGGGATGAGGACCGTAAACCGAGTCCCGGTGGTTATTCGCTTTTCCCAATCCAGCTGTCGTTTTGAGTAGTCGTTCATGACACGAAGTGCATGACGTCGCAGTGGCGAAAGCTTTTCGGTGTGTGTCTTGAGACCAAACCGATCCGCATGATCGAAAATGGTCGACAGTGTCATCGCCTCCGTTGGTGAGAGCGTCAAATTAAAATTGGCTCCGGTCGACGACCAATAGAGTAAGTGCTTGGCAGCACCTCGGCGTTGGCATTTTATGTAGCCATCGGCCTCGAGCTTTAGAAGGTCGCGCTGTGTTGTTTTGAATGGATGATCAACGTTACCTAAGCAGGCACACATCGCTTCATGAACTTGAGACGTCGGTAAAGCGGTGCCATGCCGCTGCAAGATGTCACGCAGATAATCTCGACGCTCGTAAAAAGAGACCATGGTTACGCCCAGGACAAAAAGTGTCCTAAGTGTGTGGAATGATGCTCGGGCTGGCAAGGAAAACACGAACTTAACCGTCAGCCCACAGGAGCATGTCCATGAAGCGTTCAACCTATCTTGCCGATTTCCATGTCGCTGGTTTCGTCCATTGGATGGCCACGGAGCTGGATACTTCCCTTTTCCAGCATGCCTATATTGATCGCCGTAGCGGGAAAGAATGGAACTGCACAAGCTTGTTCAACGCTTTCGAAAAGTATCAGTGGAACCACCCGGGCAACCAACGTTTGGCCTTCAACCCAGGATCGACATTCTTAAGTAACGCAAAGGCATTGGCTGCATTGAAGGCGGACTTGGTCGCCGCCGGCACCGACGATTCGAAAGTGGTGGAAGCAGCGTCGGGTGTCATGGCATGGGGCGGAGTGACTGCTCGAAACAATGAATGGTTAAAGCTGAACCAGGCCGGGTTGGCGCGATCGCTACAAGATGTTCAGGCCGCCATCAATGCCGGCGATCCTGAAGCCCCTGCGCTGCGCTGCGACCAGCTGCGTTTTAACTCCGGAATGACCAAGGTTTACTCTCTGCTGTGCGATGACTTCGTGATCTATGACAGCCGCGTGGCGGCAAGCTTGGGATGGCTCATCGTCAAATACTGCGATGCGAAAAGTCTGGCTAGCGTTCCAAGTTCTCTCTGTTTCCCATGGGCGGCCGCGAAGGAGGCTCAATCAGCTGTGTCGCCAAAGCGTCGGGACCCAGGTGCAGGTCCTTACAAGTTCAAACGCTTGCGCTCGGGTTCACACCATGCCCTTTGGAACATGCGCGCCAGCTGGACGCTTGCCGCGGTCCTGGCGCATCCCAAGGCCTCAGGCTGCGGTTTCCACGGGATCGTCGAACCTAAAGATTCTCTCCGTGCACTGGAAGCTGCGTTGTTCATGATTGGCTACGATTTGGGGCAGTGACCTAATGGCTGTCGCCTGACTGGTCCTCGGGAACGCCGGGGACCACCTTCGGATTAGGAAATCGAATGATGGAATCATTGAGTAATGTGCAAGTCTTGATCATGAGTCTCGCAAGTCATGGGGTTTGCGTTGGAGCCCTTCAGGCTGAGGTGGCGCAACGGCTCCCAGAAATGACGGACGAACAGTTCCAGACTGCCCTCTTCGCTCTACAGGAAAGAAATCACATTATCGGTCAGGAGGTGAATGACCAGTGGGTGGTATCGACCGTCGATCATGCAGCTCCCGCTTACCAGTCGGAATACAGTCCTGAATTTGCTGAAATGATCATTGCTGCGTCGTGCGGTGAAATGACTGAAATTGACCCTGATGAAATGATCGCCCAACTCGAGGTGATGATTAAAAACGCCCGGGTCAAAAAATCTCAGTCTTGAGTCTCATGCCGTATCGGCAGAAATCGACCCAATATAGATAGTCCGTCGTGAAGAGCGAAAAACGGCCAGTTATTCGATAGAAACATGGCAGCGGCCTGAAAAAACGCAGCAAATGAAAAGGCCCTTAAAACTTAAGAGCCTTACTTGAACTAACGAAAAAATTATCCGTCAGAAGGGAATATTGTCGTCAAAATTTACCGGAGGCTTAGGTTGTTTTCTAAGTTCAAAAAACTGTTTATTCTCTAATAACCATTCCCAACCGGCGGTCGTGAACGAGCAGCCGGTGTACTCATCCCCCCTGATAGTCAGTGCAGGGTTCGGAAGTCACCAGACCTCGTTTAGTCAAGGTATGAAGCGCAATACTGGCTGCTAAATTTGTAAAGCCTGCTTTTTCCATGTCACGTCTTAGCTGATAGACGGATACATTATCGCTAGGAGCCATAATGTTTTCACCAATTGCAGCGAGGGCAACAATTTCATTCTGATCTAGGCCTTCGATCTGTTTTAGCATAGAAGGGGCCGCAGCGGTTTCGAGAGCTTCGGTCTTTTGAATAAGAGCTTGTATTTTAGATGTGATACTTTGTTTCAAGGTTTCGAAATTTCGCGGAGCACCAGTCTGGTATTTAATTATTGTTCGATGTTGAACATCAAATGGGAATCGAGTTGTGCGCTGCTCGGAACATACAAGTACCACTTCTTTTCCTGACGCGATTGCATATCCCAGCTCAAACCAAACGTTTGGATTATCCAAGCTAATATCCGCGAGGCATATACGTGCATCTCGGATTCCCTTCTCGATATCTTGGATAGGGATACTAACCTTTGGATCTTGATCAACACGGTACGGTTCTAGACCTCCAGCCCTGATTGCCGGAGCAAAAACATCTTCATACCGATGGTCAAAGTCACCTCCGTCAAAAGGCTGCATAACGAAGCAATGCGGCATGGTCTTCTCCCTGATACTCATTTTGCGAGGGTGGCAAACCTGTCAAAAAGGTCACGCCTTGAGGTCATTCTAGGCCTGGTGAATGCTCCAATGAGAAAAATCGTTTTGATGACTCAGGACTAATGTCTCAACAGGCATGCAGTTACAGCCGATATCACGGCAAGGATGTCGTGGCTCCGGCGTGATGACGAACGCCTGGTGCTGCCAGTCATGAATGCGCAACTTCGATATACCAAAAGCAGCTTATGGCCGAACGGGGCCGGTGAGGCCCGGCAGGATCGAGCAAAAGGTGGCATAGACTTCCAGGCGGCCATCTGCTAGCTTTTTTGGCGATTAGCTCCTAAAGCCATCACTTGCGAAAAGTCTGAGTTCTCTAAAGGAATTCGTCGTCGGTGGAGGACTGGTAGGAACAGAGGCAATTTTCAGGAGACATCTTTGGATTTCAAGATCAGTGACGGATACAGGTCTGCTCGAAATTTGTCCACAGCCACTTGTGCGGCGGCTCTTGGCTGGTCTGCTCTGCAGTTTGAATTCAAAAATATTCAGACGGATATCTTTGGCAGCCTAGATCTAACCACCGCATCAATACCTCTAATTTTGATTTCAATTATCACTTATAACTGCTTCCGTACCACGGTTGAGTTCATGATGCAGTCTGTGGAGATCCGACGCTGGCGGTATGCACAAATGGATTTCAAAATTTTATTTTGGTCAACTTTAGCATCTTTAGCAGTTTTGGGCGCTAGTGCGATGCATAGGTCTTTTGAGACAATCCCATACACCTTGGCGGCGTGGGCTCTGCTGCTTGTAGCCATCATCCCGACGACTATAATCTCCTATGTCTTTATTTTCCCTGCAACCTTGCTGGTGGGCAAGTTTAAAAAGCGTAGATCGGTCGCAGCTATGGCCGGGGAAGCTCTCGGGTGGGCTACCGTGACCACGTTATTCTTATACCTTGCTGGAATAGTTGCAGCGGTAACTTGGGCGCCAATATCATCGTACTGGACAGTAAAGCCAACTTTTTTAAATCTTTCCTTATTTACCTTTTCTGAGATATTCGTTACATATGCAGTTTTTGCAAGAGACGGATTCTATTCCATGGTGTTTTTTACAAGCTCGACAGAAGTGCTAGAGCGAAACTCAAGAGGCAAGCCGACTAAAATGAGGCTAGGCGTAATAGTTCCAATATCTGAAGAGTGGTACCAGGACGCTAAAAAGATAGCACCTGCCACTACCGATGTGAAAAATCCGTAAGCCAAGAGAAAGAAACAAAGTTACCTATACCACCCCTCACGAGACCAGGGTGTTCAGTGACTGCTTCGCTAACCAACACTGGTCTAGCGTTTGCGGTTGCTAGTCCCCAATGGTTGATCTGACAGGCCGCTTCTGGCCGTTTTCTGACCTTCGTTTAGCGGTTGAACTGCCAGGGTTTTCCTAAGCGATAAGTGAGTAATTGCATGGTCAGCAAATAGTAATAACGCGTCGATTCAGTGTGCTGGTTTAGGTGGTGATTCAAAAACCACGCAAGGTGTTTTCTCCGCCAAGTCCATGGATTGTCGCGTTGCCAGCGCTCAGCGATCGCTGTTTGGATAGCCTTCGCCTGACGCAGGTGGCGTTGGCGCGTGGTATGCGACCCGGTCAGGACGCCCGCCAGGAACAGCTCCATATCGAATACCGTGCTCATGCTCGACCACCAATGTAAGCGGCCACCACGACGATACGGTCGTGCCCCAGCTCATAGCTGATTTGTACTCGGGCATCCTGATCTAGGCGACGGTCGAGTTGATAGCAATGGCCACCGTTGATGGGGGCGGGATGGTGTGTGATTTGCTCATAGCGTTCGCACGCATAGGCCGCCCGCAACTCGTGGAAGCCTTTGAGGTTGTACTGATGGAGGATGTCCCGTGCAGGACGGACGATTCCCCGTTGGAAATCGAGGTAGGTTTCGTTCGGTGCAAGTAGGTTGCGGCTACCGTCGGGTGAGACCTGTTCGGCGAATCTCAGCGCCTCGCGAATATGATCATCCGCCCTGATCCAGCGAGGTGCCGAGGCACCTGAGCGGCCCCCCTTGGTGCCATCCTGGATGTTGATCTTGCCATATAGTTCGGCCTCACGTTTTAAGCGCGGAAGGTCGGCCAAAACGGCCTCACGTAAGCGCATACCGGTGGCTCGCGCTAACTGAGCGATGGCCGCGGCGCGCGGCTGCTGGTTTTCGTAAAGTACGTCGACGATCCGCTTCACCTGTTCGCGATCTTGGCCTTGCGGCGCTGAACGACGCACACTGGTGCGCCGCATTCCCAGCGCCTTACTCGGGCTCGGCACTTTCACATACTGATCACCGCGAAGCGCGGCCATGGTCCGATTCACACTGGACAACCGGTTTTGCGCAGTGGCGATGGCCAGCTCACCTTGTTCAACTTGTTGGCGCAGATGTCCGGCGTAGTCCAGCAAGGTCTGCCAATTAATCTGCCGCGCATCGTTAAACCCCGGTCCTTCCTCCGACCGACACCAGCGTACAAACGCCTGCCAGCGATCACTGTGTGCCTTGACGGTGCCGTAATGCCCGCCGCCAAATAGATCGCGCAATGCCTGCGGCCCGGCATAGCTCAGTTGCCGGCCATAGCCAAAATTGCGCCCATCCCGCCTACCTACCAATGCCATGATCAAACTCCTCTCGAAGCCAAAACTTTTAAAACTTTCCCCACGTCATCCCGCCACGAATGTTGAGTGTTATCAGGGATCAAGGCCCCTGCGACCTGTGAGGGTTGTCCACTAACGCGGGACTGGCGGCTCTTTACGACCGGGAGCTTGGGCATCTCATGATCTGGCCTCCTGAACACCGTTACCGGTGGGCGGGTGGAGGCTGCACTGGCTGACGAGACCAATGCCGCGAGATCCTGAGTCGGGTGAAGGCAGTGATGCGATGACCGGGTCGTGCCTGACTGTCAGTCAGGTGCAGTCCATTCCTTGGGCTGCGGCACCATCATCGGCATCGCTGTTGCTGGTGACTTCGGTGTTTGTCACGCCGATTGTCACGAGGGGGAATACCGCAAAGCCCTGTACGAGTTGGGCTGCAGCAGCGGTAGGAGCGCCCGTCTCTATCCGGGAGAAAGAGACGGGCGCAGGTTGGCGCAAGGAAATGGCCAAGCGGATAGGTTGCTGCAAGGCAGCTATGAAAGGGGAAAGTTGCCGCAGTGGGCACACTGGTAAAAGTAGGCATCCATCACATCGCTGTGAGCGTGCGAGCCGCCGGACGCTAATCGCACTTTGGGAGAACCACCACGGTGTGGCGTAGCCTTAAAGGTTCTGGCTACCTGGGTTGCTGCCAACGACAGCACTTGCCCGATCTTTTCTACGCCTGTGGATAATTTGGGTCAAGGCTCGAATTTTCGGGGACTCTGCGGCTGTGGATGAAATTATCCACCGGTGGAAATCAGTGTTTTTCCACAGACAGTTGCGTGGGCTTTAGATTTTTTAAGTGAGGTCCATCCAAGCAGGGCGGCTTTGCAGCCCCGCTTGGATGGACCCGCGTGGAAGGGCGGACTGCGGTGATCTCATTGGCTTACCCACGTTTGGATGCGCCACGGCTATTTTGTAGGGCGGTGATGTTGTTGCCGACTGGGTGAGCGAATTCGTGAGGCGTTACATGGCCGCTGCGATTGGCATCAATGTAGTTGCTCCACCACGCCATGATCAGCCGGCGCTGCTCCAGAAATTCAGCTTTGTGGATATACGCCGCGCGCACACGGTTGCGCTCCTTGTGGCTCATTTGTCTTTCGATGGCTGCGTCGGTCCATAACCCGGACTCCAGCAGAGCGCTACAGGCCATGGTTCTGAAGCCGTGGCCGCACACGTCCTTGCTGGTGTCATAGCCGACGTTGCGGAGCATGGTGTTCACCGTGTTCTCGGACATGGGCTTCCAGTACTTATGGTCGCCCGGCAGCACCAACTCTGAAAAGCGACTGAGGCTGCGCAGGCGCTCCAGTATTTCGATGACCTGCGGCGATAGAGGAACCATTTGAATGTCGCCATTCATCTTGGTCCCTCGTGTGGAGTTGCGTACCCCTTCAATCGGTGCGCGCGTATCGGGGATTTCCCACATGGCGCGTTGGAGGTCGAACTCACTCCATCGAGCGAAGCGCAGTTCGCTGGAGCGGACGAATACATGCAACGTCAACAGGACGGCGAGGCGCGTCAGCTCGCGGCCGTTGTAGTTGTCGATCCGGTGTAGCAGTTCGGGTAGGCGGTTGAGGGAGAGGGCCGGGCGATGGACTGTGCGCGGCGCGTAAATCGAGCCTGCCAGATCCAGTGCAGGATTCATGGTGATCTGCCGAGCCCTTTTGGCCCCGCGCATGATGGTGGATAAGTAGTTCTGTACCCGTAACGCCACATCCATGGTGCCGCGTTCCTTGATGCGCTGGGTGATCTCTAGCAGGTCATGGGTATCGAGTTCAGCGATGGGTCGTTGGCCGATCAGCGGGAAGACGTGGGTACGCAGTCGGCTCATCACGGTTTTTGCGTGTCCTTCGGTCCAGCGACGGGACATGTCGGCGTGCCACTCCAGAGCAACGGTTTCGAAAAGCAGTGCCGCCCGCTGGGCTACGATCTTGGCCTTCTTCTTTTCTTCCATTGGGTCGAGGTTGTCGAGCAGCAACGCCTTGGCTTCGTCTCGCTTACGTCGTGCGACGGAAAGGGTAACGATGGGGTAATTGCCGATGATGAGCGTACCTTCCTTGCCGCTGGGCTTGGTGTACTTCAAGCGCCAGGTCTTCACGCCATTGGGTTTGACGAAAAGGTACATACCGCCGCCGTCGAACAGTTTGTAGGCGCGTTCGCGGGTTTTTGCCGTGCGGCATTGCAGGTCGCTGAGGGGGATCGCTAGACGTGGCATAGGGGTACGCGCTCCTGACCGGGAAATCGCAGTACCCCTAACATACCCTCGGGGAAGGGGGATTTTGTTGGATCCCGACAGAGGGTCCTGGAACGAAAAAACCCGCCAAAGGGCGGGTTTTCGGGGCTTCCAGAGCATTCGGTGGAATGCAATGGAGCCTAATGTGGTGCCGGCACCAGGAGTCGAACCCGGGACCTACTGATTACAAGTCAGTTGCTCTACCAACTGAGCTATACCGGCGTGTTGGGCGACGATTATAGCGATTGGCTGGGTTCTGTAAACCCCTGATTACTGACTATTTTTCAGTATGCCTTTGGCAAGGTTCTCGTCCTTGTGTGTGCTTGAGCGTTCCAGGGCTGTTCTTGATCAGTTCACGGTTGTCGCGTGGTGTAAAACGTGTCGCTCGCAGGGAGGCTTTTGTTGACGAATGACAGGGTTCCAATCGTGACGTTTTCACGGCAGGCCCGCCATGGTTCGGCGGACCTGGTCTTGCGGGTGGTGTCAGCCGGTTACACGCCGCTTTTGACGGCGTTGATCAAGGCCTGGCTCAGGACTTGGGCGGGCGCCACTTGCACGCTCTGGGTATAGAACGGCGGCAGGTTTTGGGCCAATTGTGACAGCGCTTGGGCCGTGGTGTTTCCCGGCAACAATACGTATTGCAGGTTCGACGGGTAGCTTTGCGGCACCGGGCCTTCCATGGTCGAGCCGTACGCGCCGAAGGTCATCACCGCTTGGGGGGTGATGGGGTCCGGTGCGTAGAGGAAGACGAAGGTGCCGTATTTCGGATGCGTCAGGTACTGCTCGGCCTGGGCACGTACCGCCGGGTCCGGGTCGTTCATCAGGGTCCAGCGCATGACCGCATAGCTGCGGGTGGTTTCCATGAACGCCGTGCGAATCGGCGACTGGTTTTCCACGCCGCCCAGGCACACCAGCAGGTTGCCGAAGGGATCAAGCAAGGCTACAGAGTTGAAGACATTGGCTTGCTGGGCTGTTTTCAGCAGGGGCGGCGCCAGTTCCGCGCCGGGGTCACGCGGGTTGCTGGAGGTTACGGTCAAGGCGTACGGACTCAATCTGGTCAATGCCTGGCGTACCGGACTGTTCGCCGGCAGCGTGGCCGGGTTTTTCAGCTTCGACGGTTCGAGACCGCTGTTGTTGCTCGCTTCGCGCACCGTGTTGACGCTGGCGGAGAAGATCGAGCTGGTGAGGTAATACGCCGCCGAGTCGATGGTCTGGCCGCCAAACACCGGGGTCATCGAGCCTTGATAAGCACGGCTGACAGGAGCTGCGACCGCGTAATACGCCCAGGTTTTTTGTGCTTGCTGACGAATGTGCGGCGGTAACGACGGGAAGGTGAACTGGCTGTTGTAGTTGATCCCCGCGTAATCATCGATCGCACTCACGGCGACGTTGAATCCGGCCGTGAGCAGCGCGCCGGCGCACATGGCGCACGGGTCCAGCGTGGTCACGATGGTCAATTGGTTGGGCGGCGGAAGCTTCAGCTCTGCTGCTTTTTCGTAGTACCAGTCCACCAGTTGTCGCTCGCCATGGGCGGTTGGGTCATGGGGGAGGAAGTAGGTGGTGCCTTTCCCCGGAAAAGGCATTAACACATTGTTATGAAGGGCTGCGATGACTTCGCCCGTGGCGTTGTTGATGATGGCCCCGCCGACGGCGAAAGTTTTTTGCATGGCCGCGAGAATGGCCTGGTTGGCGACGGTATCGACTGCTTCCTGTGCACTTTTCAGTGTGGTCATTGTTGCCCAGCTCCTTGCTGTCCTAAATGCCAGAGATTTCTGACGCATGGCAACGATAGTTCAGGCCACGGAAGTTGGTTATGACCATTCGGCTTAACGCTTATGCACAACGGGAAGCTGTTCCGCCGCGTTTACGGCTGATTTTGTGGATCAGTTCTCAATAAATCGCAACTGGCTGTTTTTTCGCTCGTTTTTCAACATGAACAAAAAATGACCAAGCGCTTTCATGGCCTAAAAGCCATGGATCCAAAGGCTTCCGGAAAGTTTCATCAACAGACTTATCCACAGGCTGTTGAGCGCGATGGGGGGGTTATCGACGTTCCGCAAGCAGCATCAGATTGCGCGGTGTCAGTGGGGCTTCGCAGAATAATCCCAAGTGAACCGAATAACCCTGCTCTTCGAGAAACAGCGCTTGGTCGAGTACCAGCCACAGCTCCAGCGGGCGCCGGAACAGGCCACGCAGCAGCTCCAGATTGCGCACCTGCGCCAGGCGTTCCCAACCGGCGGCTTCCAGTGCTGGCCAGTCCTGCTCGCCGACTGTGGATAAGTCTTTCAGCGCCGCCAGGTCGCGGCAGTAATCGGCGAAGGGTTTATCCAGCCAGGCGCTGGGCAGCGAGGGTGTTGGCAGGTAGTCGTCACAGCCGCGCAGTTGCCGTTGCAGCAGGTCGAAGGCCAGGCGGCGGGCCATCGACGTATCGCGCTGGCGTCGGACGCGGGCGCCGGCGGTGACGGTTTCGCTCAGCGGCAGGGCCAGATCGTCGAGGGAAAGCTGTAGGCCGGAGCCTTTAGCCGCGCCGGACAGCGGTTGGTACTGGCGGGCGCTGATGCGGTTGTAACAGCAGGGCGCAACGGCCAGTTGTTTGCAACCGGCGGCGCTGGCCAGTTGCATCAGCCGTACATGCAAATCGCCGCAGGCGTGCAGGGCGACGGGTGTCTGATCGGCGCTCAGGCGCGCAGCTGCATCGGCTGCCATCACGTCCTGTTGGAGATGATTGACTGCGAGCTGATGGTGCTGACTCAGCGCCTGACCACTGGCGATCAGAGTGGGGTCGTACTCAAGACACGTCAGTTGTTGGCCGGCTTGCAGCAGGCGTCGTCCCAAATGACCTTTACCCGAACACCAGTCGAGCCAATGCAGGGGCTTTGCAAAAAATTGCAGGCAGCCGGCGAAGGCTTCGATCTGCTGCCATTTTCGGCCGGGCACGTCGACGTTCAGCCGTCGGGTCGAAGGCTCGGTCGGATGAACGGGAAGGTTGCCTACAGCGCTGAGGGCAACGGCCTGCGCTGCCAGTTCTGAAAAGGGCGCGGGCGCCAGAAGACGTTCAGGATGGTTGTGGCTGTTTACCGCGTCTTCCAGCGAACGCTGGCGTAGCCAATTCGCCAGTTCGGGATAGGCCGCTTCCCATGGTAGTTGCCGATGGGTAAATGGACGCGGTCGCCAGAGTGCTTGATGCTCTGTAAGAAACTCATCCAGCGCCTGAAAGCGGGCGAGCAGTTGCTCGCCCGTCAGCACTGGCCGGTCAACGTCCCTGGCAGGCATCGACGCGCAACCAGCGCTCCAGCAGCTTGAAGCCACGCACCAGGAGGTAGGCCATCAACAGGTAGAACATACCCGCCGCGAAGAATATCTCCACCGGCAGGTAGGTCCGGGCAATGATGGTGCGGGCCATGCCGGTCAGTTCCAGCAAGGTCACGGTGCTGGCCAGGGCGCTGGCCTTGAGCATCAGGATCACTTCGTTGCTGTAGGCCGGCAGGCCGATGCGCGTGGCACGCGGCAGGATGATGTAGAACAGCGCGGTGGGGCGCGACATGCCCAACGCCCGAGCGGCTTCGATCTCGCCCTTCGGGATGGCCTGGATCGCCCCGCGCAGGATCTCGGCGATGTAGGCGGCGGTGTGCAGGGTCATGGTGGCGGTGGCGCACCAGAACGGATCGCGCAGGTATGGCCACATCGCGCTCGCGCGGACGGCATCGAATTGCGCCAGGCCGTAGTAAACCAGGAACAGTTGCACCAGCAACGGCGTGCCACGGAAGAAGAAAATGTACGCGTAAGGCAGTGCGCGCACGTACCACAGACGCGACGAGCGAGCGATGCCCAGCGGAATGGCCAGCAGCAAACCGAGGACGACGGCGATGGCCACCAGTTCCAGGGTCAGGGTTGCGCCCTGCGCCAGTTTCGGCAGCCACTTGATGATGACTTCCCAGTTCATTGCGTGCTCCTCGCAAAGCCGCGAGCGGCGCGTTTTTCCAGCAGGTGCATGCCGGTCATGGCCAGAATCGTCAGGCCCAGGTACATGAAGGCTGCGACCATGTAGAAAGTGAACGGCTGCTTGGTCATGGTCACGCCGTTTTGCGCGTGACGCATGATTTCTTCCAGGCCGATCACCGACACCAGCGCAGTGTCCTTCATCAGAATCATGAACAGGTTGCCCAGCCCCGGCAGGGCGATGCGCCACATCTGCGGCAGGATCAGCCGGGTGAAAATCCGTAATTTCGACATGCCCAAGGCTACGCCGGCTTCGCGGTGGCCTTTGGGGATCGCCAGGATCGCGCCACGGAAAACTTCCGTGGCATAGGCGCCGAAGCACAGGCCCAGAGCGATCACGCCGGCGGCGAAGGCATTGAGCGCGAGGTCGGGATTGCCGAAAAACTCGCCCAAGGCACGCATCAGGTTGACCGTGCCGAAGTAGATCAACAGCACCCAGAGCAATTCCGGGATACCACGAACCAGTGTCGAGTAGGTGCCGCCAAGCCATTGCAGCGGCTTGTACGGGGAAGTCTTGGCCAGGGCGCCGAGCAGACCAAGTACCAGCCCCAGGCACAGCGCTGTGAGAGCCAGTTTGACGGTCATCAGCGCGCCAGCGGCGAGCGCCGGGCCGAATCCGTAGAGATCGATAGTCATGGATTTCTTTTCAAATCGCGGCAGGCTTTGCCAGGGACCGGCACCGTCAGAGAGCGGTGCCGGTCAGGCCAGTCAGTATCAATAGATGCTGAACGGGAAGTACTTGTCGTTGATCTTTTTGTAGGTGCCGTCAGAGACGATTTCTTTCAACGCGGCATTGAGCTTGTTACGCAGTTCGTCCTGACCCTTGCGCACGGCAATGCCGATTTTGTCGCTTTCTACAACGGCGTCGCCTTTGAACTCGTAGTTTTTGCCGGCGTCGCTTTTCAGCCAATCGTAGTTGGCGTACTTGTCGGCGAGGATCGCATCGACGCGACCGGAGGTCAGGTCCAGGTAGGCGTTTTCCTGAGTGTCGTACAGTTTGATGGTGACGTCGTCGCCAAAGTTATCCTCAAGCCAGGTGCCGGCCAAGGTAGCGCGCTGGGTGCCGATGATCTTGCCTTTGAGCGAGGCCTTGTCGGTTTTGAAGTCGACATTTTTCGGCGCGATGAACTGCAGCTTGTTTGAGTAGTACGGGTCGGTGAAATCAACGGCCTGCTTGCGCTCGTCAGTGATCGACAGCGAGGAGACCAGGAAGTCGAACTTTTTGGCGTTCAATGCCGGGATGATGCCGTCCCAGTCAGAGGTGACGACTTCGCACTCGACTTTCATCTTGGCGCACAGGGCGTCGCCAATGTCTTTGTCGAAGCCGACCACCTGACCGCTGGCATCTTTATTGTTGAACGGTGGGTAAGCCGCTTCGATGCCCATTTTCAGTTTTTCGTCGGCCATCGCGTTGGCCGAAAACACCAGTGTGGTGGCCACGGCGAGGAGGAATTTTGTGTAAGTCTGCATGTGGGTAGCTCCGTTAGCGGTTGCTGGACATGAATTGTTTGCAGCGCGCCGAAAGCGGGTTTTCGAACACCTGCTGGGGTGATCCTTGCTCTTCTATGAGCCCCTGGTGAAGGAACACCACCTCACTGGACACCTGACGGGCAAAGCCCATTTCGTGGGTGACCAGCAGCATGGTGCGGCCTTCTTCGGCCAGGGCGCGGATCACATTAAGTACTTCCTGAACCATTTCCGGGTCAAGCGCGGAAGTTGGCTCATCGAACAGAATCACTTTGGGTTGCATCGCCAGGGTGCGGGCGATCGCGGCGCGTTGTTGCTGGCCGCCGGAAAGTTCTGCAGGGTAGGCGTGACGTTTGTCGGCGATGCCGACCTTGGCCAGCAAGGCTTCTGCCACTTCGATGGCATCGCGCTTGCTTTGCCCGAGCACGCGGCGCGGTGCTTCGATGATGTTGTCGAGCACGCTCATGTGCGGCCACAGGTTAAAGTTTTGAAACACAAAACCGATTTCGCTGCGCAGACGATTGATCTGTTTGCCGTCGGCGGCGACCAGTTCGCCGTTTTTTGCCGGTTTGAGCTTGAGTTCTTCGCCGGCCACCAGGATTTGGCCCTGATTCGGGTTTTCCAACAGATTGATGCAACGAAGAAAGGTGGACTTGCCGGAACCGGAGGAGCCCAGGATCGAGATCACATCGCCGTCGCGGGCGGTCAGCGAGACGCCTTTGAGCACCTCCAACTGGCCGTAGCGTTTGTGCAAGTTGCGGATTTCAAGCGCGGGCGTGGCCTCAGCCATGTGCGGTCCTCATTGTGTTCTGTTGTGCTCCTGCTGTTGGGCGGGCCTTCCTGGCGAGGCGCCAAGCTGGCATGGCGGTCGAATGGCGACCAACAGCCCCACGGGGCGTAGACGGGCAGTGCGTGACGGGTTGCCGCATCAGCGCAACAGACTGTCGCGCCATCAACCACCGATCCCCGTTTGAAGCCATTTATGCGCGGGTGTCGCGTAAAAAAAGGCGCGATGGTGCCAGCTTTGGCCGGGTGTTGGAAGCGCTAACCGGACAAACGTTTCTGATCTGCCCTTTTATTGTGCGTGAGCCATTTTTTCTGTGTGTTTCTGGTGCGTCAATTCGTTAATGAAGTGTGTGGCAGGGTAACGTTCTGGCTAAGTGCCATTAACTTCAATGGCTTGCGATGACGGCTCAGTCGTCGTACAGGCCCCGTAAACCGGCGACGTGAAACATTTTGGCGCACTTATTGCGTGCAGAATAAGGAACGCCCCGTTGGATTCTTTTTACGAGAAAGACGCCAAGCGGGATGGACGCAATCGCTTTTCCTTACAAAGGTAGTTTCAATGAGCAGTACCCAAAGCTCTAATGGCCTCGAACAGGGGCTCAAACCGCGCCATGTGACCATGTTGTCGATTGCCGGTGTTATCGGCGCCGGCCTGTTCGTTGGTTCGGGTCACGCCATCGCTGCCGCAGGCCCGGCCGTGCTGTTGGCCTACGCTGCCGCCGGTATGCTGGTAGTGCTGGTCATGCGCATGCTTGGCGAAATGGCCGTTGCTTCTCCAGACACAGGCTCTTTCTCGACCTACGCCGATCGCGCCATCGGTCACTGGGCCGGTTTCACCATCGGCTGGCTCTACTGGTGGTTCTGGGTTCTGGTAATCCCGCTGGAGGCCAACGCCGCCGCGACTATCCTGCATGCCTGGTTCCCTAACGTGGCCATCTGGGCATTTACCCTGATCATCACTTTGCTGCTGACGGTGACCAACCTGTTCAGCGTGAAGAACTACGGTGAGTTCGAGTTCTGGTTCGCCCTGATCAAGGTCGTGGCGATCATTGGTTTCATTGTCCTCGGTGTTATGGCGATCTTCGGCTTCCTGCCAGGCAGCCAGGTCAGCGGCGTTTCGCACCTGTTCGACACCCAGGGCTTTCTGCCAAACGGCATGGGCGCGGTACTGGGCGCCATCCTGACCACCATGTTTTCCTTCATGGGCACCGAGATCGTGACCATCGCGGCCGCGGAGTCGAAGAACCCGGGCCAGCAAATCTCCAAGGCCACCAATTCGGTGATCTGGCGGATTGGCTTGTTCTACCTCGTGTCGATCTTCATCGTTGTGGCCCTGGTGCCATGGAACGACCCGATCCTGGCCAGCGTTGGTTCTTACCAGACGGTGCTTGAGCGCATGGGTATCCCGAATGCCAAGCTGATCGTTGACATCGTGGTATTGGTTGCTGTGACCAGTTGCCTGAACTCGGCGCTGTACACCGCATCCCGCATGATGTTCTCCCTGGGCAAGCGTGGTGATGCACCGGCCGTTTCCCAGCGCACCAACAAGAGCGGCACGCCGTACTGGGCCGTCATGTTGTCTACCTGCGCGGCGTTCCTCGCGGTGTTCGCCAACTACGTGGCCCCGGCTGCGGTGTTCGATTTCCTGCTGGCCAGCTCCGGCGCTATTGCGCTGTTGGTGTACCTGGTGATCGCGATTTCGCAACTGCGCATGCGCAAACAGCGCATGGCACGTGGCGAAAAAATCGCCTTCAGCATGTGGCTGTTTCCGGGCCTGACCTACGCGGTGATCGTATTCATCGTGGCGGCCCTGACCATCATGCTGTTTCAGGAGGCCCATCGTGTGGAAATCCTTGCCACAGGGCTGTTGAGCCTTTTGGTGGTGGCTGCCGGTTTGTTTGTGGCTCGCCGTCGCAAACTGGAACAGCGTGGCGCGGTAGTGTTGAGCTGATTCGCCCCGCGTAATGCAAAACGGCCGCTGTCAGGGATGACAAGCGGCCGTTTTTGTTTCCGCTGCCGGGTTCAATCGAGGTGTACCCAGTCCTCTACGCGCAGTCCGGGAACGCGCTCAAATTCTCGTAGATTATTCGTCACCACAATGAACCCTTGTGAGCGCGCATGACCCGCAATCATGTGGTCGTAAGGCCCTATCGGTGTGCCCGATTTTGCAAGTTCCGAGCGAATCATCCCGGTGTGGGCAGCGGCTTCGTAGTCGAAGGGCAGGACTTCAAGGCGAGCTGCAAAACCCTCTATGACGGCCAGGTTCTTTTCCGGTGCCGCCGATTTTTCAGCGCCGTAAATCAATTCCATCAACGTGACTGCGCTGATACACAGCTGGCCGTGATGGCGATTGAAAGCGTCGCGCACGACCTGCGGTTTGTTCTTGATGGTAAAAATGCAGATGTTGGTATCGAGCATGTATTTGATCATCAGAACCAGCCCTTTCAAGGTCTTTTCCCTTTATGGACCTTAAGCACCCGATCCGTCGACACATGAGCATGCGCAGCC
>NZ_JBXAOB010000028.1:0-36828 GCF_058802345.1 Pseudomonas sp. GW822-FHT02D10
CCGGTTTTTTCTTGGTCGGCATACATGCACCTCTGCAACATGTTATGCCCGAACACAAAATTTATGACAGTCCCGCGGTGGGCTGCGCGGGCCCTACCAATCCTTCGGCCCGTTTCGACTCGACCTCGTTTCTGTAAATCTGGTCGGCCGTCAGGCCAGTCGCATCCATTTTGAAGATGACATTCATACCTTCGTTACTGCCCCAACGCTCTTTAGCGGCCTCCCACACACCTTGTTCTTTCAGGTACCCGATCAAGTCCTTGAAATCACGTTTGAACGCATTTACAAGGCGCGAGTATTCCTCGGGTGAAGCAATACTTGTTCGAAGAGTTGAATCAAATGACGCGCTCTCGGGTACTGGGACGTAGCTGACCGACTGCTGTCCTGGAGCGATTTCACGAATCATCGACACTACGTCGATAGAGGGTTCGGGTTTGTAGTGTCCAGAGTGATTGTTGATGATGAATTTTGATGAGTCATGCTCATCGACTTTCAACAGCCCTACAAACTCTGGCAGCCCCATGTTGGGCTGCATGCCCATGTGCTGAAAGTACATGTTTGCAAACAGACGAAGCTTACTGTCCTGATCGCGAAAAAAAGCAACCGCATGCCCGGACGAGGACGGGTACCACTCAGAGTTTTCGCCCTCGAACACCTTCATTCCTCGACCAAAAACAGACCCAGCACTCATGAAGGTACTTTTCTCTTCGTCCCATACCAGTTCCTCGAACCACCCCGTGCCAATAGTTTTGGCGGTAGGGTTGACGATATCGGCAATAAAAATATCTACCGGGATCTTTATAGTGCCTTGCCCGTCGTGGTAATTGAGCGGGTTGTTTCCCACCATTTGATAAAGATTCGGGCCGTCTAAGTTCCCCAACGGATCCGCACTCATCCACCGCTGCAACCAAGGCGCGTAATACCTATACCCATAATAATAAAGCCCCGTCGCATCCCGTTCTTTCCCCGAATACCGAATCGTCTTGTACTTCGCCACCACTGCACTTTTACCCGCCCAACAGGCCGTGCCACCGAAGGGGTAATAGTGCTCCTGCGTCAGTACACCGGCCTGATCATCCAGTTCCAGGCTGCTGGAGCCCAGATGATCACTCAGGTTGTAACGCCATTGATCGTTGTCGATACCCTCGGGGGCGGAGTTTGGCCAATGCAGCACCCGCACGCTGCTGCGTCCGGCGTCCACGCTGATGACATGGTGTTCTTCGCCATCGGCATCCCGGTGGATTTCCAGACCCGGCAGATAACGCACTTCAGCGCGCAAGGTTCGGGTGCCGGTGTGCGTAAGGCGCACCTTGCGCAGTCGGTGGCCGGGGCGGTCGTAGACGTAACATTCGTCATCGTCCGGGCCGTCGTCACGCTGGACCAGGGTCACCCAGCTCAGTTGATTGCGCGTGTCCCAGTTCATCGCTTGGCCGCGTTGCAGCTCCAGTTGATTGCCGTTGGCATCGAAGCTCTGGGCGATTTCCTCCTCCCCCGGCAACCCGCCGTCATCGCGTTGGCCAAGGCTGCGATTACTGCGGCTGGAGGTGAACATTGAGAAGCTGGCCACCCCGCTGTGGTGGCGGGTGATCAGGTTGCCCACCCGGTCATAGTCGAACGTCTGGGTGTAACGGCGCCGCTGGTTGGGGTCCAGCGGCGTCGGCATTAACCCCGGCAGCGCCGGCCCATGGCTTGGGCTGCTGACTTCCCAGCCCAGGGCTTCGACCAGTTGATAGAGGCTGTCATAGCGGTAACGGTTGATCGGCTCGATGCGCTGATGATTGAAATGACTGACGCTCTGCGAGCGGTCTTCCAGCTCGACGATGTTGCCCACCGGGTCGTAGCCATAGTTCAGGTCCTGCAAGGGTTTTTGAGTGCCTACTTGCGCCACCAGCCTGATCAGCCGCCCGTCATCGGCCGCGTACTCGGTACGGGTCACCACCCCATTACCAGCGGTTTCGCTGTCGATCTGGCCCAAGGCGTTGTAACGGATGTTGCTGACAAGCAAGTTCGGTTCGTTGGACGCCGCCTGTTTCAACCAAACAGCCTTGAGCTCTCCCGCGACGGTGTGGGAGAAAGTTCTGACGTTGCGTTTGGCATCGGTCTGCGTCTGAAGCTCACCGATGGGGTTGCAGGTTTGTATCGAGACAAAAGCGTGCTCTTCCAGCAATGCGTCCCGAGCGTCGACGGAAGATGGCCAGTCGGGGGTTTCCAGGTCCATGAGCACACGCCGGCTTTCGCTCAGCACCTGACCATTAAGGCCATATTCGGTGAAGACTTGAGTGCCCGCAGGGTCGTCATGGCGGATGACTTGCCCGCACTGATTGTGTTCAGCGAATTCTGCATCCGAATCGCCGTAACTCAGGCGTTCGACAATTCGGGGCAGTCCGTCACTGGTGTGCTCGGTGAGCACAACCGGACGCTGTAAACCGTCGTATTCGGTATGGCGCTGACTGCCGCGGCCGTCCCAACTCGACAGCATTTGGCCTGCTTCACCCAACAAGCCCAACTGCCAACCCGCATCGACGCTATCGGTCAGCAGGCTTTTGCCCGTCAAGTCATAGACGGTCGCCAGGTTCGGCTTCGAGGCAACACCCCACAGTCGAGGATCCCAACTCTCGATCAACCGACCCGCCGCATCGAAGGTCTGTCGGGTAATCCGCGTATCTATGGTTTGCCCGGCGCGCTGCCGGCAGTACCCCACGCTGCGGATCGCCAACCCACGCGGGTCTATGACCGACAATGTCGGTGTGGCCGTGTCGTGAGAAGCCTGGACGATCATCGCGATCCCTTGCTTGCCTGAACCTCCCTGAAGAATGGGCGATTTTTTGTCTGACCGATACTGTAAGAAGTAACAGGTGCAACGATGATTTAAAGGCGCAATAGCGCCTATAGTCGGCATATCTCCCTTTGCCTGCGCAGCCGCCATGAAACACACTCCAGACGACCTCAAACAGATCACCGCGACCACCCTTGGCCACTACGATCAGGTGGCCGAGAGTTTCCGTGAAGGCACCCGCGACCATGATGTCAGCCAGAACATCGACGCGCTGTTGCGGCACATTCAGGGCTCGGCGCCGTTCACGGTGCTCGACTTCGGCTGTGGCCCGGGCCGCGACCTTCAAACCTTCACCCGCATGGGCCACATCGCCATCGGCCTCGATGGTTCGGAACGGTTCGCCCAGATGGCCCGCGAGGACAGCGGTTGCGAGGTCTGGCAGCAGGACTTTCTGAAACTCGATCTGCCGGCCGAACGCTTCGACGGGATTTTTGCCAACGCGGTGCTGTTTCATGTTCCTGTTCAGGAATTGCCACGGGTTTTGAAGCAACTGCACGGGGCATTGAAGCCGGGCGGTGTGCTGTTCAGTTCGAATCCGCGAGGCGATAACCGCGAAGGCTGGAATGGTGAGCGCTTTGGCGCGTATCACGATCTGGCGGCGTGGCAGAAGTTGCTGACAGAGGCGGGGTTTGTCGAGTTGGAGCATTACTACCGGCCGGCCGGGCTGCCACGTGATCAGCAGCCTTGGTTGGCCAGCGTTTGGCGTAAATCGGTGTAGTCAATTCGGACGCTTTCGCGAGCAAGCCCGCTCCCACACTGGCTCGTGTCGTACACATGTTTTGTGTTTGCTGAAGATTAAATGTGGGAGCGGGCTTGCTCGCCGTTACTGTGCGGTTTTCTTCGGCTCCTTGATCTTGTACCAGGCCACATACAGCGCCGGCAGGAACAGCAAGGGTGATTTCACGCACCGTGCCGGTGGTTTTGATCTTGGGATTGTCCAGTAGGCTGACCACCACCGATCGGTCCGATGGCGGCGCGCTCAGCAGCGATTCGTAGACATTGAACACCGCGTCACGCTCGCCGTCCCGGGCGAGACTGAAAATCGGCACCGTGGCCTGCACCACCTGACCGACCTCAGCCTGACGCGCGGTGATCACGCCGGGCGCTTCGGCAATCAGCTGCGTATATCCAAGCTGTTCTCGGGCATTGGCCAACTGCGCCTGCGCTGCGGTCAGCGCGCTCTGGCGACTGTGCAATGCAGCCTGGGCAGAATCGTATTCGCTTTGGCTGGTATAACCCTTGGGCAGGAGTTTTTGCTGTCGAACGAACGCGGCGGCGGTCTGCTTGACCCGTGCCTGCTCGGCGACGACCTGGGCCTGGGCCGAATCAACACTGGTCTGCAGGTCTTTCGGGTCGAGTCTGGCTAACACTTGTTTGGCGGAAACACGATCGCCGACATCCACCATGCGCTGGATGATCTTGCCGGCAACGCGGAACGACAACTGGGTCTGAACCCGTGCCTGAACATCCCCGGCCAGGGTCACCGAGGCCGCAAAATCCGTGGGTTTGGCCTCTTGCACGAACACCCGCGGACGTTCCTTTTCGATCGGTTTTTTATCGCCGCACGCGGCCAGCAGGGCAAGGAAGCTCAGGTCAACGATACATTTCAATCCGGGACCAGCCATGCAGGCTCCTTTGCGTGGTAAGGGCGGGCGTGATACAGGCGGGCAAGTGACGATATGAAGGTGAGCTTAGATCAGGGTTCCAGTTTCGCCTCGGTCTGAGGGGGGCCCAAGGAGCTGCCGCAGGCTGCGATCTTTTGATGTTCTTCCCATAAAAAACGCCGACGCTCTATCAGCCATCGGCGTTGAAACCTTGTAGGGGTTTACCGCGTCATCAGAACGCTGGCAGTACCGCGCCGCTGTACTTCTTGGCAATGAACGCCTTCACTTCAGGGCTGGTCAGGGCCTTGGCCAGTTTCTGCATCGCCACGCTGTCCTTGTTGTCTGGACGCGCAACCAGGAAGTTCACGTACGGCGAATCCGCACCTTCGATCACCAGTGCGTCTTTAGCCGGGTTCAGACCCGCTTCCAGCGCGTAGTTGGTGTTGATCATGTCCAGGTCGACCTGATCCAGCACACGCGGCAGCATGGCGGATTCGAGTTCCTTGAACTTGAAGTTGTGCGGGTTCTTGGCGATATCTTTTGGCGTGGCCAGAGCGTTTTTCGGGTCTTTCAGCTCGATCAGGCCGGCTTTCTGCAACAGGATCAGCGCACGGCCGCTGTTGCTGCCTTCGTTCGGGATAGCGATGGTCGCGCCGTCTTTCAGCTCAGCCAGGGTTTTGACTTTCTTCGAGTAGCCGCCGAACGGTTCGACGTGCACACCGATCACGGTCACCAGGTGAGTGCCTTTGCCTTCGTTGAAGCTCTTCAGGTACGGCAGGGTCTGGAAGTAGTTGGCGTCCAGACGTTTCTGATCGACCTGTACGTTCGGTTGTACGTAGTCGGTGAAAACCTTGATTTCCAGATCCACGCCTTCTTTGGCGAGGGTCGGTTTGATCAGTTCGAGGATCTCGGCGTGTGGCACCGGCGTTGCGGCAACCACCAGTTTCTCGCCAGCCTGGGCCAAACCTGCGGTCAGGGCAGCCGCCAATGCGGTGAACAACAGAACCTTTTTCATGCAGTGTCCTTATTTGCCGTTGTCGACAACGGCTAAAAAATGAAGTGCCCGTGAAGGGCTATCGCTGGTGTGGAGCGGACAATACCGAGATTTTTTATTCCCGAACAATATCTTTTATTCACTTTCATATTCCATTTTGTTCATACAGGCATCACACACCTTTAACCCCGTGGCGAGGGAGCTTGCTCCCTCGCCACGGGGTTAAAGGGATTGCGTCAGGCTTTCGAGCAAGCGTTTAAGCGCTGCGCGCTCACCGGCAGAACCGGTTTTGATAACCTGCTTTGTCTGTCGTTCAATCAACTCCAATGGCGACGACACCTGCAGCAAATTCAAATGCTCGGGCAGAACCTCTTCGCCACTGCTCACCAGCAACGCGAAGTGAATGACATTTTCCAGTTCCCGGGTGTTGCCCGGCCAGCTGTACCGCTCCAGAACCTGCTGTGCCGCGTCGCTGATAAACGGTACCGGCAGGTCGAGACGCTGGCTGTAGATGCCGAGGAAATACTCGGCCAACGATTGAATATCGCCGACTCGCTCACGCAAGGCCGGCAATTCGAGCTGACCTTCGCTGAGGTAGTGGTAGAGCCGCTCATGGAATTTGCCGGCCGCCACGGCTTGCGCCAAATCGATGCTGGTCGCCGCCACGAGCCGCACATCCACCGGGCTCGGTTGCTGGGCACCCACGCGGGTGACTTCGTGATTTTCCAGGGCGGCGAGCAATTTGATCTGAATCGGCAACGGCAGATCACCGATCTCATCCAGGTACAACGTCCCGCCATTGGCCGAACCAAACCAACCGGCGCGACTGCTGGCCGAACCACTGAAACTGCCACCGGCATAACCGAACAACTCGGCATCGGCGTAGGTCGGGCTGATGGCGCCGCAGTTGACCGACACGAACAGACCGCCGCGATCACTGGCACGGTGGATATGTCGCGCCAACAACTCTTTGCCAGTACCGGTTTCACCGCGAATCAACACCGAGATCGAGCGCGGCGCCAGTTGCTCCAGCTCCTGGCGCAGCTGGCGCGAGCGTGGGTCGACGAACACCAGCGCCTTGGCGCGAATGCTTAGCGGACTTTTTTCAGCGTCGGGAAAGGTCAGCAATGGCTGACCGAAAGATTCATGCAAACTCATGGCAGACTCCCGCCCAAAACCGCCGGGAGACGGGGGCGTTTAGATAAAAAACAGGCTCAAGCGCGGCGCAGGGCGTGATGTTCCATGCGGTTTTGCAGGCGATACAGGTAGGCAAACCCCTGCTCCCAACGATGGTGGCCGGACTTCACGTTGATGTGCCCGGCACCTGCCAGAATCCCCGCTTCCGCGCCCCAGTTACGCGCCAGCTCAAGCGCCCGTGGAGCGCTGACAGCGGCGTCGTTGTCGGAACTCACAACCTGGCTCGGGAACGGCAGCAGGTGCGTCGGAATCGGTGCAAAGTTGCGCAACGCAGGCTTGCAGGCCGGGCGTTCGACGTCGGCAGGCGCCACCAGCAAGGCCCCACGAACCTGACGTAACGCCTGCAACGGCGCAGTGGCCGCCCAATGGGCAACGGTGATGCAACCCAGGCTGTGGGCGATCAGAATGACTGGCGTGCTGTCGGCGTCGATCGCTTCGGCCAGCGCCGCGACCCAATCCTCACGGCGCGGCGTCAGCCAATCGGCCTGCTCCACCCGCGCACTGTTCGGCAGGCTGTTCTGCCAGTGGCTTTGCCAATGATCATCTGGCGATCCTTGCCAGCCCGGCACAATCAGGTAGCGAATTGATTCGTTGCGCATGGGGGAACTCTCCGGTGCGTGTCTGTTCCGGATCGAGTATAGGGAGGAGAGTTATATTCGTTAAGGAATAAGAAGATATTTGTTAAGATCATTATAGAATATAAAGCTGATCACCCTTGTGGGAGCGAGCTAACTCCGGGCGGCGTTCCGACGAAGAGGCCAGCAAATACAACCATCACGCCCGAACGGTACGGACCTCTTCCCCCACCACCTGCCCCTTGCGCACAAACCGGTTCGCCCGTCCAAACGTGCCGAAATCATTGAAGCGAACGCCCATCTCGCGCATCACCTTGTGCGCCACCGGCACGGTCATCTGGCGGATATAAAACGGTTCCTTCACCACAAAGTGATGGATGCCATGGCTGCTGCCGAAGTTGAAGCAGAACGCCTGCAACGGCCACAGCCACCAGGGGTTCAGCACCTGGGTCTGCTGGATCACGTTGCCCGGCTCGATGTCGCCGTAGTAGTGCATGTTCGAGCTGACGAAGTGCAGGCAAAAGGTGCGCAATACGTTCGGGCCAATGATCACCACCGCGGCAATGTCGATCACCTGCATCACCGACAGCGTGGTCGCCGACCACTCCACCGAGGTGCCCAGCCAATACGCGATGCCGTTGGCCGCGTGAAAACCGAGGAACAGGTACCACGCGCCCCAGTGCACCAGCGCCAATGGCGCGTAAACCTTCAGGGTGCGCTTGATGATGCTGAACTTGTGCGCCCAGGTCTTGGCCCGCAGCATGCGGATGAACGCTGACATCACGTTGTCACCGACCATCAGCAAACGCGCGATGCCCCAAGGCTCGCCGTTGGTGATGGCGCGTTCTTCCATGTCGGTTTCGCTGCCGGACACCTTGTGATGGTTGAGGTGCAGATGGCGGCGGATCCACGGGTTGATGGTGCTCGGCCGCGCCAGCCAGACCAAGCCCATCATCAGGTTGTGCGGTATGCGCTGCTTACGGAAATACAGGCTGTGAATCAGGTCGTGTTCCAGCTCATGGGTCAGCGAGGCAAAAAACCCGTTCAGCAGCAAACACGCCCACCAGGCCATGTGCCCGGTCATGTAGAGCGCCGCCGAGCCCGTCATCCCGGCCAGGGCGAAGGCCAGAATGCCCACGCCCAAGGCGTCCTGATGATTGAGCATCGGGTAGCGCTGACGCAGTTCGACACCGCGAGCGAGCACCACTTCACGAATATGCGCAGATCGTTGTTGTGCATTCAGGCGTTCAGGACTTGCAGAAGTACCGTACATGCTTCCATCCTTTAGTTATTGATGTTCGCATCCTGCCTTGGGTGATCGCTCCGGGCGTTAGCTGTGAACGCCAACCTGTTGACCGGAAGCGCCAATCATCATGATTGAACCCACCTCCCTCGCCAGCTGGACCCGCGCTTTGCGCAAACAACTCGACGCCCTCGGCCTCGACAGCAACGCCCTGTGCCTGCAAGCCGGGCTCGACCCGCAACTGATGGACGACCCCAACGCCCGCTACCCGTTATCGGCCACCACCCGACTGTGGGAGCTGGCGGTCGAGCTCAGTGGTGACCCGGCGATTGGGTTGCGGGTTTCGCGGTTCGTCAGCCCGACCACCTTCCACGCACTGGGTTATGCACTGGTCGCCAGCGGCAGTCTGCGTGAGGTGTTCGAACGCATCGTGCGTTATCACCAAGTGATCAGCGACGCATTGGAACTGGAACTGACCCGTGGCGAAGATCGCTATTGCTTCACCCTCAAGGTCCCCGAAGGCAGTCCGGCGCCAGCACGGGAAGCGATCGACGCCTTCGCCGCGATCTACGTGCGCACCTGTCGCAACCGTCTGGGCCGGGACTACGCGCCGCTGGCGGTGTACCTGCGTCGCGAGGAACCGGTCGACCCGAAACAATGGCATGCGGTGTTCCGCGCACCGATCTTCTTTGCCGCTGACGAAGACCGGCTGGAGTTTTCCATCGATGACTTCGAAAGCCATCTGGATGACGCCAACCCGGAGCTGGCCGAACACAACGAAACCGTGCTCAAGCGCGCCCTGGCGCAACTGCGCCCACTGACCTGGGAGCGCAAGGTGCGCGACGCCGTCGAAGCGCAGCTGCCGGAAGGCGAACCCAGCGCCGAACGCATCGCCGAGACCTTGCACTTGAGTTTGCGCAGCTTGCAACGGCACCTGGCGGACGAAGGCTGCCGGTTCGATACGTTGCTCAATGAGTGTCGTGAGAACTTGGCACTGCTGCACTTGCGAGACCCACAATGCTCGCTGAGCGAAATCAGCTATCTGCTCGGATTCGCCGACACCAGCAGCTTCAGCCGCGCCTTCAAACGCTGGACCGGGATGACGCCGGGGCAGTTTCGCGATGGGTTGCGGTGATCAGCCTTTCACGAGACTGCGCGCAACGCCTGATTTCCACTGCTCAATCATCGCTTCACCCACCTCGGAAAAGGCGCCGTTTGCCTTGATGTAATCAACCATCTCAGCCATCGCTACGTCCATCCCGTGGGCCACTTGCTGCAGCAGTTCATTACAACGCCCCTCGGTCAGGTTGCAGGCCGACCGACCAAAACGCATCAGCATTTTGTATTTGGGCCATGCCTTCGATCCACCCAACAGCAACGCCATGCTGTCTGCCTTGATGTAGACCGAGGTCGTGACGATGTCATAGGCCGGAGCCAGGCTGATTTGCGCATCAGCGCCGCAGTGCTCGTAAAGCACACCGAAGTTCTTGAGATGGGCGTCGCCATTTTTCAGAGCGGATGACAGGACAACGATCTTGAAAAATGACTCAAGGGCCCGGTTAAGCAATGGCGGGGAGACAAATTCCTTGATCTGCCTGGCGGCACCTTCGTATGAGCCATCGTATTTTGCCCTGGAAGGCCAGGCATTGAGCACACAGAAATCTTCAAAGCCCAGGTAGCCCTTGTCATTCAGATCGAAGCGTTCGACGACCAGAAATTTGCCTCGCTCGCTGAGCTCGAACTTCGGCACCTCAAGACCCGAATGCAGTGCGGCCCGCATACAAAAGTATTCGTTGGCGGCCAACTCTGGGTATTCCTCTGGACGAAAGGTCTTGACCAGATGAGTTGCCCCTCGATGGGTCAGGCGATCGACGGTTGTCGCGCTGTCACGGACAAGCACTTTGGGCTGCACACCGGAAACGCCCGAATACTGACCATAGGTGTGCAACAGATCATCAAACAAACCCTGAGCACCGTCATGCACCAAAAGGTCCGCAAGGCTGGTTTCAGGTGGACGGTCGCTCGCATCCCGGGTGTCTGCAATCCCCAGCCGCCCCAATTGATGCGGACCGATGATCGCTAGCATCGCGAAGTCGTCAAACCCTCGAACCGCCTTGCTGAAACGACGAACCAGCTCATCGCGCAGAGAGCCTTCCGGCAGATTCATTTCAAAAACCGGTGGCACTCCTCTTTCCCACGTATAGCTCTCGAGGCGAGCCGGCATGGTCAATGAGACGGCGTTTTCTTCCAGCACGTCTTCGGTGTAGGTAAACACTGAGTCAATGCGAGACTGACTTCGCCCCAGAGTTCCTACCGAGGTACCGGACACACTGATAGGCAACCTGTCCCTATCCTGCGGCTCAACCATGGAAGTTTTCCTTTTTCAGGGTATCCAGCGTCGGACGCTTCGATTGCCGAGGCACGGCCGTGAGTTCGTACCCAAAACCGTTGAGGATGGCTTCAACCTTGCGGATACCGATTTCGGAGAGGGTGTTGTTCTCGATACCCGAGATCGTGGCACGGCTCATGCCGTACTGCTTTGCCAGGTCTTGTTGCGACAGCTTTCGCTCTTTGCGTAGCAATCTGATCAGTTCGCCAAGGCTTTCCATTCGAACCACCTGCATCATATACAGTGCATTTTTAATAAATAACTAAATATGCATCATATTTAATGCATTATTAAAACGAAGTTTAGCTCATTTTTTCGCCAGACTCGCTCCGCAGGTTCGTGTTAATCATCAGGGACCAGAGGCCCCCAAGAGACTTCAGCGCCCTCGATCACGCCTCAGTAACTTGCGCACCCGCGCCACCAGCTCACTCACGGGAAACGGCTTGAGCAGGTAGTCATCCTCATGCAGCTCCAACCCGCGCAGCCGGTCTTCAATGCCATCTGTGGTGGTCAGGAACAGCACCGGCGTTGCGCCGAGCTGTCGGATCTGTTGCAACAGCTGCCAACCGTTGAGGCCGGGCAGCATCACATCGAGAATGATCAGGTCATATTCAGCCGTTTCGATAAAGCGTCGACCGGCCATGCCGTTGTCCGCCACATCCACCGTATAGCTGGCTTCGCTCAGGCCTAGGGCCAAAAGCTTCGCGGTTTCGGGTTCATCTTCCACTAACAGCAAACGCATGGCACACCTCGGATAATCATCACCACAGGCTAGGCCCCTTGGCCCACAAAGCCCATCACTAACGGATATTTCGGATGACGTGGCCGATTCAGACGCTCGCCAATGCCCGCAACCGCCCTGCATCGAGGATCTCGATCTCGCCATAACTCAGGTTGAGAATGCCCTGACCCTCCAGGTCTTTGAGGATCTGGTTGGTGGTTTGCCGCGACAATGAAAGCAGCAACGCCAACTGTTCCTGCGGCAGTTGCAAAATGCGCCGTGCCGGCTCTATTTCGCCGTAGCCATCGGCAATCATCAGCAAACGGTGCGCCACGCGGGCCGGGGCTGGCAACAAGGTCAAATGCTCGAGATTGATGAAGGTCAGGCGCAATTTATGGCTCATCAGCAAGGCCAACTGGCGCCAGTGTTTCGGGTGCTCTTCGAGGAAGGCGAGCAACGCGGCCTGGGGGATGTGCAACAGAATGCAGTGGCCCACGCCATAGGCGTCATGGGTGCGCGGCTGGCCGTCGAACAGGCAGATTTCACCGAACCAGTGCGGCGGCTCGATCAGGCTCAGCAGCGCTTCCTTGCCCTGCTCGCTCACCGCACCCACACGCACCGCACCTTCGAGCACCGCATACAGACCACACGGCGGATCACCGCGCTTGAACAGCCGTTGCCCCGGCGACAGCCGCCGCACGCGGGCCAGGGACAGCAGACTATCCTGTAACAAGGGCGACAAATGGCTGAACCACTGCCCCTTCATCAGGCGTGACCGCCAGGCCTGCATATCCATGAGAACTCCAAGATGATTGTCGTCTGGCTGACAGAGCAACGACTGACCGCAGGGCATGATCGACATCCCTACCGGAGGAATAACAATGAAAAGCCTCGTTGACCACCTCAGTCAATACGCCGCGTACCACCGTGACCCGCGCAACATCGCCAGCCACTTCATTGGCATTCCACTGATCGTGGTCGCCGTCGCGGTGCTGCTGTCACGGCCAGGATGGCCGGTGGCCGGGCTCTGGCTGTCCCCAGCGGGGCTCTTGGCGCTGGCCTCGGCGTGGTTCTATTTACGTCTGGAAGTGCGCCTTGGCGTGGTCATGACAGTGCTACTGGGCCTGTCCGTTTGGCTAGGCCAAATCCTCGCGGCGCAAAGCACCCTGCTCTGGTTGAGCAGCGGCATCGCAATGTTTGTGGTCGGCTGGGCGATCCAGTTTGTCGGCCATCACTACGAAGGACGCAAACCGGCGTTTGTCGATGATGTGACGGGTTTGATCGTCGGGCCGTTGTTTGTGGTGGCCGAACTGGCGTTTTTGCTGGGGTTGCGGCATGAGCTGAAAGAGCAGATCGAGGCGCGGGCGGGTGGGGTACGTCTGCGTGAGAAAAATGCGGCGGCGTAGGACGCCATCGCGAGCAAGCTCGCTCCCACAGGGTTTTCGGTTGATCACAGAATTTGTGGTCAGCACCGGTCCATTGTGGGAGCGAGCTTGCTCCGGGCGGCGATCCGACGATGCTCTTAAAGGTTGGCGACTTTCTGCCAGACCTTGGGCTTGAAGAACAACGTCTCGCCCTTGGCCAGGCCGGTCAGGCTGTCGTGGTCCTTCACCACTTCCGCTTCGATCAGTTCGCTCTGGCCTTCGACCTTCAAAGTGATCCGCGTGGTTGCACCCAGCGGACGGATGTCACGCACCTCGGCCGCGTGGTGATCCTCCAGCTCAGTGCGCGACAGCGACACTTCGTGAGGACGGAACAGCACGTGGTTGTCGTCGCCCAGGTACAGACGGTTCGAATCACCGAGGAAGTGGTACACGAAGTCGCTGGCCGGGTTTTCGTAGACGTCGCCCGGTGAACCGATCTGCTCGATCACGCCCTTGTTCATCACCACGATGCGGTCGGCCACTTCCATCGCCTCTTCCTGGTCGTGGGTCACGAATACCGAGGTCAGGTTGATGTCTTCGTGCAGCCGCGCCAGCCAGCGCCGCAGCTCCTTACGGACCTTGGCATCCAGCGCGCCAAAGGGCTCGTCGAGCAGCAAGACTTTCGGCTCAACCGCCAAGGCACGGGCCAACGCGATGCGCTGACGCTGGCCGCCAGAGAGCTGTTCCGGGTAGCGATCCGACAGCCAATCCAGTTGCACCATGTTCAGCAGCTCATGGACTTTGACCGCGATCTGGCTTTCGCTCGGACGCTGGTTTTTCGGTTTCATGCGCAGGCCGAAGGCGACGTTGTCGAACACTGTCATGTGGCGGAACAAAGCGTAGTGCTGGAACACAAAGCCGACGTTGCGATCACGCACGTCATGGCCGGAGACGTCTTCGCCGTGGAACACGATGCTGCCGGTGTCCGGGGTTTCCAGGCCGGCGATGATCCGCAGCAAGGTGGTTTTGCCGCAGCCGGACGGGCCGAGCAACGCCACCAGCTCGCCGCTCTGGATGTCCAGGTTGATGCTGTTCAGCGCCTTGAACGCGTTGAAGTTCTTGCTGACATTACGGACTTCGATCGACATGACTTATTCCTCCGCGGCGCTGACGCGCAGGCGGTTAATACGGGACTCGCTCCACTGCTTGAGCAGCAGGATGAAGAGCGCCAGGATCAGCAACAGGCTCGCAACGGCAAACGCGGCGACGTGGTTGTATTCGTTGTAGAGGATCTCGACATGCAGCGGCAGGGTGTTGGTCACCCCGCGAATGTGCCCGGAAACCACCGACACCGCGCCGAACTCACCCATCGCCCGCGCGGTACACAGCACCACGCCGTAGATCAGGCCCCACTTGATGTTCGGCACCGTCACGTGCCAGAACATCTGCCAGCCATTGGCGCCCAGCAAGCGTGCGGCTTCCTCTTCCTGCGTGCCTTGCTCCTGCATCAGCGGAATCAGCTCACGCGCCACAAACGGAACGGTGACGAAAATCGTCGCCAGCACGATGCCCGGCAAGGCGAAGACAATCTGGATGTCGTGGTCCTGCAACCACGGGCCAAAAATGCCCTGGGCGCCGAACATCAGCACATAAACCAGACCCGCAATCACCGGCGAGACCGAGAACGGCAAGTCGATCAGGGTCACCAGCATGCTCTTGCCACGGAACGAGTATTTGCTCACGCACCAGGCCGCGCTGACGCCGAACACCAGGTTCAGCGGCACCGAAATCAACACCGCAATGACGGTCAGTTTCAGGGCCGACAGAGCATCCGGTTCGAAGATCGCCGTGAAGAATGCGCCGAGGCCAAGCTTCAGGCCTTGGGACATCACGATGAACAGTGGCAACAACAGAAACAGCGCAAAAATCAGCCAGCCGAGGCCGATCAGGATTCGCCGGGAAGCCGCGCTGCCACGACGGGCAGCGTTGGCCGAAGACGCGGCGGCAATAGACGATTGGGACATTTTTCGCGCCTCCTTATGGGGTTTCGATGCGCCGCTGCAACAAGTTGATCAGCAGCAACAGGACGAAGGAAACCACCAGCATCAGCACGCCAATGGAGGTAGCACCGGTGTAGTCGTATTGGTCGAGCTTGACCATGATCAGCAGCGGCAGGATTTCGGTTTTCATCGGCATGTTGCCGGCAATGAAAATCACCGAACCGTACTCGCCAACACCCCGGGCAAACGCCAGAGCAAAGCCGGTCAGCCAGGCAGGCAGCAGTGCGGGAACCAGAATGTAGCGGAACACCTGCAGCGGCTTGGCGCCCAGGCACGCGGCGGCCTCTTCGATTTCTCGCGGGATGTCGGCCAGTACCGGCTGCACCGTACGCACCACGAATGGCAGCGTGACGAAGGTCAGCGCCAGGGTGATACCGAGCGGCGTGTAAGCGATCTTGAACCCCAGGTCGGCGGCGAACTGCCCGACCAGACCGGTCGGCGTGTACAGCGCCGTCAGCGCAATACCGGCCACCGCCGTCGGCAGTGCGAACGGCAGGTCGATCATCGCGTCGATGATCTTGCGTCCGGGGAAGGTGTAACGCACCAGCACCCAGGCCAGCAACGTGCCGATAATGCCATTGATGATCGCGGCGTACAGCGCGGTGCCGAAACTGAGCTTCAACGCCGCCAGCACCCGTGGCGCCGAGATGATTGCCCAGAACTGATCCCAGGTGAGTTGCGCGGCATGCACGAACATCGCCGCCAGGGGTATGAGCACAATCAGGCTGAGGTACACCAAGGTGTAGCCCAGCGTCAGCCCGAAGCCGGGTATGACGGGGGAGATACGACGCGACATAGAAGTCCTTGGTTGAGAGCGCATCAAGCCCCGAATCACGATTCAGGGCTCGTTTGTCAGCTATTTCAGGTTACTGCGCCTGATAGATCTGGTCGAACACACCGCCGTCATTGAAGAATTTCGGCTGAGCGGACTTCCAGCCACCAAAGTCCTTGTCGATGGTCACCAGCTCCAGGGTCGGGAACTGTTTGGCGTACTTGGCGGCCACGTCCTTGTCGCGTGGACGATAGAAGTTTTTTGCGGCGATCTCCTGACCGGCCGGGCTGTACAGGTGCTTGAGGTAGGCTTCGGCGATCTGCTCGTTGCCCTTCTTCTCGGCGTTCTTGTCGACGACGGCTACCGGCGGTTCGGCGAGGATCGACAGCGAAGGCACGACGATGTCGAACTTGTCGGCGCCGCCCTGTTCTTTCAGCGCCAGGAAAGCTTCATTTTCCCAGGCCAGCAACACGTCACCCTGACCGTTGTTGACGAAAGTAATGGTCGAACCGCGAGCGCCGGTGTCCAGTACAGGCACGTGCTTGAACAGCGTCTGCACATACTCTTTGGCCTTGGCTTCGTTACCGCCGTTGGCTTTCAGGCCATAGGCCCAGGCCGCGAGGAAGTTCCAGCGCGCACCGCCGGAGGTTTTCGGGTTCGGGGTGATCACTTCAACGCCGTTTTTGGTCAGGTCGCCCCAGTCCTTGATGCCTTTAGGGTTGCCCTTGCGCACCAGGAACACGATGGTCGAGGTGTATGGCGTGCTGGCATCCGGCAGGCGTTTTTGCCAGTCGGCTGGCAGGGTTTTGCCGAGTTTGGCGATTTCGTCGATGTCACCGGCCAGTGCCAGGGTCACCACGTCAGCCCGCAGCCCATCAATCACCGCCCGGCCTTGTTTGCCCGAGCCACCGTGGGATTGCTGGATCTTTACGTTGTCGCCAGCGTGGTCCTTCTTCCAGAAGTTGATGAACTCGGCGTTGTAGTCCTGATACAGCTCGCGGGTCGGGTCGTACGACACGTTGAGCAGTTCGTAATCCTTGGCAACCGCAGAACCGGCAAAAATGGCACTGGCCAGAGCAGCCAAAGCGTAACGGCGAATCGACGACATGGTGCAGCTCCTGAATTCTTTTGTGTTGGCTGTTCTTATGGTTTTTCCGGAATCGGGTTGCCCGTTGAGTAGTGCTTCAGCTCGGCTTGTTGCCTGGGTTCTGTAAACGGAATTTCTCTTTGCGTTCGATCTGAACCACCTGGGCGTTGTGCACGGTGATCTCCACTGCCCCAAAGCGCAGATCGCGCAGTGCGCTCTGGATCTCGCGCAAGATGGTTGCTTCGTCCTGGCCGTCGACGCTACGTAGAGATGCGCTCATGGTGCTGCTCCTTGAATGAGATGTGCCTGGCAGTGGTGGCACTGCTTGCGGCGTGAGAGCAATAGTAGATAGGCGCATATATTCTTAAAAAGACTATTTAAGAATGTTTATATAACTTAAATGCATTATTTGACGGACCAAGGGGTTGCGTGGAGATTGGGTGCCAGAAGATCAAAAGATCGCAGCCTGCGGCAGCTCCTACGCGATCGGTGTAGGAGCTGGCGAAGCCTGCGATCTTTTGATGTTTAACGAATCACCGGCGCCCGAGTCCAGTCCAGCTCTTGCGCCGGCATCGGTCGGCCAAACCAGTAGCCCTGGCCCAGATCGCAACGCTGTTCGAGCAGGAAACCCGCTTGCTCGACCTGCTCGATGCCTTCGGCATGCACCTGCATGCCCATGCTTTGCGCAAGGGCGATGATCACTCGAACGATCGCTGCGTCATCCTCATCCCACGGCAGGCCGGCGACGAAGCCTTGGTCGATCTTGAGTTTCTGCACCGGCAGACGCTTGAGTCGCAGCAGCGACGAATAACCCGTGCCGAAGTCATCGATAGCCAGCCGCACACCCAATTCGCGCAAGCGGTGCATTTGTTCCAGCGCCACTTCCGGGTCTTCCATCACCGCGCTTTCGGTCACTTCCAGCTCTAGATAAGCCGGGTCCAATCCCGTGTCGTGCAGCACTTGGGCGACCCGCTCAAACAGTTCGCGCCGGGCAAACAGGCGAGTAGACACGTTCACCGCAATAAACGACAACACCACCCCGGCCTTCTGCCAGACACACATCTGCTGGCAGGCCTGTTGCATCACCCAGGCGTCGATCTCGGCGATCAACCCGGTGCGCTCGGCAATCGGAATGAACTCAGCCGGCGACACCAACCCACGCTGCGGATGCTGCCAGCGAACCAGCGCTTCAACACCCGTCAAACGGCTGGTCTTGAGGTCATGCACCGGTTGGTAGTACACCCGCAACTCCTGCTGCTCCAGCGCGCGGCGCAATTCGAAGGCCATTTCGACCCGGTGCTGGGCGTGGGCGGTCAACTCCTCGGTGTACAAGGCATAACCGTCGCGCCCCGAACTCTTGGCCTTGAACAGCGCCGAATCAGCGTTGCGCAGCAATTGCTCGGCGCTCAGCGCGTCGCTGGGAAACAGGCTGATACCGACACTGGCGTTGATGAACAAGGGGTGAGCATCGATCAGGAACGGCTCTTTCAGGCCATCGATGATCCGCTGCGCCAATGCGGCCGCCTGCACCAGTTGCGGGCAGCTCTCGGCCAGCACGGCAAACTCGTCGCCACCCAAGCGCGCCAGGGTAATTCCGGGGCCGAACATGCCTTGCAGGCGAGCCGCCACGGCTTTTAGCAACAGATCGCCGACGTTATGCCCGAGACTGTCGTTGATCATCTTGAAATGGTCCAGATCGATCATCAGCAACGCACACCCGCGCTTGTGGATCTGCGCCGATGCGAGTGCCTGTTCCACGCGATCGCTGAACAGAAGACGATTGGGCAGTTCGGTCAGTGGGTCGTGGTGCGCCAGATGCGCGAGTTCGTGCTCGGAGTCCTTGATCGCACTGATGTCGGAAAACACCGCCACGTAGTGGCTCAACTGGCCGCAGTCATCGTGTATGACCCGGATGGCCTGCCATTGCGGGTAAATCTCGCCATTCTTGCGGCGGTTCCAGATCTCACCGCTCCATTCGCTGGTGCGGTTCAGGCTCTGGAACATCTCTTGATAGAAATCTGGCGGATGATGGCCGGACTTGAACAGGTTGGGCCTGTGGCCCAACACCTCTTCGGCCTGATAACCCGTGATCGCCATGAAGGCCCGATTGACGTGGACGATCAACCCTTCGCGGTCAGTGACCAACACCCCTTCGCGGGTGCAATCGAATACCGCCTGTGCCTGACGCAATCGCGCGCGATCTTCGTTGCGGTGGCGCAATTTGGCGCCTATCCCGAGAAAACCCAGCAAACGCGCCCGGGCAATAAAGATAAACCCGGCGCTCAGCACCACCCAGACATAACCGTTGATCAGTTGCCATCGCTGAAGATCAGCTGATTCATCGAATAAATTGGTTAATAAATAACCAGTGAGTTCCAGCCAAACGACGGAAAGTACCAGGTAGAGCAGCGTTGCACGCAAAGCATCGCGATAAGAAGCAGTCATTCGGCCGTCCATGTCCTTACAAAAAAGGTTGGAATTATAGATTAAAGAAACATCCAGCCACTCTTATCTGAAAGGGCGACTGGTTTTATCTGTGTGCTGAGTGATAATGCGCCAGCTGTTTTTTTCTTTATCGAGGGCCATACAGCCTATGTGGTACGAAGGTTTACTCGGCTTGTCGCCCTGGCAACTGGTGGCAGTCACCCTGTTAATGACCCACATCACCATCGTGGGCGTCACGGTTTATCTGCATCGCTATTCAGCCCATCGCTCCCTTGAGCTCAATGCCGGCCTGAAACACTTCTTCCGCTTCTGGCTGTGGCTGACCACGGCGCAGAACACCCGCGAGTGGACCGCCATCCACCGCAAGCACCACGCCAAATGCGAAACCGTCGACGACCCGCACAGCCCGGTGATCAAGGGCCTGTCCACGGTCTTGCGCAAAGGTGCCGAGCTGTACCGCGCCGAAGCGGAAAACCCCGAAACCCTGCGCATCTACGGCAAGAACTGCCCCGAAGACTGGATCGAACGCAACCTTTACAGCCGCTACCCGCTGCTGGGCGTGGCGATCATGGCCGTCATCGATCTGCTGCTGTTCGGCACCATCGGCATCACCGTCTGGGCGATCCAGATGATGTGGATCCCGGTCTGGGCCGCCGGCGTGGTCAATGGCCTGGGCCATGCCATTGGCTACCGCAACTTCGAATGCCGTGATGCGGCGACCAATCTGGTGCCCTGGGGCATTCTGATCGGCGGTGAAGAACTGCATAACAACCATCACACCTACCCTAACTCGGCAAAACTGTCGGTGAAGAAGTGGGAATTCGACCTCGGCTGGGCGTGGATCCAGGTCTTCAGCTTCCTGCGTCTGGCCAAGGTTCAGCGCGTTGCGCCGATCGCCCACCGTGTCGAAGGCAAAGGCAGCCTGGACATGGACACCGCCATGGCGATCCTCAACAACCGCTTCCAGATCATGGCCCAGTACCGCAAGCTGGTGATCGGTCCGCTGGTCAAGCAAGAGCTGGAAAAGGTCGACCATTCGGTTCGCCACCAATTCCATCGCGCCAAGCGCCTGCTCTCGCGGGAAACCAGCCTGCTGGATGACAAACACCATGTGCGCATCCAGACCATGCTCGAGCACAGCCAGGCGCTGAAGGTAATTTACGAGAAAAGGCTGGCCTTGCAGCAGATCTGGATCAAGACCAGCTCAAATGGCCACGACATGCTGGCGGCCATCAAGGACTGGGTCCATGAAGCCGAAGCCAGCGGTATTCAATCGCTGCGCGACTTCGCCAACCAGTTGAAAACCTACTCGCTGCGCCCTGCCTGACCTGTGGCGAGGGAGCTTGCTCCCTCGCCACAAAAACAGATGTGCCAACTAGCGTTTGCGCAGGCGCATCAGCTCTGGCAAGCCGATCTTGAGCAAACGCGCTGTCCGGCTTTTCGCCAGCTCTTCAACACCTTCATGCTCGGTCAGGCGCGCCAGTTGCCCCGCCATGTTCATCACCAGCGCCTCACGGGAGTAAACCCCGCCACCGAGCTGATAGACCGCCGCGATCAACTCACGCAGCTCCAGCGGAAGCCGCCAGCGGGTGCGCAATGCCGAACCATAGGCCGCGCCAAATTCAGCCAGCGCGTCGCCGACCTCCTCCAGTTCGTCCAGTTCGCCACCGGCCTGTTTCCATTCCTGCAAGCAACGCAACAGCGCCAGATCGCCGAGGCGATGGAGCATGCCGGCGCAATAGCAACGCTCCTGATCGAGATCGAGCAAGCGCGCCAGAGTCCGACCGTACTCTGCAGTGCGCAGTGACAGGTCCCAGTAGCGCTCGGCGTAATCGACCAGGCACGGATCGCTCAACTTTGCACTGCGCTTGAGGGCCAGGCCAAGGATCAGGTTCATGCTTTGCCCGGTGCCCAGACGATGCAAGGCCTGGGACACGGTCTGCACGGTGTCGCCAAGGTGCTGCGCGGCGCTGTTGGCGGCGGCGATCAGCACGGCGGTGATCTGCGGGTCGGTGCGCACTTCCTCTTCCAGCAGCTTCAGATCGAGGCCATTGGGGTTCAGGCTGTGCTTGACCGCCAGTTGCACGTCAGTGAGCAACGGCGCGCCGTCCGCCAGCTCACGCCGACGCTCGAGGAAGGTCGACAAGGTCATGCCCGGCGCCAGCGCCGGGACATCACAGGACACCGTCTGACCGGCGCTCAGCAGCAAGTCTTGCAGGCGCTGAGTCAGGCCTTCCATGTTCAGGGGCTTGGTCAGGTAAGCCGTCGGGGTCAGCGGCAATGCCTCGCGCACGCTGGCGCTGTCGTTGCGGCTGCTCATCAAAATGAACGGCAACACCGGGTTCCATCGCCGCTGACGCACGCTACGCAGCAAGCCCAGGCCATCGACACCGGGAAGCTCCCAATCGGCGATCACCAGGTCGTAGGGATTTTCACTCAGCAACTCCAACGCCTGCTGGCCATCGGCGCACAGATCCAGCCGTGCGTCGCAACGCACGTGCAACAACACCTGCTTGAGCAGCTCCAGAGACCAAGGGTCAGCCTCGGCAATCAGCACTCGCGGTACAGCCGGTAAATCGACAGCGGTCATCAGTTCACTCCGAAGCAATGTCTGCACCTTAGACAATGCTGGCCATTCGATACAGCGCAAAAGCCGCCGATGTGTTTCAAGTGACAAAAAAAACCCGCCGAAGCGGGTTTTTTGTCGATCAGGTCACACTGGGCAATCAGAGTTCGGAGAAGCACTCTTCCATGATCGCCAAACCTTTATCCAGTTGCTCGTCCGGTGCAGTTAGCGGCACCAGTACACGCAACACGTTGCCGTAAGTACCGCACGACAGCAGGATCAGACCCTTGTCGCGCGCCTTGGCCACAACTTGGGCGACGGCGGCGGCGTTAGGCTTGTGGCTGTCGCCGTTTTCGAACAGTTCAACCGCGATCATCGCGCCCAGGGCACGCACTTCACCGATCACCGGGTACTTGGCCTGGATGGCTTTGAGGCCAGTGACCAGACGCTCGCCGACCGCTTTGCAGCGATCCAGCAGGTGCTCTTCTTCGAACACTTCCATCACCGCCAGCGCAGCGGCGCAAGCGATCGGGCTACCGGCGTAAGTGCCGCCCAGGCCGCCTGGAGCGATGGCGTCCATGTATTCAGCCTTGCCACACACACCGGCCAGCGGGAAGCCGCCAGCGATGGATTTGGCGAAGGTGGTCAGGTCGGCAGCAACACCCATCTGTTCCATGGCGAAAAAGGTGCCGGTACGGCCAGCGCCAGTTTGTACTTCGTCAGCGATCAACAGAATGCCGTGCTGGTCGCACAGAGCGCGCAGACGCTTCATGAATTCTTTAGGCGCAACGTAGAAACCACCTTCGCCCTGAACCGGCTCGATGATGATGGCAGCGATGTCACGCGGCTCAGCGTCGTTCTTGAAGATGCGCTCGATGCTGGCGATCGAATCGTCGATGCTCACGCCATGCAGTTCGTTCGGGTACAGCGCACGGAAGATACCGCCTGGCATCAGGCCCATGCCGGCCGAGTAAGGCACGACTTTACCGGTCAGGCCCAGGGTCATCATGGTGCGACCGTGGTACGCGCCGGTGAAGGCAATCACGCCGGCACGGCCAGTAGCGGCACGGGCGATCTTGATGGAGTTTTCCACGGCTTCGGAGCCGGTGGTCACCAGCAGGGTTTTCTTGGCGAAATCACCTGGAACCTTGGCGTTGATTTTTTCACACAGTTCTACGTACGGTTCGTAAGCCAGCACCTGGAAGCAGGTGTGAGTCAGCTTGTTCAGCTGCTCGGTCACGGCGGCGATGACTTTCGGGTGCAGGTGACCGGTGTTCAGCACGGCAATACCGCCGGCGAAGTCGATGAACTCGCGACCTTCAACGTCGGTCACGGTGGCGTTCTTCGCGTGGTCGGCGAAGATCGGGTGAATCTGGCCAACACCGCGTGGTACAGCGGCTTCGCGGCGTTTCATCAGGGATGCGTTGGTTTTGCTCATAGTGTCCTCATTCGCCGCTCATCGGTCGGCGTGGTTCAAGGAATACGTGGCGGGGAGGCAACTACGGCAGCATGCGATGATCGACTGCCACAGCTTTCCCGGCCACCGAGAAATAACGTTTGAAGCCCGCAAAGGGACAGCGCTCTCGTGCCCTTTGCGTTTAATTCCTTACCTGATCAGATGCCCAGGCAGAGGTATTTGATTTCCAGGTAATCTTCGATGCCGTACTTGGAACCTTCACGGCCCAGGCCCGAGGCCTTGATGCCGCCGAACGGCGCGACTTCGTTGGAGATCAACCCGGTGTTGACGCCGACCATGCCGTATTCCAGGGCTTCAGCCACACGGAACACACGACCCAGGTCACGTGCATAGAAGTACGAGGCCAGACCGAACTCGGTGTCGTTCGACATCGCGATCACTTCGGCTTCGTCTTTGAAGCGGAACAGTGGTGCCAGTGGACCGAAGGTTTCTTCCTTGGCCACAGCAGCGCTTTTCGGCACGTTGGTCAGGATGGTCGGTTCGAAGAAGTTGCCTTCCATGACCTTGCCACCGGCCAGCAGGGTTGCGCCTTTGCTCAGGGCATCGGCAATGTGCTCCTGAACCTTGGCCACGGCTTTGCCGTCGATCAGCGGACCGGTGGTGGTGCCTTCTTCCAGACCGTTGCCGATCTTGAGTTTGGCCACGGCCACTTTGAGTTTTTCAGCGAACGCGTCGTACACCGAATCCTGAATGTACAGACGGTTGGCGCAGACGCAGGTCTGGCCGTTGTTGCGGTATTTGGAAATGATCGCGCCTTCGACGGCCTTATCCAGGTCCGCGTCGTCGAACACGATGAACGGTGCGTTACCGCCCAGTTCCAGGGAAACTTTCTTGATGTCCTTGGCACATTCGGCCATCAGCTGACGACCGATTTCAGTCGAGCCGGTGAAGGACAGCTTGCGCACGATCGGGTTGCCGGTCAGCTCGCTGCCGATGTCGCCGGCGCTGCCGGTCACCACGCTCAGCACGCCTTTCGGGATACCGGCACGTTGGGCCAGTTCAGCCAGGGCGAAGGCAGAGAAAGGCGTTTGCGAAGCAGGCTTGAGCACCATGGTGCAGCCGGCAGCCAGGGCTGGGCCGGCTTTACGGGTGATCATCGCCGCCGGGAAGTTCCACGGGGTGATCGCAGCGGTCACGCCGATTGGCTGCTTGATCACGATCAGGCGCTTGTCTGGCTGGTGGCCCGGAATCACGTCACCGTAGATGCGCTTGGCTTCTTCGGCGAACCATTCGATGAAGGACGCGGCGTAAACGATTTCGCCCTTGGCTTCAGCCAGTGGCTTGCCCTGCTCCAGGGTCATCAGGCGAGCCAGGTCGTCCTGGTTCTCAATGATCAGTTCGAACCAGCGACGCAGTTTGTTCGCGCGGTCCTTGGCGGTCAGTGCACGCCAGGCCGGCAGCGCTTTGTCAGCGGCTTCGATCGCACGGCGGGTTTCGGCTGCGCCCATTTTCGGCACAGTGCCCAGAATTTCGCCCGTTGCCGGGTTGGTGACGTTGATCGTCTGACCATTGTCCGCATCAACCCAGGCGCCATCAATGAAGGCTTGCTGGCGGAACAACAGGGTGTCTTTAAGCTGCATGTCGGCTTTCCTTAACAGCACCGCGCACGCGCGGAGCAAATTATGATTGTAGAAAGGCGCCTTGAAGGCTGCCGTCAGGGAAATCATTCACCGGGCTGAAGCACATAAATAGCGCACTATTGAAGCTCGTGCGGTTCAGCACCCAGACAAGAGCGTTTGAAATCTCAAACGAATCCTAGGATCAAAGGGGGTAAAGGACAATAGGCTGTTCGAAAAAAAGAACGAAAACGCCGCATTTGCCTTGTTTTTCTGATCAACGTAGTAACCACCCGCTCGGCGGGCGCGAAACATCAGGCTATTCAGCAGCATGGACGCCCGCAGCGCATATGAGTATCATGGCGCCCGCATTGCACCAGTAGCTCAGCTGGATAGAGTACTGCCCTCCGAAGGCAGGGGTCGTGGGTTCGAATCCCGCCTGGTGCACCATCTTCTTTCCCTTGTATGACAGGGGTTTGCTATACCGCCAGTACCTGGCGATTCACACCCGCCGCGCGCCAGTTGCTTCACTTCCTCTGCGTTACCTACCGCCCCTGTTCAGGGCAAGCCCCCGACATCGCGAATGCGATCGTTATGTTACTCACGCCGCCATCGTTTACGCGCATGCAGATAGGCAGCCAGGTCCCCATAACCCAGCTGACTGGCAATTTGCGCGCGGTTCTCACCCAGAAATTCAAGATGCTGTTCCAGCTCGGCCCTCACCAGATCGAGCAGCAGACGGAACGTCATGCCTTGCTCTTCCATGCGCCGGCGCAGGGTTCGCGGGCTCTGGTGTAGAGCCTCTGCCTGATTTTCCAGGCTGGGTACCACGCCACGCGCCAGGCTTTGTCGCATGCCGGCCGCGACTTTCCCAGTCCAGCCGTTGAGTTGGAGATGCCGAGCGATTCGTCGGTCCATCTCACTGCGCAACAACTCCGCCATTCCGTCGTGCCGCGTCAGCAAAGGTAACCGCAAGACGGTCGGGTCGTAATACAGGCAGTTATGCGCGCACTCAAACACAATGTTATCCCCGAACCATCGGGCGTATTCGGCGTAGTAGGTCGGCCGCGGATGGGCGAAGTGAGCCCGCACCGGCCGGACCGGTTCGCCCGTGGCTTTGCGCAGCTGGGTCACGGCCATGACGCAGTAATGCTCCACCACGTAGCGGGCCAGTTTGGCGGGGGCATCGATACGCAACTCTACGCCCAGGCCATGGGCATCGCTGATCAGCTTGACGCTGTCCATGTCCGAGGCCAGCCCTGCATAGTCACCCCAGCACTGGATAGCTGCGCTGACGTCCGGGCAATACATGCAGATGTACGTCAGCACGTGGCAGTCCTGCGGGGTGAATTCGGCGAACAGATGCAGGCCAATGGCGGGATCTTGTTGCGCCGCCGCCGTCCACAATTGCTCAAGCTCAAGCAGGCTGTAATCGTGCCGGTTACTGCGTGTCTGCTTATGCAGTACACGTTCCAGGACCTGCCCGAGTTGACCCCGATGAAAGCGGCGGGCTGGCTGATTGGCCTCTTCACGAGTGATTTTGTCCACTTCGCACATGTTGTCCGGAAGGCTCATGGTTTCTTATTGCTCAGGCAATGCCCAAGTCGGGCCTGACTCGAGATTGCCATGAATACAATAATGCTCGTCAACAATCCAATCCTGGTCGTCGCCGGGATTTTTCTGGGTTTCATCCTGCTGGAAATCGCGTGCGCCTGTTTCCGCCAACCCAAAGGTCAGCGCCGCGATACGCTGATCGAGGTCATCGGTTCTTCGCTCCTGCTGGGTGTCACCTTTCCATTGGTGATGTTCCTCAGCAACCTGTTGCTCGGCAGTCTGGCCCCTCAACTCAAGAACAGCCTGGCCAACATTCACTGGGTGGCCGGCCTCGGGTTGTTTCTACTGTTCGATGACTTGACCCAGTACTGGTGGCACCGCCTGACCCATCGGCTGCCGTTTCTCTATGCGCTGCATCGCGCTCACCATTCGGCGCCCTACATGAGCATTCGCATCGTTTACCGAAATAACAGCTTTTACTACCTGCTGATGCCAGGCATCTGGTTGGCCGGAGCACTCATCTACCTGGGTCTGGCACCGGTTTATTACGGTTACTTGATCGTCAAGATGACGGTGATTTTCGCTGCACACAGCAGCGTCGCCTGGGACGAAAAACTCTACCGCATTCCGGCCTTGCGCCCGCTGATGTGGGTCCTCGAACGGACCATTTCGACCCCCGCCACCCATGCAGCCCATCATGGTTTGAACGCCAATGACGGCGTGACCCACTACAAGGGAAACTTCGGCAACCTGCTGTTCTTCTGGGACGTGCTGTTCGGTACGGCCAAGATCACTCGGCGTCGTCCCTCGACCTTTGGCATTGAGGATTTGCATCCGGTGACGTGGCAGCAAGAACTGTTCTGGCCGCTGGTTCGTTCGCCAAAACGAGTGCGGCAGGGCGATCTCAAGCGCCAGGAATGGAATTAGCGCAAATAATGACTTGTCCCGTCCAGAATCAGGTTTACACCTGTTTCAGGACGGGACAATTCCCTCTATTCCCCTGAAATCAAACCCTCACATTACGGGCCGGCGCTTTTGTGCGTTGACGGGTTTCCCAATCCTTGGCCAACCCGACCACCGCATCGGACGCTGGCAACATGTTGCGCCCGCGCACCAGGTCGGATGCCCGTTCGGCGAGCATGATGGTCGGTGCGTTGAGGTTGCCGTTTGGTTCGGTCGGAAACACTGACGAGTCGATCACCCGCAAGCCTTCGATGCCCCGCACACGCAATTGGGAGTCGACCACCGCCATGTCATCCTCACCCATGCGGCAGGAGCCGCAAGGATGGTAAGTGCTCTCCAGGTTTTCGCGCACGAACGCGTCAAGATCCTCGTCGCTGGTCACCTGCGCGCCCGGCGCAATCTCACCGTCACGGAAACGGTCCATCGCTGGCTGGCCGATGATTTCCCGTGTCAGGCGTATGCAGCGGCGGAACCCTTCGCGGTCCTCTTCTCGCTGCAGGTAGTTGAACTGGATCTCCGGGTGCTCATAGGGGTCTGCGGAGCGGACTCGCACATAGCCCCGACTTTTTGGTTTGTTCGGCCCGGTCAGCACCATGAAGCCGTGGCCCTTGATCGGCTTCTTGCCGTCGTAGCGCATTGCCGCAGGCAGGAAGTGGAACTGGATGTCCGGCCAGCGCAAGCCCTGCTCGGAGCGGATGAAACCACCGGCCTCGAAATGATTGGTGGCGCCGAGTCCGTCCTTGAACAACAACCAGCGCAATCCGATCATCAGCTTGCTCAGAGGATCCATTTTGCTATTGAGCGTCACCGGCTCCTTGCAACCGAACTGGATGTAGACCTCGGCGTGATCCTGCAGGTTTTCCCCGACGCCCGGCAGGTCGTGCCGCACCTCGACTCCGGCTTTGCGGAGGACCTCGGCCGGCCCGATACCGGACCGTTGCAGCAGGTGCGGCGAGCCGATCGGCCCGGACGATACCAGAACTTCCCGTTTGCAGTAGACCTTGTGGGTCTGGCCTTCGCAGTCATAGATGACGCCCACCGCACGCTTGCCTTCGAGGATGATCTGACGCGTCATCGCCTGGGTGACCACGGTCAGGTTCGGGCGCCCCATGGCCGGCCGCAGGTAAGCATTGGCCGTGGAACAGCGCACGCCATTTTTCACCGTCATGTGCATGGCACCGAAACCTTCCTGCATGAAGCCGTTGCAGTCGTCGGTCTTGATGTAACCCGCCTCGGCACCCGCCTCGATCCAGGCTCCATACAACGGATTTTTCATGTTATTGCCGTTGTTGGTGTGCAAGGGCCCCGTATGCCCACGGTAGCCGTCGCCGCCCGCCTCGTAACTCTCTGCCCGTTTGAAGTAGGGCAGGCAATTACGGTATCCCCAGCCTTCTGCACCGAGCGACTCCCACTCATCAAAGTCATACGCGTGGCCACGGATGTAAACCAGGCCATTGATCGATGACGAGCCGCCCAGCACCTTGCCTCTCGGGCAGTGGATTCGACGCCCGTTGAGGTAGGGCTCCGGCTCGGTTTCGTAGCGCCAGTTGTATTTCTTGGTGTTCATCGGGATCGAGAAAGCACTCGGCATCTGGATCACCACACTGCGATCGCTGCCACCGAACTCCAGAACCAGTACTGAGGTGGCGGGGTCTTCGCTCAAGCGGTTGGCCAGCACACAACCTGCAGAGCCCGCGCCGATGATGATGTAGTCGTATTTATGAGTCGCCATGGTTATCTCCCGGCCGTCGATTCGTTGAGCAGCGGCAACGGGTACTTGGCCTGCTTGTCGCCGGTGGTGTATTGCGGGGATGTTTTCTCGATGAGGAGGATGACCGCCTCTTCGCGCGCAAGGTCAATCGAGCGGCTAAGCCAGTAGTACACCAACCCCGACACGATCAGCCCGACGAGCCAGGCGATGTCGATGCTGCCAAGCGCTTTGGCAAGCGGGCCGACATAGACCTCGCGCTGTTCAACGCCGTCGAAGATGTAAAAGAACGGGATCATGGAAATGAAGCCGATCGCATACGAGATAATGCCGCGCATCCCCCAACTGCCGTAGATGTTGCCGTGTGGCATGAAGAAGTGCGGGATGGCGTAGCGGCCTTTGCGGACGAAGAAGTAGTCGGTCAGGTTGACTGAGGTCCATGGCACCAGGAAATACAGCATCACCACCAGGTAGATACCCAGCACCGACAGCCCTTTACCTGAACTCTGGATACTCAAGGCCACGCCCAGTTGCAGCAGGATCACGAAACCAATCGCCAGAATGCGCGCCTTGCGTGTTGGCTCGATGTGCTTGATGGAGTCAACGCAGGTCAGCGTGGTCAGTTTCGCGCTGTAAATGTTCATCGCGATGACCGGCAGGAAAGCCAGGATCGTGATCACCACCACCGCCGTGCCAATGAGCGGCGACACCGTGTTACCCACTTGTCCGAGAGCGACCAGCACATCAGTGGAATGCAGGTGATCGGCCAACCAGCCACCCACGGAAATCATCCACGCGCCGGACAACGAGGCGCCCAAAAAAACCACCGCGATCAGTTTCCCGCTCGGAGTGTTCTTGGGCAGGTAGCGCGAATAATCGGAAACGTACGGGGCGTAAGCGATGTTGTAACTCGCCGCCGCAGCGAACTGTGCAATGAAACCGGTCCAGTTGAAGCCCAGCGGGGCCGGAGCAACCTCACCGGCGGCGAGTACCGGCATCGGCGCATCGGGAACCCAGTGCATCAGCACCGCCAACGTCACCAGACCGTAAAGCGGAATCGACAGGTACAACGCCCATTTGAAACTGCGGTGCATCCAGTCATGGCCGAGGATCGCCAGTATGGCCGCCGGCACCGTCACGGCCACCGCCACCACCGCGGGGTTGAAGCCGAATAACGTGTGCAGCCCCTGCATCATCAGCACGAGGTTGACGATATTGAACCCGGCGAACACAAACAGCGTCGCCAGCAGCACGAGAATTACCCCGCGATAACCGAACTGCGCGCGCGACTGGATCATCTGCGGCAGCCCCAGGTGTGGGCCTTGCGAACCATGAAAGGCCATGAACAGCGTGCCGAACATGATGCCCAGCGTGCCGGCAAGGGTAGTCCAGAGAGCGGTCAGACCGACGCTCGGACCGACAAAGCCGATGGTCATGGTAAAGAATGTGAAATTGCCGAGGAACCAGAACGGGCCTTGGCTCGACAGCTTGTCGGTACGCTCGTGTTCGGGGATGAAGTCGATGGAATGCCCTTCGACAACGGGCTTGTCGTCGCGGGTGGACACGCTCGGGGCGGACTTGGCGTTAGTGTTCATGATGTACTCTTATTGTTGGAAGATCATGACGAGATAACCGCATTCTTTCGGGTGAACGACTCCCGGGCGCGTCCTTGCCGTTCCCGATTTCAAAAGGCGCCACGGGCGCCAGAGGTGGATGAGCGTTAGCCGAGACTCAGGGCAGCGTGATCCAGACCGCCTTGGTTTCGAGCAGGTAATCGAGTTGCTCTGGCCCAAGATCCTTGCCGAATCCGGACTGCTTGTAGCCACCGAACGGCATCGACGGGTCGAGGGTGCCATGGGCGTTGACGTAGACCGAACCTGCTTTCAAACGGGGAATCAAGCTGTGCACCCGTCCAAGGTCATTGGAATAAAGTGCGGCTGCCAGACCGTACGGCGAGTCGTTGGCCAGTACCAGCGCTTCCTCTTCATTGTCGAAAGGCGCGGTCACCAGCACCGGACCAAAGATCTCCTCCTGAACGATGCGCATATCGTTGCGGCAGTGGGCGAAAATGGTCGGCTCGACGAAGTAACCTGGACCCTCGACAGGCTGGCCGCCGTAGACCAGTTCGGCGCCCTCGCGCTTGCCGGTTTCGATGTAGTTCGTCACTCGCTCCTTTTGCAAGGCCGATACCAAAGGGCTGATGAAACAGTCCGGGTCCAGCCCCGGAGCCATCTTCAAAGTCCGGGTGTAGGCGATCAGCTCGCGCAGGAATTCGTCGTAGATGCTGCGATGAATATAAGCGCGTGTACCGGCATCGCACACCTGACCCGAGTTGAAGAACACTCCGTTGGCAATGGCTTGGGCGGCGGCTGGAATGTCAGCATCGGCCAGCACGATAACCGGTGATTTTCCTCCGAGTTCGAGGGTTAGTCGCTTCATTTCATCCAGCGCTGCGCGGCCGACGGTGCGGCCTACCGGCGTCGAACCGGTGAAGGTGAGCTTGTCGATGCCCGGGTGCGTGGCCATGGCCGCACCCACCACGCTACCGCGTCCGGTCACGATGTTGATCACACCGTCCGGGATACCGGCTTCCTGAACCAGTTCGGCGAAACGCAACGCAGACAGCGAGGTCAGCTCGGCGGGTTTGACCACCACCGTGCAACCGGTCGCCAGGGCGGCGCCGAGTTTCCAGGCCATGGTTTGCAGCGGGAAGTTCCAGGGCACGATGGCGCCGACAACACCCACCGCTTCCTTGCGTGTATAGGCCAGGTAGTTGCCCGGTAACGATGGTTCGACAGTACGCCCGTGGAGTTTGGTGGCCCAACCGGCGAAATAGCGCAGGGTATCGACTGTGCCCTGTATATCGACGTCCCGCGCAAAAGCCACCGACTTGCCCATGTCGATCGATTCGATTTCGGCCAGTTCGGCGGCGTTGTGTTCAATCAGGTCAGCCAGGCGGTGGATCATCCGCTCACGTTCTGCCGGTTTGGCCTGACGCCAGGCGCCACCGTCAAACTGGGCTCGGGCGGCTTGCACCGCGCGATCCAGATCCTGCGTGGTGCCCATGGGAATGCGGGTGATCAGACCCTCGGTCGACGGCTCGATGACATCGGAGGTCTGGCCGTCGCTGGCCTCAACCCAGGCGCCGCCGATGAACATCTTCTGCACCTTGCCGAGAAAGGTTTGGGTGGCCTCGCTGACGCCGAATTTCTGCAGGTACTGCTTGACGATCGTGTCCATTTTTATTCTCTCTGCCCGGCGGTCATATCACGCCGGGGCACTGTGGTTCGATGATCGATCCGGGCCATCATGCCGGAGTGGCTTCACTCATCTGCTGCCGTACTTGAGCCCGCTCATGGAAGATGAAACCGATACTGTTGAGCAGCAGCTGGGCCGCGAGAATCGAGGTCATGCCAGAAGGGTCATAAACGGGTGCGACCTCGACCAGGTCCATGCCAACGATGTTGCCTTTGCTGCGTTTGGCCAGGGCCTGGATGATTTCCAGCACTTCGTAATACAGGAAGCCACCATGACTTGGTGTGCCGGTACCCGGCGCAATGGAAGGGTCGAAGCCGTCGATGTCGATGGTGATGTAGTAGTTGATGTTCTGCGGGATCAGTGCCAGCACACCTTCGACGCCAAGACGGCGGACATCGCGTACCGAGAGGATCTTCGAGCCGGCCTGGTGGGCCGCCTCGTAGTCATCGCGATTGGAAGACGACACGTTGCGGATACCCATCTGAGTCATGCCGACGATGTGGTTCATTTCGGAGGCGCGGCGCAATGGGTTGCCATGGCCGTAGCGCACGCCGTGGCGCTCGTCGACAAAGTCCAGGTGCGCATCGAAGTGGATAATATGGATCGGACCGCGTCCTTCGAACGCCTTGATCACCGGAGCATGCACGGAGTGATCGCCACCGAGCACAACGGGCATGACACCGGCATCGAGGATTTTGCGCACCGCGTACTCGGTGTTGGCGTTACTGGTGGCCATGTCTGTATGCACGATATCGGCGTCACCGACGTCGACCATGCGCACGTCGGCGGCGGTCAGGTACATCACATCATCTTCGTGGTCATAGGCGCCGGCGTGGCCGAAGGAGAACAGCGTCGATGCCTCGCGAATTCCGCGTGGTCCGAAACGTGCGCCGGAACGCCACTGGGTGCCCATGTCGTTGGGCACGCCTAGCACAGCCACATCGGCATCCAACGCGTCCCAATCGGTGCACACCGGGGATTTGCCAAAGGTGCAATGACCCACGAACGGCAAGTTCAGGCGACCGGACTCGTAACCATTATTCGACATTTCTAGCCTCTCCACTTCTTGTTATCGGCTTGGCGGACTGCAAGGCGACCGCCGTTGCAGGGACTATGGACGCAGGTTTTCGTGGAAAAAATGCTAAACATCAGATACTCATATCGGCATTACCGATGCATCCACACGTGGGAGGTTCAAGGTGATTCAGCTGCACGATGTCGATCTGAAGTTGCTCAGGGTGTTTGCCACGATTGTCCGGTGCGGGGGGTTTTCTGCCGCGCAAGCTGCCTTGAATGCCGGCCAATCAACCATCAGCGAACAAATGACCCATCTGGAAACCCGCCTCGGGGTCAAGCTCTGCCAGCGCGGGCGCAGTGGCTTCCGTTTGACCGAGCAAGGGGTGGCAATCCATGAAGCCACCCAGCGCCTGCTCTCGGCGGTGGAAAACTTCTGCATGGATGCCGACGTGCTCAAACAGCACATCAGCGGAAAGCTCAACCTGGGGATCATCGACACCACCATCACCGACCCTGACTCACCGATACCGCGGACCACCCAGCGCTTCGTGTCCAGAGGGCATGATGTGCATCTCAACGTGTATGTGGGCACCCCCGCAGAACTGGAAGAGCGCGTGCTTGACGGCCGACTGCACCTGGCCATCGGACACTTCCCGATCCACGTTCCCGGCCTGTTGCACTCACCGCTGTATCAGGAAGCACTCGGGCTGTATTGCGGGCGGCGTCATCCGCTCTATGGCAGCCAGGCCGAGCGTGCCGAACTGCTCGAAGAGATTGGTGCAAGCCGAATCGTCGCCCGGGGTTACATGCAGCAATACGACCTGGAACACCTGGGCGTCAGCAAAGCTGCAGCGACGGTGGACAACATCGAGGCCCTGGCCATTCTGATCATCTCCGGCGCCTATCTGGGCTTTCTGCCCATGCACTTCGCCTCTCAGTGGATCAAAACCAGTGAAATGCACCAGTTGGCGCCAACGAGCTTGCGCCTGATGTCGCCCTTCGATGTGATTACCCGACGTGGCGCTGCTCCACCGCCGATTCTCCAGGCGTTCCTTGAGGATCTTGCGGCCTGTTCGCGCAGCACGGGCCGCACCTGAGCCCCGCGAGTCAGGTACTGTCGACAAAGGGCCGTGTGGCACACATGTAAGCATCACGCTCGCCACACTCGAACAGAGCCCTGCATACTCATTTACCACCGCGATCCGGTTCGCAATCCTTTCAGGCCTCCTATGCGCATCCACGTCACCTTTACCGACCGAGTCGGCATCACCCAGGAAGTGCTGGCCCTGCTCGGAAGGCGCAGCCTCAATCTGGATGCTGTCGAAATGATGCCGCCGAACGTTTACATCGACGCGCCGACCCTCGGCGCCGATGTGCTGGAAGAACTGCGCGAAGCCTTTCTCGGTGTGCGGGGCGTGCAGGCGGTGACGATGGTCGACATCCTCCCCGGCCAGCGTCGACGCCTGCAACTGGACGCCTTGCTCGCTGCCAGAGCCGACCCAGTGCTGGCCGTGGATGGTCGCGGCCACGTACTGCTGGCCAATCCGGCACTGATCGCATTGTGCGGTCGTGAGCCGGCCGGTGAACCACTGACAGCGCTATTTGATGAACCCTCCTTACAACGTACGCTGATCGAACACGGCTACCGCCTGCCCATGCGCGAAGTCACCCTAAACGGCCAGACCTTGCTGCTCGATGCGATGCCGATCAGCGAAGCCGGCGAGCTGGGCAGCCAGACCCTGGCCGGTGGTTTGCTCACGCTGTACCTGCCAAACCGTATCAGTGAGCGCCTGGCCGCCCTCCATCACGACCACGCCGAAAGCTTCGAGGCGCTGCTCGGCGAATCACTCCCGATGCGCGCCCTGAAAGCCCGGGCCCAGCGTATTGCAGCGCTCGACGCACCGCTGCTGATCCAGGGCGAAACTGGTACCGGCAAAGAGCTGGTGGCCCGCGCCTGCCACACCTTCAGCACGCGGCGTGACTCGCCGTTCCTGGCTCTGAACTGCGCGGCATTGCCGGAGAGCCTGGCCGAGAGCGAGCTGTTCGGCTACGCCCCCGGCGCCTTCACCGGCGCCCAGCGCGGCGGCAAACTCGGCCTGCTCGAACTGGCCGACCAGGGCACGGTGTTCCTCGACGAAATCGGTGAAATGTCGCCCTATCTGCAAGCCAAGCTGCTGCGCTTTTTGAGCGATGGCTGCTTCCGCCGAGTCGGTGGTGATCGTGAGGTCAAGGTCAACGTGCGGATCCTTAGCGCGACCCACCGTGACCTGGAAAAAATGGTCAGCGAAGGCAGTTTTCGCGAGGACCTGTTCTACCGCCTGAATGTGCTCAATCTGCAAGTCCCGCCGCTACGAGAACGCGGTCATGACATCCTCGTACTGGCCCAGCATTTCATGCAGCAGGCCTGTGCCCAGATCCAGCGCCCGGTTTGTCGTCTGGCGCCCGCGACTTATCCGACACTCCTCGAAAACCGCTGGCCGGGCAATGTGCGGCAATTGCAAAACGTGATCTTCCGCGCCAGCGCCATATGCGAAAACCCGCTGGTAGGCATCGACGATCTGGATATCGCCACGACAGCCGTGGCGCGGCAAAACGACGGTGAGGTCGGCAGTCTCGAAGCTGCCGTCGAAGGTTTTGAAAAGAGCCTGCTGGAGCAGCTCTACCGCAGTTACCCCTCCAGCCGGTTACTCGCCGCACGCCTGCATACTTCCCACAGCGCCATTGCCATCCGCCTGCGCAAATACGGTATTTCCAGCAAGACCTGACCGCCGTCCATACAAGCGTCTTTATGAGCACCGTATGCAAATCGCTACAGCGTACCGAATTCAAGACAAAACGCTGTAATGTCGACGTCTCATCGCCCTTCCCCTCTTTCGCTCCGCTTACCCGGGCCCTCTGTATTGAATTCACTACAGAAGCGCCCTGCCCATCCCCCAACAAACACATCAACTACTTGATTTATAAAGAATAAATAACAATGGCACTGCACTTGCTATGAGCTCTCCAGCCACGCTCGCTGCCCGGCACGAGCCTGTAAATCTTCTCCCGCCACAAGAAGCGGGGGAGTCTGCCCCTGAGGAGTTCACATGAGCGAATTGCGTTTTACTGAAGATCACGAATGGCTGCGCACCGAAGCTGACGGCACTGTCACTGTCGGCATCACCGCCTTCGCACAGAACGCCTTGGGCGACGTGGTTTTCGTACAACTGCCTGAACTGAAGTCCTACGAACAAGGCGCTGAAACCGCCACCGTCGAGTCGGTAAAAGCCGCCAGCGGCGTGTACATGCCATTGGACGGTGAAGTGCTGGAAGTGAACCCGGCGCTGGACAGCAGCCCTGAGCTAGTCAACGAAGATCCGCTGGGTGAAGGCTGGTTCTTCCGCTTCAAGCCTACCGACGCCTCGGCTGTCGCCAAACTGCTGGATCAGGACGCTTACGACCG
>NZ_JBXAOB010000029.1:0-36666 GCF_058802345.1 Pseudomonas sp. GW822-FHT02D10
GGCCGACCTGGTGAAATAAAGGCCTGCCTAACGGCAGGCCGTTACCGGCCCGCACACAAAAAATCTGACAGTCCCGCTGCTGTGGCCACACCGATCGGCAAGTCTTCCGGGGCAATCAAGGTCCGTGCCGCGACATCCACCCAAACGAGGAAAACACTGCCGAGCAACACGCACACCGGCAGCAAGCGCCGGTGTTCCGCACCCACCAGACGCCGGGCAATGTGCGGCACCATCAGCCCGACAAAACCGATCGAACCGCTGATGGACACCAATACTCCGGTCATCAGCGAAGCAATCAAAAACACCCGCAAGCGCACGGTGCGCGCATTCAGGCCGAGGGTCACGCCAGACGTCACGCCCAGCAGATGCGGATCGGCCAACGGGTTGCCTACAGTTCCGGACACTGCAGGCATCTCGCTGTATTCAGGATGAAGATGAGGCCGATTCAGGCTGGCGGTTCAAGCGCGACAGCAGCACCCGATCCAGAACCCACACCACAATCAACGAAGCGCCCACCAACGGGAATATCACCGCCAATGCGAGGATGATGACCACCCCGGTTTTCCAGGTCGGCAGGTCATGACGCAACGGCGGAACACCGAACTTGCGTTGCGGGCGGCGCTTCCACCAGATCACCACGCCACTGACGGCGCTGAGCAGGATCATCAGGCAGATCAGCAACACGACAATCTGGTTGAACGGCCCGAACAGTTTGCCTTCGTGCAGCATCACGCCCATTTCCGTGGCGCGGGCGACGTTGCCGTATTGCTGCCAGCGTACGTCGGCGAGGATTGCGCCGCTGTACTGGTCGACATGCAGGGTGGCGTCGTTGCGCGGGTCGTCGGCGAACACGGCAATGGTGAACACGCCGCTGGCGGCGGTCGGAAAGGTGATGCTGTAACCCGGCTCGACCTGGCGTTGAACGGCGATGTCCTGCACGTCTTGCAGGCTGATGGTCGGCGCGGCCGGGGCGCTGCTGCCGCTGTTGTGAGCCATGTGTTCGGCGTGGTCACCGGACATTGGCATCGGGGTGTTTTCCATGGCCCAGGGCACGGTTTGACGGGTAGCGGTGTTGAGGCTTCGGGCTTGCTGATCGGATGTGGGTACGTTGTCCCACATGGCCGCCGGGAAGCGGTTCCAGACTTCGGCGTATTGCTTGCCCCAGAAACCGGTCCAGGTCATGCCGCTGAGCAGCATCACCAGCAAAAACGCTGCGCCCCAGAACCCGGTCACGGTGTGCAGGTCACGCCAGAGCACACGTCCGCGACTGCTGAATCGTGGCCACACGATCCCCGCACCGGTTCGCCCGCGTGGCCACCACAGGAATACCCCGGAAACCACCAGCACAACGCCCCAGCCAGCAGCGAGTTCGACCAGCCGATCACCGACGGTGCCGATCATCAACTCGCCGTGAATCGCCCGGGCGATGGCTTGCAGGTTGTTCTTCGCGTCCTGCTCGCCGAGGATATCGGCGTGATACGGGTCGATGAAGACATTGAGCTCGCTGCCGGCATTTTTAATCACAAACTGTGCACTGCGTTCGGCGTTGACCGGTGGCAGGTACTGCTTGATCTGGCCCTGTGGATAAGCCTCTTTGACACGCCGCAGCAGTTCGTCGGCACTGACCGTGTGATGGCCGGCCGGCACATTGAGCAGGCTGCCATACATCAGTGGATCGAGTTGCGGTTTGAGCAGGTAGACGATGCCGGTCAGGGCCAGCATCACCATGAATGGTGCAACGAACAGCCCGGCATAGAAATGCCAGCGCCAGGCCAGGTTGTAGAAGGACACTTTAGGTTGGCTCATTGGGAGCGCTCCGCTTGGCGATTCAATTGTCTTGGAAAAGATCGCAGCCTCCGGCAGCTCCTACAGGCGCACGGCGTTCCAACGTAGGAGCTGCCGAAGGCTGCGATCTTTTGACTTTTCTTGTTAGAAGCTCATGTCGACCTTGGTCCAGAACGTGCGGCCTGGTTCGTTGATCGCTTGCGGGTCATTGGCCGGGTAGCCGAACCCGGCGTTGCCGGCCAGGTTCAAGTGCTCGGCGTAAGCCTTGCCAAACAGGTTGTCGACGCCGGTACTGACCTTCCAGTGCTTGTCGATCCGGTAGGCGCCGTTGAGCGAGAACACACCGAAACCCGGGCTCGTGCCGTAGTCCTTGCCGACCACGTTGCCTTTGTTCTGGTCGATCCGGTTCTGCGCCGCGACCACTCGCCACAAGGCGCCGGCGCTCCAGTTGTCTTCGCTGTAGGTCAGGCCGAAACGTGCATCCAGCGGCGGCATTTGTGGCAACGCAGTGCCGTTGCTGGTGTCTTTGCCCCAGGCATAGGCCAGGGTCGCGTCGGCTTTCCAGTGGGACGTGAGGTTGTAGGCTGCGCCGAGTTCACCACCGATGATTCGCGCGTTGATGTTTTCGGCCCGTGAGGTCATGCCCATCATGCCGGGGGTGTAATCGAACAGGATGTAGTCGTGCACTTCGCCGACATAACCCGAGACCCAGGCTTCGAGGTCTTGGGTTTTGTATTGCAGGCCGAAGTCGAGTTGGGTGGTTTTCTCGGGCTTGATCGAGTCGAAGGCGTTGAGCGAACCGGCAGGGCCGGACTTGGGCGAAAACAGCTCCCAGTAATCCGGGAAGCGTTCAGCGTGGCCGAGACCTGCGTAGAGCGTGGTCGGGCTGTCCGCCAGGTCATGCTCATAGCGCACGAAGCCACTCGGCAAGGTCTCGGCGCGGGACTTGTCGGCGGTCGGATTGGGTCGGCTCATCATCCCGGAACCGATGGTCTGGCGAAAATCCTTGGCCGAGGCGCGGTCCAGTCGTGCTCCGCTGATCAGGCGATCATGGTCGGCGGCGTACCAGGTCAGCTCACTGAAAACGCCGTAGTTATGGAAGTCCGCATCCTTGTCGCGTGGCACGTCCTTGAAAGTATCGATGCCCATGGCGGCGCGCTTACGGTGTTCGTTGGTTTGCGCATCGATGCCGCTGATCAACTGCACATCGGCCCAGCGCCAGGTGGCCTTGATCCGCGCGCCGAGGGTTCGGCGGTCGACGTTGGAAGCCCGGGGGCCCGCCATCATCCCGGTGCTGGGCGGCGTGCGCAGGGTGTAGTTGTCCATCACGTGGTCGGCGTAGTTGTAGTAGACCTGCGCTTCGACTTTATCCAGCACTTCGCCGAGGTTCGATTTCTCGAAACGCAGGCCCAGGCTTTCGCGCTTGAACTGCGAACCGTCCATGCCACGCCCGGCAGAACGTGCTTCGCCGTCGCCCTTGCCGGCGGTGAGTTCCAGCAAGGTGTCGGCGTCCGGGGTCCAACCGACGGCCACATCGCCGTTCCACTTTTCGTAGCGCGATGGCACGGTGTCGTTGTTGCCGTCACGGTAATCGTCGGAGTGCGCGGTGTTGCCGATCACCCGTATGTAGCCCAGTGGGCCACCGGCAGCGGCGTCGACGAGTTTGTCGAAACGCCCGTTGGAGCCGGCCAGCAGGCTGGTGTTAACCCTCGTGCCCAGCTCACCGAAGCTTTCCGGCTCGCGGTCGAACAGGATGGTGCCGGCAGAGGCGCCAGGTCCCCAAAGAACGGTTTGCGGGCCTTTGATCACGGTCAGCTTGTCGTAGGTTTCCGGTGAGATGTAGGAGGTCGGGGCGTCCATCCGGCCAGGGCAGGCACCGAGGATCATGCCGCCGTTGGTGAGGATGTTCAGCCGCGAGCCGAACATGCCGCGCAGTACCGGATCGCCGTTGGTGCCGCCATTGCGAACCAGCGCGAAACCGGGAATGGTCTTGAGGTAATCGCCTCCGTCGCTGGCCGGCACCGGTTGGCGCGGGTCTTTGGGGTTGGTGACAATGGTCAGCGGTGAGCTCGGGGCGATGGCAGTGATCACCGTTGGGCTCAGTTCCTCAGTGTGTTGGCTGTGATCAACCGGTTGTTCGGCCGCACTGGCCAGCGGGGAAAGCAGGGCACCGCACAGAATGGCGGTGGCCTGTTTGAAGCGGGCGCGTGGCGCGTTCAGGGCGAAGGATGCCTGAGCAGCGCTCAAGCGTGTGTCAGCAGAAAACCTGGACATAAAGGTTCCATCAATCAGTCGTCAACAACACGGCCAGCAGCCTGCGGCTGTCGTTCTCTACAGTCGGCCGTATGAGTAGTGGTGTGGGTGTTTACGCGACGATGGGCGGGGCGCGGGTGCGGGCGCCGGGGAAGACGGTTTGCCGGGCATGGCCCAGGCGGGGAGAGGGATTGATGAAGTGATGGGCTGGCGGTGTGTCGAATGCGGCGAACGCCAGGCTGCCGGGCAGCGCCGGGCAGTTGAAGAGCAGGCTGCAATAGCCGCACTTTTCCCAGAGCGCGTGATGGTCGGGCTTGGGGGAGCAGTGTTCGGCGGCAGGTTGCGCGTCATGCTCGGTATGGGCGTTCGCCGACATGTCCATGTTCATGGACATCGGCATGCGTTGATCCATCGGCATCGACTGAGAAATCAGTGGGCCGATAAAGATCATCAACATGGCGAACAGGCTGATCCAGCTGCCGCGCGCAACCTTCAACGAAGGTTTACGCAGCACTGATCGCCTGACGCTGAGCGAGCGCCGTGCGTTCACAGGTTTTTCAGGCTGTGATTACTGGGCGTGCTTGTGCTCTTCGGTGCTGGCGGGCGGTTGCTTCTGTACCGCGACCTCAACGGTCACATCGCCGGATTTTTCGAAATGCAGGGTCAGCGGGAAGCGCTTGCCGTCGTTCAACAGGCTGCGGTCTTTGAGCTCCAGCAGCATCACGTGATAAGCCATCGGTGCGAACGTGATGTCGCCGCCCGCCGGGATCTCGACGCTCGGTACTTGCTGCATTTTCATCAAATCATTCTGCATCACATGCTCGTGCAACTCGGCAATACCCGCGATCGGCGAAGCCACGCTGAGCAGGCGGTCGGCGGTTTTACCGGTGTTTTGAATCACGAAGTAGGCGGCAACCGTTGGCGCATTCGGCGGCAGTTCCTGCGACCACGGATGGGCGACGTGAATCTCGCCAGCACTGTATTCGTGGGCATTGGCAAAGCACGCGGGCAGCAGCAAAGCGGCCAGAACGATGAGTTTCTTCAACATGGCAGTTCTCCAGAACGATTAAACACGCAGATCAATTGCGAGGGTAATCAGACTAGAGGAGAAGCGCGGGGATTGAGGCTGGGCCATTGCTGGCGTGGTGTGGGCAGGTCAAGGGTCGGCGCAGGCAGGCTTCGATTGGCCTCGAAACGTGCGTAATACAGCTGCGGAACATGGCCCGGCAACGCCACCAGAGGCGCCGAGCCTGAGCAGCACCAGCAATGCTGCATGTTCGAGTGATCGTCACTCGAAGGGGCTTTTTGCTCAAGCTTGCCCAGAGAAATCGCCACCAGCTTCGTCCCGCTGGACGAGCAGAAACTGCCCCACAACAACTGCTCGGCCGGCGACTGATTGGCCGATTGGGCCATCGCGCCGGACATCGGCATGGCAAGCATGTTGAACAGCACTGCGAAGCAGGCGATCCAGGCAAATGCTAGCCGTTGTCGGGACATGGGTCATATCCGGTTGGGTGGGTGATCAAGCCGGGTATTTAGCCTGATCGAGGGCGATAAGTAAAAAACCGCCGTGCGGTGTGGTGTCGCAGCGCCTTGATCAACAGGTGCAAAATGCGGTGAGCGAGTTCCGGCTCACCGTTTCGAAAGAGTGTAGCGGCTTCGTTTTGTAATGCCCGGGCGAATTCCGGGTCTCGGTTGATTCGAGCATTGATTGTATGAAAGACGTTTCGGCTGCAGGCCATAATCGACACTTGATCGGTTGCGTGTCTGTCTGCGGAAGTCGCGGGTGGAAGGATTTGAGCTCGGCTTATATCTGATAGGGCTTCGCGGAAAAGCTCGCCATCGCCGCTATCTTCTTCAATGCAGGCTTGAAGATAGGCGGCAATTTCTCCAGGGCTTTGAATAAAGTCTGCAGGATCAAAACGGGTAAATGTCATTGCCATTTTCATTCTCGGCGCGGTTTATGCCGAGAACCATAAGCTTGAGCAGGGAAATGAAACAGTCGGCTCGTTCCTGAGATGTTGTCCGTAAAATCGTACAGTTTTATCCGAGTGTATTCAGTGCCTCCAACACCTCAACCACACTCCCAAACTCTCGCTCCACCCCAGGTAACGCCGGCCGCTTGAGGATCAACACCGGCACCCCGCGTTCGCGGGCCACTTCAAGCTTGGGTTCGGTGGCACTGCTGCCGCTGTTTTTGCTGATCAACACATCGATCTGCCGGCGTTCGAACAGCGCTCGTTCGTCTTCGATGAAAAACGGTCCGCGTGCGCCGACCACTTCGCAGCGTTCGTTGCCGGGATAAACTTCCAGCGCGCGCAAGGTCCAGAACTGCTCGGGCGGGATTTCATCCAGGTGCTGCAATGGCTCGCGGCCCAGGGTGAACAGTGGACGCCTGAACGGTTTCAGCGCCTTGATCAGCTCGGCCCAGTCGCTGACCTCGCGCCAGTCATCCCCAGCCTGCGCTTGCCACGCCGGACGGCGCAACGCCCAGCACGGGATACCGCTTTGTTGCGCGGCGGTGGTGGCGTTCTGGCTGATTTGTGCGGCGTAGGGGTGGGTGGCGTCGAGCAACAGATCAATGCCTTGATCCTTGATGAATTGCGTCAGGCCTTCAGCACCGCCATAGCCACCGACGCGCACCTGGCAGGCCAGATCGGTCGGCACCCGACCCACGCCCGCCAGGCTATAGATATGTTGCGGACCGAGGGTTCGGGCAATCGCCAGGGCTTCGGTGACGCCGCCGAGCAGCAACAGACGTTTCATTGAAAAGCTCCGGCATGACCGACGATGCCACCTTGGCGATCGATGGCAAACACCTCGACCTGAACCTGCCTGGGCACCACGCTACGGGCGAAATCCAGCGCGTGCTGGCACACCGCATCACCGAGGGCGATACCGGCGGCGCTGGCCATTGCCAGGGCTTGCTGACTGGTATTGGCCTCGCGAATACCTTGCTGCAATGCCGGGTCTGCACCGACGGCCGCCGCCCATTCGGCCAGTTGCGGCAGGTCGATGCTGGAGTGGCGGCTGTGCAGATCCATATGTCCGGCGGCGAGTTTGCTGATCTTGCCGAAGCCGCCGCACAGGCTGAGTTTATCCACAGGCACTTTGCGCAGGTGTTTGAGCACCGCGCCGACGAAGTCACCCATTTCGATCAGGGCGATTTCCGGCAGGTCGTAAACCCGGCGCATGGTGTCTTCACTGGCGTTGCCGGTGCAGGCGGCGATGTGCAGGTAACCGTTGGTTTTGGCGACATCGATGCCCTGATGGATCGAGGCGATATACGCCGCGCAGGAAAACGGCCGGACGATACCACTGGTGCCGAGGATCGACAGCCCACCCAAAATACCCAATCGCGGGTTCATGGTTTTCAGCGCCAGGGCTTCGCCGTCTTCGACGTTGACCGTCACCGCAAAACCGCCGCTGTAGCTGAACTCCTGCGCGAGCAGTTGCAGATGGTCGGTGATCATCTTGCGCGGCACAGGGTTGATCGCCGGTTCCCCGACACTCAGTACCAGCCCCGGGCGCGTGACGGTGCCGACCCCTTTGCCGGCGCTGAAACAAATACCGGGTTCACTGATCAAACGCACCTGACTGTAGAGCAATGCACCGTGGGTCACGTCCGGGTCGTCGCCGGCGTCCTTGATCGTTCCGGCTTCGGCGCCATCGCCAGTGAGACGGCAAAACTCCAGGCGCATCTGCACCTGTTTACCTTTGGGCAGGACGATGTGCACTGCGTCGCTGCTCACACCTGCGAGCAGCAGGCGCGCGGCGGCAAGGCTGGTCGCGGTGGCGCAGCTGCCGGTGGTCAGGCCACTACGCAGGGGCGCGGGTTGTTCGGCGGTTTCGTCACGCATCGAAGGGTTTAACCACGTCCAGCAAGGTAATCGGTAACGCCTGGCGCCAGGTGTCGAACGCCCCCAATGGCTGCGCCTGAGCGATATGAATCCGCGTCAGTTCGCCACCGTGTTGTTCGCGCCAGGCCATCAAGGTCATTTCACTTTGCAGGGTGACCGCGTTGGCGACCAGCCGGCCACCGGGTTTGAGCTGCGCCCAGCACGTGTCGAGCACGCCGTCACGGGTCACGCCGCCGCCGATGAAAATTGCGTCGGGCCGCTCAAGGCCGGCTAACGCCTGCGGCGCGCTGCCACGAATCAATTGCAGGCCGGGCACGCCGAGGGCGTCGCGGTTGTGTTCGATCAGTTGCTGGCGACCAGCATCGGCCTCGATGGCCAGCGTGCGGCAACTCGGATGAGCACGCATCCACTCGATACCGATCGAGCCGCTGCCGGCGCCGACGTCCCACAACAGTTCACCGGGCACCGGCGCCAGGCGAGCAAGAGTGATGGCGCGCACATCGCGTTTGGTCAGTTGACCGTCGTGCTTGAAGGCTGCGTCTGGCAAGCCGGCCAGGCGTGACTGGCGCGGCGTGGTGGGTTCGGCAATGCATTCAATGGCGATCAGGTTCAAGTCGGCGATAGCCGGGTCGATCCAGTCGCTGGCGATGCCATCGACACGTCGTTCGCTCTCGCCGCCCAGATGTTCCAGCACGGTCACCCGGCTCGGCCCGAAACCGCGCTCGCGCAACAGTGTGGCAATTGCGGCAGGGCTGTGTCCGTCGTTGCTGAGCACCAGCAAGCGAACGCCACTGAACAGTTGAGCGTTCAGCGCCGCAATCGGCCGGGCAACCACCGACAGTGTGATGACTTCTTGCAACGGCCAGCCCATGCGGGCCGCAGCGAGGGAGCAGGACGAGGGCGCGGGCAGGATCAGCATTTCATCGCACGGCACTTGCCGCGCCAGGCTGGCGCCCACGCCGAACAGCATCGGATCGCCGCTCGCCAGCACGCAGATCGGCTCACCGCGTTGCGCCAGTACCGGCTCAAGGGAAAACGGACTCGGCCAGAGCTGCCGTTCGCCACGGATGCACACCGGCAGCAAGTCCAGTTGCCGTTGGCCACCGAAAATCCGCGAAGCACCCAGCAGTGCGCGTCGAGCGTTCTTGCCCAGGCCTTTGAAGCCGTCTTCACCGATGCCTACTACTGTCAGCCAGGGGGCCATGCTGGTTCTCCGTTAACTACGATAGGCAGAGTATCTGCGCCTTTAATCAATGGTCGACATGATAACGTGGATCCGTGAAAATTAATCTTCTTCTCATACATAGAAGTGCATGCATAACAGGTGGTCATACACGGTTGGATGTTTGCATGCGCTTGCTGAAATAGTATATCTATAACTCAATGTCTGAAAGCTTTGTCAGGTTGAGCGGTCTGAGTTAGTCTGAGTTGGTGTGGGGCTCAATAATAGATAGGTGATTTTAGTTACTGTGGTATGGCGGCTGAATATCACTGTGTTTGATTAAGTTATTTGTTAAGGAATGCATATGTTGGAATTTAATATGAGGGTTTTGCCAGATTTTGAGAAACGGCTTGAGTTTTTTGACAATATCAAGTTGCCTCGTGCGATTCCGTCGATCAAGCCTCGGAGTTTCTTGGATACGTACAGTCTAGAGACGATTGATGACCGTAAGCAAAGTGCAACGGTCATTGGCGATACGTTGTTTTCTTGTATGGCTGGCCTGTCCCGAGAGGAAAAGCGTGAAGTCAAGAATAGTATTCGTCTTGCCCGCCTGATGTGCGACACATACGAAGATCGTGATGTCAGCCTCGATCTATGGATGAGGAGATTTGCCTATACGCTCAATCACGTGGGTTGGCATCTTAAGCGGGGAATGTTCGACAAGACTTATCAGAACTTTTCCGAAGTGGCTTCTCAGAAAATGCTTGATACGGTGTCAGAGCTGGGTAGCGAGCCTATGTTAAGTAACAGTCTGGCTGCTTTGGGGGCCTTGAAATACGACTCTCCAGCCCTGCTCGCTTATGCTGAGTCGAGCCTGTGTGGTGAATCCTTTCAGGTGGCGCCAGCGGGGCGTGATAGTGCAGGAAATGTAATGCTGGTAATAAACCATGCACGGTTGAAGGCTCAGCAAACAACCAATCAATTTCTATTTTTCAAATGGCAAGAAGGATCAGCGGAGTTTCGACACCACTACGCCAGTTTCACTTTGGAAAGAGAGGCCTATGCTCAAACCAAAGAGAAAACCGAAGCGATTCTCGAAGCCAATGCTCTGGAAATGTTTGAGTTGAAGGTTTGATGCTTGTCAGGACGTTCGATGCGGCGTCGAGCGCAGCGGATGACGGTGCTCACTGATGATCACGCAATTTTTCACTCTACCTTTAGATTAAAACACCGAAAACCTCCATCCGACCGGCAGGCATTTTCATGCCCTCGGGCAAAGCAGGCATAATGGCTGCTTTTCGCCCGCCAGGCGCCTCTACCCAGCCGGTCATCCTCTTTGAACGAACGTGCGCAGTCCACCGCCTTACGCCCCTCGGCCTGTCCGGGGTTGCTGCGTATCGTCCAGGCATTGGACGGCGGTATCTGCCGGATCAAGCTCAATGGCGGGTCGATAACTGCTGCTCAGGCAGTGGCCGTGGCCAACGCTGCCGAGCGTTATGCCAGCGGAGTGATCGAAGCGAGCAACCGCGCCAATCTGCAGATTCGCGGGATCGGCGGCGAGCACCGGCCATTGATCGACAGCCTGCTGGCAGCCGGCTTGGGTCCGCGCACTGCCGCTAGTGACGATGTGCGCAACCTGATGCTCAGCCCCGGCGCCGGCATCGATCGGCAGATGCTGTTCGATACTCGCCCGCTGGCCGAACAGATCCTCGCCACCTTGCAAAGCCACGAACGTTTTCACCAGCTGTCGGCCAAGTTTGCCGTGCAGCTGGATGGCGGCGAGGCGTTGGCGATGCTTGAACATCCTCACGACCTCTGGTTGAGCGCCGTTGAGCGCAACGGTGAGCAATGGCTGGCCTTCGGTCTGGCGGGTTGCCCCACGGACACGCCGGCAGGGGCAGTGTTGCGCAATGACGGTCACGCCTTGGTGGTCGCAGTGCTGGAACTGTTTCTCGACCTGGCGCGGCCGGATCAGACCCGCATGCGGCATGTGTTGGCCGAGCGTTCGCTGGAGTCGGTAGTGCAGGCTTTGGCCGAGCGTGTGCCGTTGACCCCGATCAGTGATTGGCAACGTCCCAAGTCGCGCCCAGGGTTGCACATCGGTACTTATCCACAGCGCCAGCAAGGCCAGGTCTATGTCGGCGCTGTTCCACCTCTGGGGCGCCTGGATTCTTCGATGCTTAAAGGCGCGGCGCATCTGGCTGAGGCGTTCGGTGACGGCAGCCTGCGTCTGACCCCTTGGCAAAGCCTGCTGCTGCCGAACATTCGCCATCAGGATGCCCCGGCGCTCAGTGAGCGATTGCAGGCCCTGGGTTTTCTGGTGAGTGCGGATCAAGCTTTGGCCCATCTGGTTGCGTGCACCGGTTCCGCCGGGTGCGCAAAAGGTTTGGCGGATACAAAGGGTGACGCTTTGCAACTGGCCACACTGCTGCCAGGCCAGGCTGACCGAGTACAGGTTCACCTGTCCGGTTGCTTACGCTCCTGCGCCGCCGCGCACATCGCGCCAGTCACCTTGCTGGCGGTCAGCCCCGGTCATTACGACCTCTATTTTCGCGATGCAGGGCAGCCGGATTTCGGCGCCCTGCAAGCACGCAATCTCACTATTGAAGCGGCCGGCGCATTGCTCGATGCCCGCCCACGGAGCCCCCTTGATGCTTGATTACATCCGCGACGGTCAGGAGATCTATCGCAACTCCTTTGAGATCATTCGCGCCGAGGCCAACCTCGACCGGATTCCGGCCGATCTGGAAAAACTCGCGGTACGGGTGATCCACGCCTGTGGCATGGTCGAGGCCATCGATGGCCTGCAATTCTCCGAAGGCGCGGGCAAGGCCGGGCGCGCTGCACTGGCCGCCGGTGCGCCGATTCTGTGTGATGCGCGAATGGTCTCCGAAGGCGTAACCCGCGCGCGCTTGCCGGCCAACAACCCGGTGATCTGCACCCTGCGTGACGAGAGCGTCCCGCAGCTGGCCCGTGAATTGGGCAACACCCGTTCGGCCGCTGCGCTGGAGCTTTGGCGCCCGCATCTGGAAGGCAGCGTGGTGGTGATCGGCAACGCCCCGACCGCGTTGTTCTACTTGCTGGAAATGCTCGATGCCGGCGCGCCAAAACCGGCGCTGATTCTCGGCTTCCCGGTGGGCTTCGTCGGTGCCGCTGAATCCAAGGCGATGCTCGCGGCTGACAGCCGTGGCGTGCCGTTTGTGATCATGCAAGGCCGGTTGGGCGGCAGCGCCATGGCCGCCGCAGCGGTCAATGCCCTCGCCACGGAGATTGAATGATGCAGCAGCCTGGACGTTTGATTGGCCTGGGTGTGGGCCCTGGTGATCCGGAACTGATTACGGTCAAAGCCTTGCGCCTGTTGCGCGAGTCTCCGGTGGTGGCGTACTTCGTCGCCAAGGGTAAAAAAGGCAATGCATTCGGCATCATCGAAGCGCATTTGCAGGACGCGCAGACGTTGCTGCCGCTGGTCTACCCGGTGACCACCGAAGCCTTGGCGCCGCCGCTGTCCTACGAGCAAGTGATCAGCGACTTCTATGACGCGGCCGGCGAACAACTCGCTGCGCATCTGGATGCCGGACATGACGTGGCGGTGATCTGCGAAGGTGACCCGTTCTTCTACGGCTCTTACATGTACCTGCATGATCGTTTGGCGGAGCGTTACGAAGCCGAAGTGGTGCCGGGTGTCTGCTCGATGCTCGGCGGTGCCTCGGTGCTCGGCGCGCCGCTGGTGTATCGCAATCAGAGTCTGTCGGTGTTGTCCGGCGTGTTGCCTCACGAAGAACTCAAGCGCCGTTTGGCCGATGCCGATGCGGCGGTGGTGATGAAGTTGGGGCGTAATTTCCCCAAGGTCCGTCAGGTGCTGGAAGAACTCGGTCTGGCAGGGCGTGCGCTGTACGTTGAACGCGCAACCATGGCCAATCAGAAAATCGTGCCGCTGGATCAGGTCGAGCCGATGTCCTCGCCGTACTTTTCGTTGATCATCGTTCCCGGTGAAAGGTGGCAAGGCTGATGACCCGTCCTGTTCCGGCGATTGTCATTCTTGGCAATGGCAGCCTCGCTACCGCGCGCACAATCCAACAGTTGTATCCGGGCGCTTTGATCCACGGTCTGGCCGAACGGGTTGAAGGCGCGGATTGCGTTTATCACGAGTTTGGCGCGACCCTGCGCCAGCTCTATCAACACGACACGCCGATCATTGCCTTGTGCGCGGCCGGTATTGTCATTCGGACCCTGGCGCCATTGCTCTTGGAAAAAGGCGCTGAGCCGCCAGTACTGGCCGTCGCCGAGGATGGCAGCGCGGTCGTGCCGTTACTCGGTGGTCTGGGCGGGGTGAACGTGCTGGCGCGCGAGATTGCGGATGGCTTGGGCGTGTCTGCGGCCATCACCACCAGCGGTGAGTTGCGCTTCGGCACGTGCCTGCTCAACCCGCCAAGTGGCTATGCGCTGGGCGATCTGGAGTTGGGCAAGCGCTTTGTTTCGGACTTGCTGGCCGGTGAGCGCGTGCGTATCGAAGGCGCCGCCCCGTGGTTGGCTCAGGCACAGTTGCCGCAGGACCCTCAGGCGCATTTGGCCATTCATGTCGGCAGCACCGAACGCGAGCCTGCGGCCAATGAGTTGCTGATCTACCCGAAAAGCGTTGTGGTGGCGGTGAGTGCCGAGGTTGCCGATCTGCCGAATGCCCTACGCAATGCCTTGCACCAGGCGAAAATCGCCGTGCAATCGGTGGCGTGCCTGTTGGCCAGTGATCAGCAAATGGCTAGCCCGCTGTTGCGTGAAGCCGCACTCGAACTCGGCGTGCCGCTGCGTTTTGCGGCTGCTGCCGGCAGTGTCGGCGAACTGGCCCGTAGTGCTCTCGAGCCTTCAGTTTCCATCCATGCAGATAACGGGATTGCGATCGCGGTCGCCGACCAGCCACTGGACCTGTCGCGGATCGGTCGTCCTCGCGGCCGTTTGGCGGTCATAGGCCTGGGCCCTGGCGCTGCCGAACTGATGGTGCCGGCGGTCAAGACCGAACTGGCTCATGCCAACGACGTACTTGGCTACGAAACCTACGTACGCATGGCCGGCCCGTTCCGCGCTGATCAGGTGCTGCACTGCACCGACAACCGCGAGGAAATGCAGCGCGCGCGTCACGCGTTCGAACTGGCGGCTCAAGGGCGTTCAGTCGTGGTGGTGTCATCCGGCGATCCGGGCGTGTTCGCCATGGCGGCGGCGGTGCTCGAAGCGCTGCATGAATCCAGCGATTCGAGCTGGCACAGCGTCGATCTGGAAATCCTGCCGGGGGTCTCCGCTTCATTGGCGACCGCCGCGCAGGCCGGTGCGCCGCTGGGCCATGATTTTTGCGTGCTGTCGCTCTCGGATAACCTCAAACCGTGGGAGATCATCGAGAAGCGCCTGGACCTGGCGGCACAAGCCGATCTGGCCCTGGCGTTCTACAACCCGATCTCGCGTTCGCGACCATGGCAATTGGGCCGTGCGCTGGAGATCGTCGCCCAGCACCGCACGCCGGAAACGCCCGTGGTGTTGGGGCGGGATATCGGTCGCCCGGGGCAGACATTGGGTGTCACCACGCTTGGGCAACTGACACCCGAACAGGTGGATATGCGCACCATGGTACTGATCGGTTCGTCCACCACTTGCGTGTTCCCGCGTGCCGAGGGTGGCGAGTGGGTGTATACGCCGCGCTGGTATGGAGCTAAACCGGCCTCTTGATTGAAAGCGGCCCTGCCAAGGGCTGCTTCTTTTTTTTTGCCGGGTCATTGAGCATAAAAATCTGACAGTCGGAACGTTCAAAGTTGCCAATATGCAAGGTGCAAAAAATTCAGCGTCAAGCTGTGCGAATGGGTGTGAGTGTAAGCATGTATTAATTAATTTTGTTTCTGTTTTCAGCGTGTATTTGTTCAGGGTTTAAGTTGTTTTGAAAACAATTGAATTCCTTTGAGGTTGCAGTGCTTTCCTGAAGTCGTTAGTTTGGTTCTCGGTCCGGGAAGGATCGTTAATTAATTTAAATGGAGTTTAAGAAATGTCTGAATATATCCAGCAAGAAATACCTGTTGCCGAGCGCGTTGCCTTTATCGAAGAAAGTAACAAGTTGATGTTGGGCACATTGTCTCGTGCCCGTTCGGCATCGATCTCTAGCAGTGCGCAATTGCCCATTGATAAAGATGAACTGAATGCCGCGATCATGGGCACTGGTATTGTTGGCTTCGATCCAAGTATGAGTAAAAGAAGCAAACGTATTGTCAAAAACACCTACATGTACGCCGACCTGAAAGCGCTGCTGGCTTTCCCCGGAGACAATCAGAAAGAACAGCGTTACAACAACTTCGTCGTGACCATGCGGAATCTGGGATGGATGTTTTTCTCGGATGCTTACAACCGGTACAACTCCTCTTCGAAAACCCTGGCCATGGATAACGTTGCCCTGGATTTGATCCACACCGTGGTGGCAGGTGCAACCGGTGGGATTGTCGGCAAGGAGTTGCTTGGCAAGGCCGCGGATGCGGCCCTCAAGGCGCTCAAGACCGAGCCCGAGGCGCTGAAACTGTTCGAGGACAATGCAAAGAAAGCCTCGGGTGGCAACTTTGCAATGACCACCTGCAAACAGGACGCTGACGGTGATATCACCATGGCGGCCGCTGCCATTCAGTACTCCTGCGCCGCACACCCGACCAAGGTGTTGTTCTGGGACTGGGCCACCTCTGAAGTCGAGATCTGGAACGGTTCATCCGTCATGACCATGGATGAAGAAGACTATCTGATGGTCGAGGCATTGGTGGTGAAAGCTCTGACCGGGATGCGCGAGAAAGCGCTGACCATGGAGTTCGGCACCGCTGCCGCGTGATGAACCCGGTGACCAGGGGCGCAAGCCTCTGGTTTCTTTCAAGGCAGAGGAACCATCATGACGGATTCAACTTACACGACTTACCTCGTCGCAGGCTGCGTGACGCTGGTGTGCAATAAACTGTCGGCATCCGAAAGACAGGATGGGCTGGATGCTTTTTTGTATGCCCAGGTCGTGGCATCGAACAAGCATCCGGATTTTGCTGAGGATACTCATTGGTCGCACGCCAATCGGATGGCGATACGAACACTGGGTGGTGTGCTGCTCAGTGAGCCAAGCATCAGCTTTCCTGCTCCAATGCTTTCCACCTTCACCTTGGGCGAGCTGCTTGTACCTTTGTTGTGTCAGTCAAGCCTGAGACCGGCAACTGACCCCCTGGAAAACAGCCTGAAAACGCTGTCCGGTTACCCGGGGAACTCTCGCGAGCAGAGTCTGTTTCGGCAACATTCGGTGCAAGGGGATACAAGAGTGCGATTTCAGGTCGGCATCATTGAGTCGGGTATCCTTCTGAAATCGCTGGGCGTTTCTTTTACGGTCGACAGCCGGGTGGCCGGCAATCCACTCTGTCATCGGTTTGATAGCGCTAATGTGCTCGGCAATGTATCGATCAATGCCCATAGCGCATTGGTCGAGACAGAGGACTATGACCTTTCCAGATCGACGATTGCCGAGCTGCTAGGCAGCTTGCGGCAGGAGCAGGTCATCGAACTTTGTGGCACTGGGAGTCGATGAACAGCATTCGTGTCGGGTACCTGTAGCGCTAAGGCACCAGATAACCTTTGACCCCGGTAAAAATAATCTGCGCCGCCAATGCACACACGAACAACCCCATCAACCGGCTGACAATCTGCAACCCCTGATCACCCAGAATTCGCTCGATGCGGTTGGACAGATACAGCACCACGCCGACGGTCAGGCTGGCCATGGCAATGCTGAGGATAGCGGTGAGTTTGTCGTCCCAGTGTGGTTGGCTGACACCCATCACCAGCAATGCGCCGATGGTGCCGGGGCCGACCGTGAGCGGAATGGTCAGCGGGACGATGGTCACGTCCTGCTGCACATTGTCGGTCTGGACCGCTGACTTGCCCTGAGCCATGCCCAATGCCGAGATGAACAGCACGCTGCCGGCGCCAATGCGGAAGGCGTCTACGGTGATGCCGAACACGCTGAAAATCACTCGCCCGAACAAATACAACAGGACGCTGGAGACCAGGGTCGCGAGGGCGACATTCCAGGCCAGTCGCCGCCGTTCCTTGTTGGAGTAGCCACGGGTCAGGCTGATGAAACAGGACAACACGAAGAATGGGCTGTAAAGCACCAGCATCTTCAGGTAAACGCTGAATAACACGTGGAGCATGTGTGCAAGCTCACTGGCGAGGGAAGTCGACGGGGGAGTCTATCAGGCGCCGCGGGGTCTGTCGGCTCAGGACGTCTGAGCCGTTGCCCGGTTCTGCTGATCGCGCTGTGCGACCCAGTGCTCGATCAGTTCGCGCAGCTGTGACAGTTCGACAGGTTTGGCCATGTGGCCATCCATGCCAGCCTGGCGCGCGCGTTCTTTGTGTTCGGCGAGGATGTGGGCGGTGAGTGCCACCACGGGTGTGCGAATTCGCTGATTGCCGACTTCCCAGGCACGCAATTGCTGGGTGGCGGAGAAGCCATCGAGGATGGGCATTTCGCAGTCCATCAACACCAGGTCGTAGCGCTGGGCCTTCATTGCTTTCAAGGCTTCTTCGCCGTTACTGGCGGTGTCCGGTTGCAGGTTGAGCTTGCCGAGCATGCCGCGAATCACTTTGGTCGAGATGCTGTTGTCTTCGGCCACCAGAATGCGGAAATCGCTCGGCACGTTGACCGCTGCGGGCACGCCGGTTGGCAGTTGCTGCGAGACGGCCAGGCCTTTGTTGCGTTGGCTCAGTTCGTCCGCCAGCGTGGTCTTGAGGGTGTAGCCGGCCACGGGTTTGGCCAGGATGCGTTTGATCCCGGCATTGCGCGCAATGACCTTGCTCGGCGCGTTGCTGATGCCGGTGAGCATGATCAGCAGAATGTCGTGATTCAGGCTCGGGTCTTCCTTGATCTTCGCCGCCAGTTGCATGCCGGTCATGCCGGGCATGTTCTGGTCGAGCAGGACCACGTCGAAGTAGTCACGCAGGTGCGCCTTGGTGCGCAGCAGGGCGAGGGCTTCCTTGCCGGAAGGTACGGCGCTGACGTTCAGACCCCAGGCGCTGCATTGCTGCACCAGGACTTTGCGGCAAGTGTCGTTGTCGTCGACCACCAACACACGGGCGCCTTGCAACGGGCCATCGAGATCGCAGGTCGGGTGTTCGAGGCGCTCGGGGTCCAGCGGCAAGGTCAGCCACAGTGTGCTGCCTTGATTGCTGCCGCTCTTGATGCCGAATTCGCCGTGCATGAGCAGAATCAACTGGCGGGCGATCACCAGCCCGAGGTTGCCGCCCAGCCGTGTGGCGGAAAGGAAGTTCTTGCTGTGCAGCTCGGCGTGCAGCAGGGCTTCTCGTTCTTCGGCATCCATGGGTTGCCCGCTGTCTTGCACGGCAATGCGCAGACGCGGTTGGTGGCTGCGCTCGTCGAGTGCGACGACGATCAGGATCTCGCCTTCGTCGGTTTTCTTCAGGGCGTTTTCCAGCAGGCTCAGCAGCGTCTGGCGCAGACGCGTCGGGTCACCGCTGATGACCCGGGGTACTTGCGGCTGGATGAAACTGATCAGCTCGACGCTCTGCTGTTCGGCCTTGGCGCGAAAGATACTCAGGCAGTCTTCGATCAGAGCGTTGAGGTCGAACTGCACATCGTCGAGTTCGATTTGTCCAGACTCGAGCTTGGAGATGTCGAGGATCTCATTGATCAACGTCAGCAGTTCATTGCCGGCGCTGTGGATGGTTTGCACGTAGTCGCGCTGTTTGACCGACAGCGGGGTGCCCAGCAACAGCTCGGTCATGCCCAGCACGCCATTCATCGGAGTGCGGATTTCGTGGCTGATTTTTGCCAGGAATTCGGCTTTGGCATTGATCTCGGCGTTGCTGGCTGCCAGGTCGCGGCTGACGCTGAAGCGGTCTTCGGTGATGCTGCGCTGGCGTTCGCTCAGGGCGATGCTCATCAGCACGCCGCTGATGCAGATGAATGACAGCAAGGTCATGATCAGGACTTGTGGCGCGACCAGGGTCAGCCCCAGCAGCGCCGGCAGGATGATCAACGTGCCGACGTTGAACACCACCATCGCTGCCACGAACAAGCGTGCCGGTCGGTAACCCTTTTGCCAGTGATAGGCGCTGACAAAGAGCATGCTCAGGCCCGCCAGGGCCACCAGCGCATAGGTGATGATGTTCAGCGGCAAGGTGTCGACGAACAGCAACAGCAGGCTGCACAGGACAATGAACAGGATGTCTCCCAGCAGCAGCCGGTTCAGCGGATGCGGGCCAAGCGGGGCGAAGAAGCGGTAGGCGAACATCAGGCCGCAGGGGGCCGTCAGCAGCAGAGACAGGTAGGCGCCGGGTGTTTGCACGGCATGCCAGTCGGGTAGCCATGGGCCTGCCAGGTTCAGCAGCAGCACCAGGCTCAGCAACAACAACCCCTCACACCCGGCCAGCCAGAGACTGCTTCGCGAGCGGGTATAGCCGTAGCGCGTGAGGTTATACAGAATCAGCATCGCGATGCAGCCAAAAAACAGGCCGTAGATCAGCGTCTGGTTCTGGTTCGCCGCCACCATCACCGCCGATTGCAGGGTGATATAGGGCCGTAACTCGTGTTCGGAAACCAGTCTTAGATAGACGTCGAGGGGCTTGTCGCTTTGTGGCAGCGGCAACATGAAGTCGCTGCTGGGGAGCGGTCGTTCGCGCTGGGGCTGCTCGTTGCCGCTGGTCCGTTGCTCGATCAGCGTGTCGCCGTCCAGAACGTAGAGGTTCAGGTGCAACAAGTCAGGGGCGAAGATGCGCAGCAGTTGTTCGTGTTTGCCGGGACTGAGTTTGAAACGCAGCCACAACGCGCCATTGGGTTCGGCGGCGGTGATCTGGTCGAGTTCAATCGGGCTGAATTGATTGGTGTAGCGAGCCGAGCGGATGTCGCTCAGTTGCAGGATGCCCTGTTCGTCGAGCAATACCGCCCAGCCACTGCCTTGCGCGGCTTGGGCCGGGAGCATGCAGAGCAGGGTCAGCAGAGTGACGGTGAAACCTATGGCAATCCTGAGCCAGCGCACGGCGAAATCCCTTCGTAGGTTGATGCCAGATTATAACTATGCGCGGCGCCGGAATAGTACGGCAAGGGCCACAGGCCCCTGCCTAGCCGAATGGATAGCTTATTCCTGATTTTCGCCACGCTCACGGGCAATGGCGCGGTAGCCAATGTCCTTGCGGTAGAAGCAGCCTTCCCAGTTGATTTTGGCGGCCAGCTTGTAAGCCTGCTGCTGGGCAGCATCGACGCTCGCGCCCATGGCGGTGGCGCAGAGCACCCGACCGCCGGCCGTCACAACCTTGCCGTCCTTGAGTGCGGTACCGGCGTGGAAGACTTTGCCTTCCAGCGCAGCGGCTGCATCCAGACCTTCGATGGCTGCGCCCTTGGCGTAATCACCCGGGTAGCCGCCAGCCGCCAGTACGATACCGACGCTTGGACGTGGATCCCATTGCGCTTCGACCTTGTCCAGCGCCTGTGCCAGCGCCGCTTCGACCAGTAATACCAGGCTCGACTGCAGGCGCAGCATCACCGGTTGGGTCTCAGGGTCACCGAAACGGCAGTTGAACTCGATGACTTTCGGGTTGCTGGCTTTGTCGATCATCAGGCCCGCATAGAGGAAGCCGGTGTAGACGTTGCCTTCTGCCGCCATGCCCTGCACGGTTGGCCAGATCACCAGGTCCATGACGCGCTGGTGCACTTCGCGGGTGACCACCGGGGCAGGGGAGTAGGCACCCATGCCGCCCGTGTTCGGGCCGGTGTCGGCGTCGCCAACACGTTTGTGGTCCTGGCTGGTGGCCATCGGCAGAACGTTCTTGCCGTCGACCATGACGATGAAGCTGGCTTCTTCGCCATCGAGGAACTCTTCGATCACTACACGCGAGCCGGCTTCGCCGAATGCGTTGCCAGCGAGCATGTCGCGTACGGCGTCTTCGGCTTCGGTCAGGGTCATGGCGACGATCACGCCTTTACCGGCCGCCAGGCCGTCGGCCTTGATCACGATCGGCGCACCTTTTTCACGCAGATAAGCCAGGGCTGGCTCGATCTCGGTGAAGTTCTGGTAGTCGGCAGTCGGGATCTTGTGGCGCGCCAGGAAGTCCTTGGTGAACGCCTTGGAGCCTTCCAGCTGAGCGGCGCCAGCGGTTGGGCCGAAGCAGTCCAGGCCACGTTTGCGGAACAGATCGACCACGCCAGCCACCAGCGGAACTTCCGGACCGACGATGGTCAGCGAGACGTTTTTCTCGGCAAAGTCTGCCAGTTGCTCAAGGGCCAGCACGTCGATAGCGACGTTCTCACACTTGGCTTCAATGGCAGTGCCGGCGTTGCCCGGAGCAACGAAGACTTTCTGTACGCGCGGATCCTGAGCGACTTTCCAGGCCAGGGCGTGTTCACGGCCACCGCTGCCAATGATCAAAACATTCATTTCAAAAACCTCGGATGACGCTAATTCTTGATAGCACCGCTGGGATGCTCTTATGTGGGAGCGAGCTTGCTCGCGAAGGCGGCGACACATCCAGCATCAATGTGTCTGATAGATCGCTTTCGCGAGCAAGCTCGCTCCCACAGGAGTTCGCCCACAGAGGGCAACGTATCAGTGACGGAAGTGGCGCATGCCGGTGAATACCATGGCGATACCGGCTTCATCAGCCGCCGCAATCACTTCGTTGTCACGCATCGAGCCACCCGGTTGAATCACGGCGGTGATGCCGACCTTGGCGGCGTTGTCGATGCCGTCGCGGAACGGGAAGAACGCGTCCGAGGCCATGACCGCGCCCTGCACTTGCAGGCCAGCGTGTTCAGCTTTGATGGCGGCGATGCGCGCAGAGTTCACGCGGCTCATCTGGCCTGCGCCGACACCGATGGTCTGACGGTTCTTGGCGTAGACGATGGCGTTGGATTTAACGTACTTGGCGACTTTCCAGGCGAAGATCAAATCGTTGATCTCTTGCTCGGTCGGCGCGCGCTTGGTCACAACCTTCAGGTCTTCGCTGCCGATCATGCCGATGTCGCGGCTCTGTACCAGCAAGCCGCCATTGACGCGTTTGTAGTCCCAAGCAGCCGCACGATCCGCCGACCATTGGCCACAGGCCAGCAGGCGAACGTTGGCCTTGGCGGCGACGATGGCGCGGGCCTCTTCGCTGACCGACGGGGCGATGATCACTTCGACGAACTGACGCTCGACGATGGCTTTGGCGGTTTCAGCGTCCAGCTCGCGGTTGAACGCGATGATGCCGCCGAAGGCCGACTCGGTGTCGGTGGCGTAAGCCAGTTCGTACGCCTGGCGGATACCGCCTTCGGCATCCGGGCTCACGGCCACGCCGCACGGGTTGGCGTGTTTGACGATGACGCAGGCCGGTTTGACGAAGCTTTTCACACATTCCAGCGCGGCGTCGGTGTCGGCTACGTTGTTGTATGACAGCTCTTTGCCTTGCAGTTGGGTCGCGGTGGCGATGCCAACTTCGGCGGGCTTGGCTTCAACGTAGAACGCCGCGCTCTGGTGCGGGTTCTCGCCGTAGCGCATTTCCTGGGCCTTGATGAACTGGCTGTTGAAGGTGCGCGGGAATTCGCTGCGACCTTCGGTGCTGAGGGTTTCAGCGGCCTGGTTCACGGTGCCCATGTAGTTGGCGATCATGCCGTCGTAGGCGGCGGTGTGTTCGAAGGCCTTGAGCATCAGGTCGAAACGCTGAGCGTAGGTCAGGCCACCGGCCCTGAGGCTTTCCAGTACGTTGGCGTAATCGCTGGCGTTCACCACGATGGCCACGTCTTTGTGGTTCTTGGCGGCCGAGCGAACCATGGTCGGGCCGCCGATATCGATGTTCTCGATAGCGGTCGGCAGGTCGCAGCCTGGCTTGTTGATGGTGGCTTCGAACGGGTAGAGGTTAACGGCGACCAGATCGATCGGCTTGATGCCGTGCTCGTTCATGATGGCGTCGTCGATACCGCGACGACCGAGGATCCCGCCGTGGATTTTCGGGTGCAGGGTTTTCACCCGACCGTCCATCATTTCTGCGAAACCGGTGTAATCCGCGACTTCCACAGCGGCTATGCCATTGTCCTGCAGCAGCTTGAACGTCCCGCCGGTGGAGAGGATCTCGACGCCGAGCGCTTCGAGCTCTTTGGCGAATTCGAGGATCCCGGTCTTGTCGGAAACGCTGATCAAGGCGCGGCGGATCGGCAGGCGGGTGGTCTGGTCGGTCATCTCAATTTCCATCAAAAGCAAAGGAAGTCAGCAAAAAAGGCGACCGGTTTTACGCGGGCGCCTTTCTGGTTTGATTGAATACTTACAACAAATCGTACTGCTTGAGTTTCTTGCGCAAGGTGCCGCGGTTCAGTCCCAGCAGCTCACTGGCCTTGGTCTGATTGCCCTTGACATAGTTCATCACGCTTTCGAGCAGGGGAGCCTCGACTTCGGAGAGCACCAGGTTGTACACATCCGTGACGGCAGCGCCTTCAAGGTGGGCGAAATAATTATGCAGCGCCTTCTCGACACTCCCGCGAAGGGTCTGGCCTTCTTCGCTCGGCGTATTGAGGTGCTGTTTCAAATTTACGTTGTCGCTCACGGGTGTTGTTCCACTCACTAAAGTCTCGGTCATCATCGTCATGCGGCCACCCCTTCTCCGTCCCCTGTCAGGCTCTTGTAACGTTCGGCGAAGAACTCCCGAACGTTGGCGCATTGTGTTTCCGTACCATCCAAACGATTGAAGTGGGCGCGAAACTCCCTGGCGCCCGGCAGGGTTGCGAGATACCAGCCGACATGCTTGCGCGCAATGCGTACGCCCATGACATCTCCATAGAAAGCATGGAGGGCGGCCAGATGCTCAAGCAGAATACGTTCCACCTCGATCAGCTCCGGTGCCGGGAGTTTTTCGCCGGTACGCAGAAAGTGCTCGATCTCACGAAAAATCCATGGCCGCCCCTGAGCGGCTCGGCCTATCAGCAGGCCATCGGCACCGGTCGCGTCAAGCACGTACCGGGCCTTCTCGGGCGAGTCGATATCGCCGTTGGCGAAGACCGGAATCGACACTGCCTGCTTGATTGCGGCAATGGTGTCGTACTCGGCAACGCCGGTGTACAGATCGGCACGGGTCCGGCCATGCACCGCCAGCGCCGTAATGCCTGCCTGTTCGGCGATCTTCGCCACCGTCAGGCCGTTCTTGTTCGCCCGGTCCCAGCCCGTGCGGATCTTCAGGGTGACCGGCACATCAACCGCCGCCACGACGGCGTGCAGGATCTCGGTCACCAGGTCTTCATCTTTCAGTAACGCGGAGCCGGCGGCCTTGTTGCAGACCTTTTTTGCCGGACACCCCATGTTGATATCAATAATCTGTGCGCCCAGCTCGACGTTGGCGCGGGCCGCCTCCGCCAGCATCTGTGCATCGCCACCGGCGATCTGTACCGAGCGCGGCTCGGGATCACCTTCGTGGACCATGCGCAGACGCGATTTGCGGGTGTTCCACAAACTCATGTCGCTGGTGACCATTTCCGAGACCACAAGCCCTGCGCCCAGCCGCTTGCACAGCTGACGAAAGGGCTGGTCGGTGACCCCCGCCATCGGGGCGAGAATCAAGCCGTTGTGCAATATATATGGGCCGATGCGTACCGCCGACATAGGACTTCCCTGTTGTGGGGTCGGATCATGAGAGTTCGAAAAAGGGTTGGCATGATACCCGCTCTCGATGACTGGATAAAGGCTGAATTGGATAAAATCTGAACAGTTATTCTGTTATTGCCAGCAGTTTGGTTCGCGGGGCCGGGAGTCAGAACATTGCCGTCAATGGCGCACGACTGAGCGCCGAGTGAGGTGATTCACTCGGGCGAGTGGAAGCTCAGGCTGTAATTCACGGCTTTCGGGCCGGGGTCGAGGATGTCCAGGGCAATATGGATGGGCGTTTGTGGCGGCATTTCTGCGAGGTCCGCAAGGTCGCCATTGAGGTATTCACCCGGTTTGAAGCGGCGGCTGGCGATCAGGTGGCCATTGAGGTCGGCAAAGCGCAGTTCCAGCAATGGGAACGGCTGTGAGAACGGCGCGCGGTTGTAGATGATCGCGTCTACAACGAGTGCGCCGCTGAAATCCGGGTGGCTGCGCACCACCAGGTTGCTGCTTTTGATTTTCGCGATGTCGACCTTGGACGGTACGCTACAGCCAACAGGTGGGCACAGTTGCTGGAACCAGGGGCGGAACTGGTCCTGACGGGCCAGTTCGTCGAAGTGATAGGCAATGTACTGGCCGGCAAGGGCTATGGCGCCCAGCAGAACCATCAGGCCCCAAAAGAACCGGCGACCCCAGGGGGAGCGGCGTTTTTGCCAGTCGAGTTGCAGCGGGTCGTCGATCAGATCCTGTAGCACGTCGTCATGCATGGCCGACGCGTTGCGCGCGCGCTTCTTGCGTACGGGCTCGACCTCATGGGCTTGCTCGTCGATATCGTCATCGGTGGCGGACAGGCGTTCGTGTTGTGCTGGATGCTCCGATGTTTCGAATGGCTGGTCCAGGCGCAGTTGCGGTGCCTGCGGCTCATCGTCCAGATCGAGCGGTTCGAGCGACAGCGAGGGTTCGGTGCGCGAAGATTTTTCCGGCTCGTCGGTGATGCCTGCCGACTGGTTGCTCTCGGCCGACGCTTTCGCGTTTCCGCTGGCCTGTGCGCGCTCGGCGGCTGAATCGCTGAACAGGCTATCGGACCATGGCTCTTCACCTTCGGCCGTGTCCCGGCGGGCGCTCAGCGAGTCTTCCTTGTGCTTGCGCTCCTGGCCGAACTCTTTGGTGGGCTGGATTTCCCGTTGTTCGAGCTTGGCGAGTTCTTCGTCGAGGTCGAGGCTGTCCAGATCAAGTTCGGCGGCGGTCCACTGCTTCTGGCTGATCGCCCGTTGCGCAGGAGGCTCGACCGGAGGTGGCGTCGTGAGGGCAACCGCTTCCTTGCCCATGCGTTGCTCGAGCAACTGCCGTGCTGCATTGAACACTTGCAGGCAAGAGCCGCAGCGAACCACCCCACGGGCCACGCTCAATTGGGCGTGGCTGACGCGGAAACTGGTCTGGCAATGCGGGCACTGGGTGACGAAGCTATCGGTCATGCGGCCATCCGGAGTATGCAGGCGCTCATTTTAGCGCCGACGGCCGCTAATGCGTACCCAGCCATCGCGATTGGCAATCGGGTCCAGATCAAAGTCCTTGGCATAAGCCGCTGCGACTTCTTCGCCTTGCTCGGCGAGGATGCCCGACAGTGCGAGGCGACCACCGGCCTTGACCAGGCTGGACAGTTGCGGGGCCAGGGAAACCAGCGGTCCGGCGAGGATGTTGGCCACCAGCACATCAGCCTGCACCTGTGGCAGATCTTCTGGCAGGTACAGCGGGAACAGCGCTTCGTCGATGTTGTTGCGCCCGGCGTTGTCACGGGAGGCTTCCAGCGCCTGCACGTCGATGTCGGTGCCGACCGCTTCCCTGGCGCCCAGCAGCAGGGCGGCGATCGCAAGGATTCCCGAGCCGCAGCCGAAGTCCAGTACGTGGCAGTCTTTCAGGTCCTGGCCGTCGAGCCATTCCAGGCACAAGGCGGTGGTCGGGTGGGTGCCGGTGCCGAACGCCAGACCCGGATCGAGCAACAGGTTGACCGCATCAGGCTCGGGCGCGGCGTGCCAGCTCGGGACGATCCACAGGCGCTGACCAAAGCGCATTGGCTGGAAGTTATCCATCCAGCTGCGTTCCCAGTCCTGGTCTTCGATGACTTCGCTGTGATGCTCGGGCAATGGGCTGCCGGTCAGCAACTCAAGGTGAGCCAGAACGCTGGCGGCTTCGGTGCCACCTTCGAACAGGGCCAACAGGTGAGTGTGCGACCACAGCGGGGTGGTATTGAGTTCCGGCTCGAAGATCGGCTGATCTTCGGCGTCCATGAAGGTCACCGATACGGCGCCCACTTCAAGGAAAGCGTCTTCATAGGTTTCGGCTTGTTCTGGGCTGATGGCGAGACGGACTTGCAGCCAAGGCATGGCGGGCACCTTTGGAAAATGTAATGTGCAGCCTAGCGGGCTGCGAGAAGCGCGCAAGTTTACGCGAGAGCGGAGCTTTTGTGGGAGCCGTCTTGGTTTGTGCCCGCTGCGTGGTTCCTGATTGACCCCGTACCCTGTGGGAGCGAGCTTGCTCGCGAAGAGGCCGGTAAATCCAGTATTGATGTCGGCTGACACACCGCCATCGCGAGCAAGCTCGCTCCCACAGGGGGTAAGGCGACAGGTCAGATGAAATGTCCAGAAACAACAAAGCCGCTCGAAAGCGGCTTTGTTGGTCTGGATCAAGCTTTAGTGTTGCGCAGCCAGCTTGTGTTCCAGGTAATGGATGTTGACTCCACCTTTGCAGAAGCCTTCATCGCGGGTCAGATCGCGGTGCAGCGGGATGTTGGTCTTGATCCCGTCGACCACGATTTCGTCCAGCGCATTGCGCATGCGCGCCATGGCTTCTTCACGGGTTGCCCCGTAAGTGATCAGTTTGCCGATCAACGAATCGTAGTTCGGCGGAACGGCGTAGCCGCTGTACAGGTGCGAGTCGACCCGCACGCCATTGCCGCCCGGTGCATGGAAATGCTTGACCGTGCCTGGGCTTGGCATGAAGGTTTTCGGGTCTTCGGCGTTGATCCGGCATTCCAGCGCGTGACCGCGGATGACCACGTCATCCTGAGTGAACGACAGTGGGTTGCCAGCGGCGATGCTGAGCATCTCCTTGACGATGTCGATGCCGGTGACCATTTCCGAAACCGGGTGCTCTACCTGGACACGAGTGTTCATCTCGATGAAGTAGAAGTTGCCGTTCTCGTACAGGAACTCGAAAGTCCCTGCGCCACGGTAACCGATGTCGATGCACGCCTTGACGCAGCGAGCGAAGACTTCCTGGCGAGCCTTCTCGTCGATGCCCGGTGCCGGTGCTTCTTCGAGAACCTTCTGGTGACGACGTTGCAGCGAGCAATCGCGGTCACCCAGATGGATGGCATGGCCCTGGCCATCGGAAAGTACCTGAACTTCCACGTGACGTGGGTTGGTCAGGAATTTTTCCAGATAGACCATCGGGTTGCCGAACGCCGCGCCTGCTTCGGAGCGGGTCAGTTTTGCCGAGGAGATCAGGTCTTCTTCTTTATGCACAACGCGCATGCCGCGACCACCGCCGCCGCCAGCGGCTTTGATGATCACCGGGTAACCGACTTCGCGACCAATGCGCAGAGCGGTTTCTTCGTCTTCCGGCAGCGGGCCGTCAGAACCTGGAACGGTCGGTACGCCGGCAGCGATCATGGCGTGCTTGGCCGAAACCTTGTCGCCCATCAGGCGGATGGTTTCAGCTTTCGGGCCGATGAAGGCGAAGCCGGAGTTTTCCACCTGTTCGGCAAAGTCGGCGTTTTCCGCGAGGAAGCCGTAGCCTGGGTGAATGGCGGTAGCGCCGGTCACTTCGGCAGCAGCGATGATCGCCGGAATGTGCAGGTAAGAGTGCGCGGCCGATGCCGGACCGATGCAAACGGATTCGTCTGCCAGGCCCAGGTGCATCAGATCCTTGTCAGCCTTGGAGTAAACGGCGACGGTCTTGATGCCCATCTCTTTGCAGGCACGCAGGATCCGCAGGGCGATTTCACCGCGGTTGGCGATCAGGACTTTTTCCAACTTCGCAGGTTTCAACATCGTTGGCTCTCCGCGGTTCAAACGATGGTGAACATCGGCTGGTCGTACTCAACCGGCTGGCCGTCTTCGACGAGGATGGATTCGATCACACCGCTGCTTTCAGCTTCGATGTGGTTCATCATCTTCATGGCTTCGACGATGCACAGGGTGTCGCCTTTCTTCACGCTCTGGCCAACTTCAACGAAGGACGGCGAGGACGGCGAAGATTTGCGATAGAAAGTGCCCACCATTGGCGAACGGGCAACGTTGCCGTTCAGCACAGGTGCTGCAGGCGCGGCAGGTGCAGCGGCGGCAGCAGGTGCGGCAGTCGCGACAGGTGCCGGAGCCGGAGCGTGCATTGGCGCAGGAGCGTAGTACTGCTGAGCCGGGGTTTTGCTGTGGCGGCTGATACGTACGGACTCTTCGCCTTCCTTGATCTCGAGCTCGTCGATACCGGACTCTTCCAGCAGTTCGATCAGTTTCTTAACTTTACGGATATCCATGAATCATCAACTCCCAAGGGTCGGTCAGGGGCGTTTAGCTTGTTGTTCAAGCTGTTCCAGGGCGGCCTCCAGGGCCAGTCGATAACCGCTGGCGCCAAGGCCGCAGATCACTCCCACCGCAACGTCGGAGAAGTAAGAGTGATGGCGGAAAGGTTCGCGTTTGTGCACGTTAGACAAATGCACTTCGATGAATGGGATGCTCACCGCCAGCAGCGCGTCACGTAATGCGACACTTGTATGTGTAAAAGCTGCTGGATTGATCAAAATGAAGTCCACACCCTCGCCGCGAGCGGCGTGAATGCGGTCAATCAATTCGTACTCGGCGTTGCTTTGCAGGTAGAGCAAATGGTGGCCGGCATTGCGTGCGCGCTGCTCCAGATCCTGATTGATCTCGGCCAGGGTCACTGCCCCGTAGACGCCCGGTTCGCGGGTGCCGAGCAGGTTCAGGTTGGGTCCGTGCAGAACCAGTAGGGTCGCCATCTGCTGTTCCTTGTTATCCGTGTGCCGTTATCAGAACCCGGCGACTATGCCGCAAAGCCTTTGTGACTGTCCAGTTCTCTGCAATAGCCAGCACAATGACCGATGATTGCGCGAATTATGTGACCGACTGATTAAATCTGGTCATTCGCTTTGGCGACACGTTCGGCGAAGTCCTTTGCATTGATCTCGCCGATCACCCGTACATCGCCACGTTCATTGCCATCCTTGCCAAAAAACATCAGCGCCGGTGGCCCAAACAGCTTGTAACGGTCGAGCAGGGCGCGTTGTTCGGCGTTGCTGGCGGTGATGTCGAAGCGGATCAGCCGATAGCCTTTGAGACGTTCGACGACGTTGCTCTCGTTAAGCACTTCGTGCTCGATGACTTTGCAGCTGATGCACCAGTCGGCGTACCAGTCGAGCAGCAGCGGGGTGTTGGCGGATTTTGCTTCGGCGAGGACGCGATCAAGTTCCGCCGGGGTGCTGATGGTCTGCCATTCACTCGGGTTTTGCGCTTGAGGGTTGCCCACGACAGTCACTGCCTGGCGTTGGCCAATCGGGTTGAACGGATCGGCCTGGCCGCTGAAGGCACCGTACCAGCAAGCCAACCCGTAAAACACCAGGAGCATTCCGAGCAGTTGGCCCAGGCGTTTTCGCGGCGACTTGTAGACGAACTCCAGTGCGCCGAGGAACAAGCCAACCCCGGCCGCCAACAAACCGATCAGCAGCAAGGTGATTTGTCCTGGCAGCACCCGGCTCAGCAAACCGATCGCCAAGCCCAGTAGCAACACGCCAATCGCATCTTTCACGTAGACCAGCCACGGGCCGCTTTTTGGTAGCCACGCCGCGCCGCCGGTGGCGACCAGCAACAACGGTGTGCCCATCCCCAAACCCAGAACGAACAGCTTCAGCGCACCGCCCAGCGCATCGCCACTGGCGCTGATATACAACAGCGCACCGGCCAAAGGTGCGGACACGCACGGCGAAACCAGCAGGCTCGACACCACGCCCAGCACCGCCGCGCCCCACAGCGAGCCGCCTTCGGTGCGACCGGCAATACGGTCCAGACGGCTGCTGATGGCATGGGGCAGTTTCAGTTCGAAAACCCCGAACATCGCTAATGCAAACACGGCGAAGAACAGGGCGAACGGCACCAGTACCCAGGCCGATTGCAAGCGTGCTTGCAGGTTCAGTTGGGCACCGAACATCCCCATCAGCGCGCCGAGCAAGGCGAAACAGGCAGCCATCGGGAGGACGTAAGCCAGCGACAGATTGAAGCCACGCAGACCGCCGATCTGACCACGTAACACTACGCCGGAGAGGATCGGCAGCATCGGCAACACACAAGGGGTAAAGGTCAGGCCAAGGCCTGCGAGGAAGAACAGCGCCAGTTCGCGCCAGCTCCAGCTCGTGATACTGGTCGCGGAGGTAATGGCTGCACCGTTGATCTTCAGGCGTTCGGTTTCCGGTGGATAACACAGGCCTTTATCGGCGCAGCCCTGGTAGGTGACGGCCAGCGTGAACGCCCGTTGATCGGCGCTGTTGCGTGGCAGGTCTACATCGAGAATGCCGTGGTAGACCTCGACATCGCCGAAGTACTCGTCGTGCTTTTTTTCGCCCGAAGGCAGTCGCGCGGCGCCCAAACCGATGTCGGCGGGCTCGCTGCGAAACTGGAAGCGATGCCGGTAGAGGTAGTAACCCTCGGTGGCGACGAAACGCAGCTTGATCGATTGCGGCGTGCTTTCTACCAGACTCAGCTGAAAGGCTTCGCGCACGGGCAGGAAGTCGGCGCTGTTGTTGATCGAGCCCAGGGTTGAACTGGGGCGACTGTCCAGCAGGCCGGCGGCATTCACCGGCAGGACCAGCACTAACAGCATCAGGCAGAGCAGACGGCGCATGAGAGTCTCGCGTATCGGATGTGAGCGCATGATAGCGGACGGCGCCAGGGAGTGCAGGGCGGGAAGTTTTGCGGTGGCTGTTCTGGCGCCATCGCGAGCAAGCTCGCTCCCACAGGTGACCGAGTTCGCTCAGGGGAGTGCGGTCGAATGTGGGAGCGAGCTTGCTCCGGGCGGCGTTCCGACGATGGCGGTCTTTCAGACGCGGAAGGCTTGAACCGCGGTATGAAGCTGGCCACCCAACACCAGCAGGTTCTCGCCCTGACTGCGGCCTTCGCCAATACGCAGCAGATTATCCCCACCCAGCTGATGAATCCGCTCACTGTGATCGCGGATCTCACTGACAGCGCCGCTTTGTTGGGCGGTGACATCGGCAATACGCACGGCGGTGTCGGCAATGGTCTGGATCGCCCCGACGATTTTATCCAGCGCACCGTCAGCCGCTTGTGCCTGGCTAGCGGTGGCTTCGGCGTGTTCGACCTGGGCGCGCATACCTTCCACCGATTGCCGCGCGGCCAGTTGCAGGCCGGCAATCAAGGTCTGGATTTCAGCGGTGGCACCGGCGGTGCGTTGCGCCAGCGAGCGAACTTCCTCGGCGACCACGGCAAAACCGCGACCCATTTCTCCAGCGCGGGCGGCTTCAATTGCGGCGTTGAGGGCGAGCAGATTGGTCTGGTCGGCAATCGAGCGAATCACCGTCAGTACGCCGCCGATGGTGGCCGACTCTTCGGCCAGATGCTCGATCATTTGTGCATTGCCCTGGACTTCGCCGACCAACGCATGCAATCCGGTCAGGCTCAAGCCAATGACCTTTTGCCCGTGCTCGACCGCAAGTCCGGCGTGACGGCTGGCTTCGGCGGCCTGGCTCGCATCGCCGGCCACCTGTTGGATGGTGGCTTCCAGCTCGCCAAGGGAATCGCGGATCAGCGCGGTGTCGCCGGCCTGATGTTCGGCGCCGCTGTGCAGGTCGCTGCTCAACTCGGCCAATACACGGCTGCTGCCGGCCACCTGTTCGGCGTTCAGGCGGATCGTCCCGACCAGATCCACCAGATAAGCGCGCAGGCGATTCAGTGACTCTTGAATGTCGTGCAACTCACGGTTGGTCGCGCCGAGCTGGATGTCCCGGCTGAAGTCACCTTCGGCCCAGGTCGACAGCGCTGGCGCGAGGTTGGTCAGCACTCGGGCGAGGCGTCGTTGCAAGGTGTCGATGAGCAGCGCGATCAGCAGGATCAAGCCGATCATCACGCCCTGCATGAGCCGCACTTCACCCTGGATTTGCCCATGTTGCGCGCGAACGACCGGTTCCAGTCCGGCGATGGCCTGCCGCACGGCGGAAATTTTCAGGTGGGTGGCGGCGCTGAGGTCGGCGCGTTTCTGAATCTGGTCGCGGGTGCGGCCGAGTTCGGCGGGGTAGCGGGTGAGCAGGCTGGCAAGTTCACGTTTGAAACCGGTGCCAGCATCTTCGGCGACGGTTTTTTCAGTGTTTTCCAGGCCCATCATCGCCGAGAAATCGTCGGTGTTCGATTCTTTGCTGGCGGTAACGCCGAGCAGCGGCAGCGCTTCGATCAGCTCGGCCTGAGTGCGGATGCTGCTGACTTCGCGCTCGACATCGGCCGCCAGTTCGCTGCGGCCACTGCTGACCAGTTTGTCCCGTGCCAGCGAGAGTTTGCCCAGGTGCTGCGAGGCCCCCAGCAGGGGGGGAAGATAGGCGGCAGCGGCAGGCGTGTTGGCGCCGGTGGCGTATTGGCTGAGTTGCTCCAGGCTGGCACCGAGTTCGCGCTCGGCCTGGAGCAGCAACGCTTGTGGGTCACCCGCCAGTTTGCCGGCCGCCAGCAAGTCGGTCTTGCTGAATTCATCGAGGCTGGCAAGGCTCGGACGCACGCTTTCAGCCAGATCGGGTGGCAGCTCGGTGAGTTCTTTTTGCAGGGCTTCGATGGCTTGGCTGGCGCTGCTCAGACGCAGGGCATCGCCGCTGGCCAGGTAATCTTCGACGTTACGCGCGACTTGATTTTGAAATTGCTGCGACAGGCCCAGGTAGCGCTCCATCAACAGATAAGGGCGCTCCAGGGCTTTTTGCGACCACCAGAGCGTGGCGCCGAGTGCGAGGCACACCGCGACTAAAAGCAGGGTATTGAGATTGGTCAGCAACTTCAGACGCATCACGGTTCTACCAACGAAAGAATGGTAAGTGTCTGAAGTTATTGCGTTTATGTTACAGAGTCATGACCGAATCAATGGATTCAGATGAAAAAGTGGCACTTTGCTTTGATTGCCGCGCCGCTTGAACACGATTGCGTCCGGCGTCCTTGGCGCGGTACAGCGCCTCGTCTGCCTGGCTGGCCATCATCAGGCTGTCGGAATTTTCGTGCAGGTCCACCACGCCGGCGCTGAACGTGCACCAGAGGTCTTGCGGCTGGGCCGGGTAGTGAATCTCGGCAAAGCGCTGGCGGATTTCATCGAGTACTTTGTAGGCCGATTCGATATCGGTGTCCGGCATGACGATGGCGAACTCTTCACCGCCGTATCGGCCGATGAAGTCGGTCTTGCGCAGGCGTTGCTTGAGAAACAGCGCCAGGCTCTTGATTACCCGGTCGCCCATGGGGTGGCCGTGGCTGTCGTTGACCCGTTTGAAGTGGTCGATGTCGAGCATCGCAAAGCTCAGCGGCTTGTTCTCGCGGCGGGCGCGGAAGCTGCAGTCTTCGAGCAATTGCAGAATATGGGTGTGGTTATAGAGGCCGGTCAGGCTGTCACGGACCATTCGCGCCTTGAGGTTGCGCGCCCGTGCTGCGCGGTTGCGCACCGTGGTGATCAGGTGCCGCGGCTTGATCGGCTTGGTCAGGAAGTCGTCGCCGCCCTCGCTCATGGCGTCGAGTTGCTTGTCCAGGTCGTCTTCGGCCGACAGGTAAATGATCGGCACGCTGACGTAACGGTCGTTGTGACGGATTACCTTGGCCAGCTCGGTGCCGGTGCAGGCCGGCATGTACATGTCGAGGATGATCAGGTCCGGCTGGAAATCCGCCAGCTCGGCCATCGCCTGAATCGGTTCGATCAAGGTGCGGGTGACGATCCCGGCGCTGTTGAGCAGGCGCTCGGTGTGCAGGGCCTGGGCGCGGGAGTCGTCGATGATCAGTACTTTATACGGTTCGTACTGCGCGACGCAGGTCAGCACTTCGATCTTTTCCAGCAGGCTCGACGCCTCGAGGGTGCCGGTCAGAAACTCCTGGCCACCGGCGCGTACAGCCGCGAGGCGAGTCGGGGTGTCGGTTTCCAGCAGGCTGAAAAACAGCAGCGGCAGTTTGTGCTCCAGACCTTCTTGAGCTTCGGCGGCCAATTGCAGGCCCATGCCCGGGCCGCTGAAGTCGACGTCCATGACAATCGCTGCCGGCAGCCGCTCGACCATTGACGAGCGAAACGCCGCCACGCTGTCCAGCGATTGTGCGCTGAGACCGAAAAATTCGAGTTGTTTGGCCAGTCGCTCGGCGCGGTCGTGATCTTGCAACATCACATAGATCGGCTTGCGCAGAGGCGGTAGAAAGGTTTGTTCGAATTGGTCGCCGTGCCGCAGACCGGTGCGCGACAGACGCTGCATCAGGCGATTGAGATCGGTGATCAGCCCGCTGCTCAGGCGCCCGCGGTTAGCATCGACGGCCGCCAGCGACTGGCTGATGCTGTGCGCCAGGTGAGTGTGTTCGGGTTGTTCGAAACGTTCGGCGAAGCGCAGCAGGCGCAGATTCGCTTCGCTCAGCTCCGCCAGGTCGGTGCCAGACCATTCACTGCGTTGCAGGCGCTGCCATATCTCAAGAATCTGACGTGCTTGATGAATTACCCGCTGGGCAAAGTGGTGCTTGAGGCGCTCACGGCTGGGGTCTTCTGGCTCGGTCATATCCTGACTACTGGTTAGGGTGCATGCTGAGATCGACTGATGGCTCTATGCTAGCACCTCTTTTCAGTTGCATGAGTGTCGTGCGTCAATAAACTGCAAAGCGCCGTTATTCAGTTCTCGACCGATGGGTCTGAGTTGCGTCGTCATTGCACAGGAAAGGCCCGGTCGGCAGGTGTTTCAGGCGCTTTTTGCGTAATTTCAAGGAAACTGCTGATTGAGTTGCGGACCTCATCTGTCAGGGTTTTCTGATTTTTCGTCGACGTGAACCGGACGGGTTTTTCGGCTGTTAGGGTTCAGGGATTCCCCTATAAGCCGTCCGCAAATCATGACCCAGTGTTTCGAAGAACACCGTAGCGATGATCAACACCTGAACCACAACAGCGCGCCCGTTGCTGACTGTGAATGTAAAGAGGTGCGGCTTTACGGCAGCAAGACTTTGGTCACCGACGTACCGATCCTCACGTGCTCATGCCTCTGGCGTACCTACCAGCGCGAAGCAGAAAAAATCGTCGCGCCGGATGGTGTATTGATTGCCGACCCGGTAGAGCGCAACCGCGCGATCAATGCTGCCTACGCCCGATTGTGGCTGCATGACTCGCGGTTCCAGTGGGCCGGGCTGGCGGCGTTTGCTTCAAAGCAGGTCGGCTGTGGATTGCTCCATGCTGCGGACAGTATCGACCTCATCCGCGATGAGCATATGACGCGGCAGCGTTTGCGGGACAGTCGCCGTGAGTCCGGGCTGTTAACTCCGGACAGGATGTCCGAGCAGGCAGATGCGTTGCGTGACTATAAAGAAGCAGATGCGCGAAATCCTGTTCCCTCTGTGGATATCCATTCAGCCGGAGAGGACTTGTCGCTGGTTCAGCAGCAGTTCCGGCATGTGCACGACATGATGGCGTTGGGTAATACCACGCTGTTTCTGGATGTTTATCCGTTGCATGAGTTTTATGCGAAGCGTGGGTTGGGGGAGTTGAAGAAGTGTTTGAAAGCGCGTGAAGCAATTTATGGACATCCAAAGTTTCCGGTGCTTTGGCCGGTGGGGCAGAAAAAGCTCCAGTTCGGCCTGATATACCCCGAAGTTTTGCCGGCTTTTGAGGCGATAGAGGCAGGGGACATTGCCAAGAGCGTGGAGGGGACTGTCAGATTTTTTGTGTGCGGGCCGGTAACGGCCTGCCGTTAGGCAGGCCTTTATTTCACCAGGTCGGCCTG
>NZ_JBXAOB010000030.1:0-30820 GCF_058802345.1 Pseudomonas sp. GW822-FHT02D10
GGAAAGGCTGCGCATGCTCATGTGTCGACGGATCGGGTGCTTAAGGCCCATAAAGGGAAAAGACCTTGAAAGGGCTGCCCCTAAGGGCGGCTTTCTCTTACCTCAAACCACTACCGAATCAATTACAACTTCGGCCCAGCAGCCTTGATCGCGTCGCTCACTTCAAACTTCTTGAAGTTCTCAACGAACAACCCAGCCAACGCCTTGGCAGCCTCATCGTAAGCAGCCTTGTCAGCCCAGGTATTACGTGGGTTCAACAGGCCAGTCTCAACGCCTGGCACAGCCAATGGCACGTCGAGGTTGATGGTGTCGAGGTGTTCGGTGGCTGCACCGATCAACGCGCCGCTCTGGATCGCTGCGATGACGCCGCGAGTGGTCGGGATGTTGAAGCGTTTGCCGACGCCGTAGCCGCCGCCGGTCCAGCCGGTGTTGACCAGGTAAACCTTGGAGCCGAAGCCGCGGATGCGCTTGATCAGCAGTTCTGCGTATTCGCCAGCCGGACGCGGGAAGAACGGTGCGCCGAAGCAGGTGGAGAAGGTCGACTTGATGCCGCTGCCCGAACCCATTTCGGTCGAGCCCACCAGCGCGGTGTAGCCGGACAGGAAGTGGTAGGCCGCTTGTTCTTCGCTGAGGATCGAGACTGGCGGCAGTACGCCGGTCAGGTCGCAGGTCAGGAAGATCACCGCGTTTGGCTCGCCACCGAGGTTCTTCTCGGAACGCTTCTCGACGTGCTCCAGTGGGTAAGCGGCGCGGCTGTTCTGGGTCAGGCTGCCGTCGGCGTAGTCAGCCTTCTTGGCGTCGTCCAGCACAACGTTTTCCAGAACTGCACCGTGCTTGATGGCTTTCCAGATGACCGGCTCGTTCTTCTCGGACAGGTCGATGCACTTGGCATAGCAACCGCCTTCGATGTTGAACACCACGCCCTCGCCCCAAGCGTGCTCGTCGTCACCGATCAGGTAACGGCTTTCGTCGGCGGACAGGGTGGTCTTGCCGGTGCCGGACAGACCGAAGAACAGGGTCACGTCGCCTGCTTCGCCGATGTTGGCGGCGCAGTGCATTGGCAGCACGTCGGCGGCCGGCAGCAGGAAGTTCTGCACCGAGAACATGGCTTTCTTCATTTCACCGGCGTAGCGCATGCCGGCGAGCAGCACTTTCTTCTGGGCGAAGTTGATGATCACGCAGCCGTCGGAGTTGGTGCCGTCACGCTCTGGCACGCACTCGAAGTTGGCGACGTTCAGAACTTGCCACTCTTCACGACCGGCCGGGTTGTACTGGGCCGGGTTGATGAACAGGCAACGGCCGAACAGGTTCTGCCAGGCAGTCTGGGTGGTCATCTTCACGGCCAGGTAGTGCTCGGTGGCCGCACCTACGTGCACGTGGGAAACGAAATGCTCTTGCGCGTTGTTGAACGCCTCGACGCGAGCCCACAAGGCGTCGAACTTGTCGGCCGGGAACTTGCGGTTGATCGGGCCCCAGGCGATGGCGGCCTGAGTGGTTGGCTCTTCAACGATGAAACGGTCGACTGGCGAACGACCCGTACGGTGACCGGTACGAACCACCAGTGCGCCGGTATCGGCAAGCTCGCCCTCGCCGCGATTCAGGGCTTCTTTAACCAGATCATCAACACTCAGATCGGTGTACACAGCATTATTGGCTTGCGTCATGAGGTTCCCCGTCGGCCAGTGGCCGAGTGCTCCAAACGTTTTGTAGTAGAAAGTCGCGCACTACTACCGCTAAAAAAGTGGGCCGGATTATGCCAGAAAAGCCTGAAAAGAGTAGGGTCCTCCCGTCAGGACGGTGTTATTCCGGCGTTTAGCAGTGAATTTACCTGCGCTGAAGCGTTTTAGTGACGAGTATCTGACGGTGTATCCACACCCGCTCCAGCGAACAATTGGGTGATATCGGCCGCGTCGAACAGGTAACGCTGATTGCAGAACTGGCAGTCGATCTCGATGCGGCCACCGTGTTCGATGACCAGTGCCTGGGCATCTTCCAGACCCAGGCTGACCAACGCATTGCCCGAGCGCTCACGCGAGCAGCTGCAACGGAAGCGTAGTTTCTGCACGTCGAACAGGCGCACCTGCTCTTCGTGGTAGAGACGGTGCAAGATGGTTTCGTTGTCCAGGCTGAGCAATTCATCGGCGGTCAGGGTGCTGCCCAGCGCAGTGATGTGCTGCCAGCTGGCGGCGCGTTCTTCTTCATCTTTCAGGCGGTCGGCCGGCAGTTGTTGCAGCAGCAGACCACGGGCACGACGACCATCGGCGTTCAGCCAGAAGCGCGTGCCGACTTGCTGGGACATGACGAAATAGTTGGTGAAGCATTCCGACAGGGTCCCGCCATCAAGGTCGACGATGCCTTGGTAACGCTGGCCTTGGGTCGGGTCGACGGTGAGTGCCAGCACGCCGTTGGGCATCATGTCGGCCAGGGTCGCGTCGGCGGCGATCTTGTCTGCGTCGTAACGCGCCAGGCCACGGATTTCACGCTCGCTGGAGCACTCGATCATCAACAGCGACACCGGGCCTTCGGAACGCGCCTGCAGGATCAGCAAGCCATCGAACTTCAAGGTGCCGACCAGCAGCGCCGCAGCCGCCATCAGCTCGCCGAGCAGTTGTGCGACTGGCTCCGGATAGGGATGTTTGGCGAGGACTTCGGCATAGCTACGCTCCAACGCCACCAGTTCGCCGCGGGTATCGCTGTCATCGAAGATGAAGCGTTGGGTGTAGTCGGTATCCGGTAGATCAGTCATAGGTCTGGGTATCTGAAGTGAAAACTAAAGGATTACAAGGGCTGGGAATTGCGCCTTGAGCACCGTTTGGGTGCATTGATATTAGCCATGGCAGGCATTTTATGAACAATCCTGGATTGTTCCAAGCGAGGCAAAACCGCGGCAATTTGACGCGGTGTAGTTTAGTCCCGTTAGGGGCCAACCCTTATTCGTTGCTGCTGCCATGAAACTTGAACAGATCCCGGCGCTGTTTCTTGCTCGGTTTGCCGTCGGTGCTGACGCCCAGGGCGCCGGCCTTGCGCAGGGCCGCGGCGTTTTCGCGCTTGGCGATGCTGGCTTCGGTTTCGGCGTATAACGTCTGGGCCTCGGGGGCGCCACGGCGGACGATCGATAGCGCCTGGACTACAACCGTACGCTCATCAAAACCGGCGCGAATCTGAAACTCGTCACCAATTCTTGGTTCTTTGCCCGGCTTGCAGCGTTCGCCCCGGCAATGCACTTTGCCGCTTTCGATCGCCGCTTTGGCCAGCGCGCGGGTTTTGTAGAAGCGCGCCGCCCACAACCACTTATCGAGACGGACTTTGTCGTCCTCTTCGTTTTTTTGTGCCATGGGATTTCCTCATTCTGAAATATTTCTGAACTGTACTACCGTTTCTGTCGTGCCATGAATTTCACCGGTTCAGCATACAATGCGCGACGCTACTGAGCCTGGCTCGGGAGCCGGAAATCCGGGCCGTAGATATCTGTCGCCTTTTACCTATTATTCTGCGTGAATACCGCGAATTCGGCCGCTTTGCGGTGCGAGCGGGCTTCTCACCGGTTGAGCACATTTGAAGACATTTGACCATTTGACCGTTGTGGGTCTGCGCGAGTGGGTGGCGCTTCCTGATTTGGGAGTCGCCGGCCTGCGGGCGAAGATCGACACCGGCGCCAGCACCTCCAGCCTGCATGCCACCGAAATCGAGCCGTTCGAGCGCGACGGGGAAAAGTGGGTGCGCTTCAACGCGCACCTGGGCACGGTGGTGCAGTTGCGTCACCGCCGATGTGAAGCGCCGCTGGTGACGATGAAAACCATTAAAAGCTCCAACGGCCAAGCGCAGGTGCGTTACGTGATCAGCACCACCCTGGCACTCGGCGATCGGGTTTGGCGAGTGCAGTTCACCCTCGCCTGCCGCAAGTCTATGCGTTATCGCCTGTTACTCGGTTCCAAAGCCCTGATCGACGGCCAGTTGGTGGTCAATCCGGACATTAAATACGTTCAAGACAAGCCGGTGTTCCCGGTGTCCACTACCTCCTCCACAGGTGTTGCATGAAGATCGCTGTGCTGTCGCGGAACCCGCGTCTGTATTCCACTCGTCGTTTGGTTGAAGCCGGCACCGAACGCGGCCATGAGATGGTGGTGGTCGATACCCTGCGCGCCTATATGAACATTGCCAGTCATAAGCCGCAGATCCACTACCGTGGCAAGCCGCTGGAAGGCTTCGACGCAGTGATCCCGCGGATCGGCGCCTCGGTGACTTTTTATGGCTGCGCGGTGTTGCGCCAGTTCGAAATGATGGGCGTGTTCCCGCTCAACGAGTCGGTGGCCATTGCCCGCTCGCGGGACAAACTGCGCTCGCTGCAACTGCTTTCGCGTCGCGGTATCGGTTTGCCGGTCACCGGTTTTGCTCACTCGCCGGACGACATTCCCGACCTGATCGAAATGGTCAACGGCGCACCGCTGGTGATCAAGGTGCTGGAAGGCACCCAGGGCATCGGCGTGGTGCTGTGTGAAACCGCGACGGCGGCGGAGTCGGTGATTGAGGCATTCATGGGTCTCAAGCAGGACATCATGGTTCAGGAGTACATCAAGGAAGCCGGCGGTGCGGATATTCGTTGCTTCGTGGTCGGCGACAAGGTCATCGCCGCGATGAAGCGTCAGGCCAAGCCCGGCGAGTTCCGCTCCAACCTGCACCGTGGCGGCAGCGCCAGCCTGATCAAGATCACCCCCGAAGAACGCATGACCGCGCTGCGTGCGGCCAAGGTCATGGGCCTGAGCGTGGCGGGCGTGGATATATTGCGTTCCAACCACGGGCCGCTGGTGATGGAAGTGAACTCGTCGCCGGGGCTGGAAGGGATCGAAACCACCACCAGCAAGGACGTGGCGGGGATCATCATTGAGCACATTGAGAAAAACGGCGGGCCGAACATGACGCGGACCAAAGGCAAGGGCTAACCTCAACCTTTTCGGTGGCAGGGACGCCGCCTTCGCGAGCAAGCTCGCTCCCACATTTTGATCTTCGGCGAACACACAATTGTGTACGACCGAGATCCCTGTGGGAGCGAGCCTGCTCGCGAAGAGGCCCTAAGTCCCAACAACAATGCTGGCTTCTTAAACCGCGTCTCTTGGCAACATCAACCCAAGCGGCAACCGCACCCGCGCTTCCAACCCGCCACCCGAGCGATTGCGCAGTTCAACGTTACCGCCATGCATCGACGCAATCCGCTTGACGATGGCCAGCCCCAACCCGGTGCCCTTGCCGCCCCGCGCACGGTCGCCACGGGTGAAGGGGTTGAAGATCGCTTCCAGCTCTGACGGATCGATCCCGGCGCCACGGTCCATGACGCTCAGCACCACATACGGCGCGCTGACATCGCCCGAGACATACGCCGCCACCTCAACGCCGCTACCCGCGTGATGCAAGGCGTTACCAATCAGGTTGTTCAAGAGGCGCTTCATCGAAACCCGACGCAACGGGAACGGCTGAATCGACTCCAGGCGCAAGCGCACCCGCTCCTCGCTCTGGTTGTAAGGCGCCGCCACTTCACGCACCAGGTCACTCAGATCGACCTCTTCGACCGACTCGTCCCGACCATCGCGAATGAACGCCAGGAACTGGTCGAGAATCGCGTCCATGTCTTCGATATCACGCACCATGTCGTCGCTCAGGTCGCTGTGGTTGCCCATCAGTTCCAACGACAGACGCAAGCGGGTCAGCGGTGTGCGCAGGTCGTGTGACACCCCGGCGAGCATCAATTCACGTTCGCGACCGGCCTGTTCAACGTCTTCCGCCATCTGGTTGAACGCCCGATAGACCTCGGTCATTTCACTGGGGGTATCGCTGATCGGCAGACGCACGCTGCGGCCCTGACCCAGTTGTCGGGCGGCATCGACCAGACGTTTCAGCGGCTGATTGAGCTGGCTGACGAAAATCCACGCCGACGCGGTGGATAACAAGCCGATGGCGAGGAACCAACCGAGTACGTTCCAGATTTTCTGGCCACGCAACGGATGGGGGTACAGCGGTACTTTCAGCCAGCCATCGCCCAGGCTTGGCGCCCGGACCCAAAGCGCCGGCGGTGAATGCATGCGTAATCGCACTTCCGTGTCGGCGCCCAGCTCGGCCTGCATCTGTCGTTGGTAGATTTCACTGTAGGGCCAATGCTGCTCGCCCTCGGGCACACCGGCGCCCACCACACGGATCAGTGTCGCGGCATCGGCAATCTTCGCTCGGTTTTCTTCATCCGCAGCCCAGTAGGCACGCAAGGTCAGCGCGACACCGTGGCTGTATTGGCGATCCACCAGCACATCCTCGTTCATCAACAGATAAACCAGGGTCAGCGCCTTGGAAAACAGCACGACGATCAGCACCAGCCAGAGGGTGCGGGCGAAGAAACTCTGGGGGAACCACACGGGGGTTTTCATAGACAACCGCTACATACTTTGCAGGAGCGAGCGAGGCTCGCAGAATTGCGGATCGCGAATCAACCGGGTGACGCATTGCCCGGTTAACCCGCTCCTACAAATCACCGATCACTTGGTCGCGGTGCCGTCCGGGACGAACACGTAGCCCACGCCCCAGACCGTTTGAATGTAGCGTGGTTTCGACGGATCAGGCTCGATCATCCGGCGCAGGCGGGAGATCTGTACGTCGATGGAGCGCTCCAGGGCGTCCCATTCGCGGCCACGGGCCAGGTTCATCAGCTTGTCGCGGGTCAGCGGTTGACGCGCGTTCATCACCAGCGCCTTGAGGACCGCGAACTCACCGGTGGTGAGCATGTGTACTTCGTCGCCGCGCGTGAGTTCACGAGTCGCCAGGGACAATTCGTAATCACCGAAGGTCACGCTTTCGTCTTCGCTGCCCGGCGCGCCCGGCACTGGCGCCGCTTGACGACGCAGGACCGCTTTGACGCGTGCCATCAGCTCGTCCGGGTTGAACGGCTTGGCCAGGTAATCGTCGGCGCCCAGTTCCAGGCCTTTGATACGGCTCAGCTCGTCGCCCTTGGCGGTGAGCATGATGATCGGGATCTGGTTGTTCGCGCCACGCAGACGGCGGCAGGCGGTCAGGCCGTCTTCGCCGGGCAACATCAGGTCGAGGACGACCAGGTTGAACACTTCACGCGCCAGCAGACGATCCATCTGTTCGGTGTTCGGTACGGCGCGGGCACGGTAGCCCTTGCTGACGAAAAAACGTTCCAGCAGGCTGCTGAGCCCTGGATCGTCGTCAACGATAAGAATTTTTTCGCCTTCAGCAGTTTGTGCAGTGCTGCTCATTGGATGCTCCTTTGATCTCGGCGCGCATTATGGCGTAGCTGCCGTTATACGCACCGTGTGCATTGTTAGCAGATTTTTCCTGTGCCGCCAGCGATACGGCCTTTATGCCTACAGGCTGCGATGCCCCCATCGGGCAGAACGGCGGTTATAATGCGCGGCCTTTTGTGTCGGGCAACGTCTGATCGTTACTGCCAGTGGTGGCTTTTTATTTTTACGCCTGGCAGTGATTTTTCGATTCCACGGGTCAATGGGATGCCTTTTGATCCAGGTAGCGGCGCTGGCCAGGCCGCTCAACCAGACTCGCCGGGCCTTATTCCCTGCGCCCGCGAGCCTGCTTTCACAATTTGTCAGGTGGTTTTATGGACAGCATCAACAGCCGCATCGCCGAGGAACTCGGTGTACGCCCACAACAGGTCGAAGCGGCCGTCGCGCTACTCGATGAAGGCTCCACGGTGCCCTTCATCGCCCGCTACCGGAAAGAAGTGACCGGCAGCCTCGATGACATCCAGTTGCGGCACCTGGAAGAGCGTCTGCGCTACCTGCGAGAACTCGACGAACGGCGCATCAGCATCCTTGCCAGCATCGAAGAGCAAGGCAAGCTGACCCCGCAACTTGAACGCGACATCAAGCTCGCCGACACCAAGACCCGCCTCGAAGATTTGTACCTGCCGTACAAGCAGAAGCGCCGCACCAAGGGCCAGATTGCCCTGGAAGCCGGCCTCGGCGAACTGGCCGACGGCCTGTTCAACGACCCGAGCCTGACGCCAGACACCGAAGCCGCACGCTTCGTCGACGCCGAAAAAGGCGTGGCGGACGTAAAAGCAGCCCTCGAAGGCGCCAAATACATTCTCATGGAACGCTTCGCCGAAGACGCCAACCTGCTCGACAAGCTGCGCGGCTACCTGAAGCAGGAAGCCACGCTCAGTGCCCGCGTCATCGCCGGCAAGGAAGAAGAAGGCGCCAAGTTCCGCGATTACTTCGAACATGACGAACCGCTGAAAAGCATGCCATCGCACCGCGCCCTGGCGATTTTCCGTGGCCGCAACGAAGGCATCCTCAGCTCCGCACTGAAAGTCGGCGACGAACTGCCGGGCACCATGCACCCATGCGAAGGCATGATCGGTCAGCAATTCGGCATCGCCAACCAGAACCGCCCGGCCGATAAATGGCTCGGTGAAGTGGTGCGCTGGACCTGGAAGGTCAAGCTCTACACGCACCTGGAAACCGACCTGCTCGGTGAGCTGCGTGACGGCGCCGAGACCGAAGCGATCAACGTCTTCGCGCACAACCTGCACGACTTGCTGCTGGCCGCTCCCGCCGGCCCACGCGCCACGCTGGGCCTGGACCCGGGCCTGCGCACCGGCTGCAAGGTGGCGGTGGTCGACTCCACCGGCAAGCTGCTGGACCACGCCACGGTTTACCCGCACGTGCCGCACAACAAGTGGGACCAGACCATCGCCGTGCTCGCGGCCCTGTGCGCCAAGCACTCGGTGGACCTGATCGCCATCGGCAACGGCACCGCCAGCCGTGAAACCGACAAACTCGCCGCGGACCTGATCAAAAAATACCCGGCGATGAAAATGACCAAGGTCATGGTCTCCGAAGCCGGCGCTTCGGTGTACTCGGCCTCGGAACTGGCCTCCAAGGAATTCCCGGACCTCGACGTGTCGATCCGCGGCGCGGTGTCGATTGCCCGGCGCCTGCAGGATCCGCTGGCCGAGCTGGTGAAGATCGATCCGAAATCCATCGGTGTCGGCCAATACCAGCACGACGTGTCGCAGCTGAAACTGGCGCGTGGCCTGGACGCGGTGGTCGAGGACTGCGTGAACGCCGTCGGCGTCGATGTGAACACCGCCTCCGTCGCGCTGCTGGCCCGTATCTCCGGCCTCAACGCGACCCTGGCGCAGAACATCGTGACTCACCGCGACGAACACGGCGCCTTCAAAACCCGCGCTGCGTTGAAGAAAGTCGCCCGCCTCGGCGAAAAGACCTTCGAACAAGCCGCCGGCTTCCTGCGAGTGATGAACGGCGACAACCCGCTGGATTCCTCTGCGGTTCACCCGGAAGCCTATCCGCTGGTGCAACGCATCGCCGCTGAAACCGACCGCGACATCCGCTCGCTGATCGGTGACGCGAGCTTCCTCAAGCGTCTCGACCCGAAGAAGTACACCGACGAAACTTTCGGTCTGCCAACGGTCACTGACATCCTGCAAGAACTGGAGAAGCCGGGCCGCGACCCGCGTCCGGAGTTCAAGACTGCCGAATTCCAGGAAGGCGTCGAAGACCTCAAGGACTTGCAACTGGGGATGATCCTCGAGGGTGTGGTGACTAACGTGACCAACTTTGGTGCTTTCGTCGATATCGGCGTGCATCAGGACGGTTTGGTGCACATCTCCGCGCTTTCCGAGAAGTTCATCAAGGATCCGCGTGAAGCGGTGAAGGCCGGCGACGTGGTCAAGGTCAAGGTCATGGAAGTCGACATCCCGCGCAAACGCGTTGGCCTGTCGATGCGCATGAGCGACACCCCGGGCGAGAAAATCGACGGTGCCCGTGGCTCGCGTCCAGGTTCGGCGCCGCGTCAGTCTTCGAGCACCGCTGCGCGTAAAGAAACCACGGCAGCGGCGCCGTCCAGCAACGCCATGGCGTCGCTGTTCGCCAATGCCAAGCAGTTGAAGAAGCGCTGATGGAGATCCCGGCGGGGTTGACCGAAAGCGCTTTTTTCAAGCTGCTGGGTTGCCGTTTGCACAGCCTTGAGGTCGGGGTGGCGCAAGTCGCCCTGGCGCTCGAGCCTGAGCTGCGCAATCGCGGTGGCAAGCTGCACGGCGGGGCGCTGTTCAGCCTGGTGGACATTGCCATGGGGCTGGCCTGTTCCAGTTCCCATGGTTTCGACCAGCAGAGCGCGACCATCGAGTGCAAGATCAACTACGTGCGCGCCGTTTCCGAAGGCGAAGTACTGTGCACCGCCCGGGTGATTCACCCGGGCCGGCGCACGCTGGTGGTCGAAGCTGACGTGATGCAAGGCGACAAACTGGTCGCAAAAGCACAAGGCACGTTCGCTGTCCTATAGCTCCCTGTCATCAAATTGAGTTAATTTCGGCGTTGCGAATCCTGTGGGAGCGAGCTTGCTCCCACAGGGATTGCGCCGTTTCTGAATGACCGGCATTAGGCCTGTGCGGCTCAAAAAACCAGGCGAAAACGCCAGTTTCAACTTCACCCTTGTAGACCGTCCTGCCCACCCCCATATTGGGGCGACTGACGCGTGAAGGAATCCAACTTGAGCGAACTTCTCAACCGCCGCCTGGCTCTGCTCGGCGAGCGCGCTAACCTCTCTCTGCTCGAACAGTGTCTTCACGGCATCGAACGTGAATGCCTGCGCGTAACGAGCGACGGTCGCCTGGCGCAAACGCCGCACCCTGAAAGCCTGGGTTCCGCGCTGACCAACGAACAGATCACCACCGACTATTCCGAGTCGCTGCTGGAGTTCATCACGCCTGCCTTGGCCGATCCTGCGGACACGCTGAGCAGCCTGGACAAGATTCACCGTTTTGCCTACAGCAAGCTCGGCAACGAGTACCTGTGGAGTCCATCGATGCCGTGCCCGTTGCCGGCCGAGGACGATATCCCGATCGCCTACTACGGCACGTCCAACATCGGTCAACTCAAGTATGTCTATCGCAAGGGCCTGGCCCTGCGTTACGGCAAGACCATGCAGTGCATCGCCGGGATTCACTACAACTTTTCCCTGCCGGAAAAACTCTGGCCGCTGCTCAAAGAAGCTGAAGGCTTTGTCGGCACCGACCGCGATTATCAGTCGTCGGCCTATATCGCGCTGATTCGCAACTTCCGCCGCTACAGCTGGCTGCTGATGTACCTGTTCGGTTCTTCGCCAGCGCTGGACGCCGGCTTCCTGCGCGGTCGTTCCCATCAGTTGGAGCCATTCGACGCCGAAACGCTGTACCTGCCCTACGCCACCAGCCTGCGCATGAGCGATCTGGGTTACCAGAGCAACGCGCAAGCCGGGCTGACGCCGTGCTACAACGACTTGAACAGCTACACCGACAGCCTGCGCAAAGCAGTGGCCACACCTTACCCGCCGTATGTCGAAATCGGCACGCACCAGGACGGCGAGTGGGTTCAGCTCAACACCAACATCCTGCAGATCGAAAACGAGTACTACTCCAACATCCGCCCGAAACGCGTGACCTACACCGGCGAGCGGCCGATCCAGGCGCTGATGGCCCGTGGTATCCAGTACGTTGAAGTGCGCCTGCTGGACATCAACCCGTTCATGCCGATGGGCATTGACCTGCCGGAGGCGCGTTTCCTCGATGCTTTCCTGCTGTATTGCGCGCTGAACGAAAGCCCGCTGCTGACCAGCAATTCCTGCGGCAACGCCACCTCGAACTTCCTCAGCGTGGTCAAGGAAGGTCGCCGTCCGGGCCTGCAACTGCAACGCGATGGCGAGTCGGTAGACATGAAAGAGTGGGCCAGCGAGCTGCTGGAAAAAATCGCCCCGCTGGCCGCGCTGCTCGATCAGAGCCACGGCGGTGACGCCCATAGCAAAGCCCTCGACGCTCAACTGGCGAAGATCATGGACGTGTCCCTGACCCCTTCCGCCCAAGTGCTGGCGGCAATGACCGACCACAAGGAAAGCTTCGCCCAGTTCTCCCTGCGCCAGAGCCAGGCGCACGCCGAATTCTTCCGCAGCGAACCGCTGGCAGCTGAAGAGCAGGCTCGTTTTGAGGAGTTGGCGCAGTCGTCGCTGGCTCAGCAAACCGAGCTGGAGCAGAACGAAGTCGGCGATTTCGACGTGTTTGTCGGGTCGTATCAGGCGAGCATTCTGGCGATCAGTAACTAAATCCTCCGATCGTTCCCACGCAGTGGGAACGATCATTACGGGGTTACTCTGCCGTCGAAGGCTTCTCCCAAAGATTAATCCCACCCTCTTGGGCGAACCGGTCGATCTCCGCCAGCTCCTCAACGCTGAAGCTCAAATTCTTCAACGCCCCAACGTTCTCGATAATCTGCTCCGGGCGGCTGGCGCCGATCAGTGCGGAGGTCACCCGAGGGTCGCGCAGCGTCCATGCCAATGCCAGTTGCGCCAGGCTTTGGCCACGCCGTTTGGCGATTTCGTTAAGGCCGCGCACAAGGGCGATGTTGGCTTCGGACAGGTGCGAGGCTTGCAGCGAGCCACCGCCCGGACGATTGACTCGTGCGTCTTTGGGCACGCCGTTAAGGTACTTGTCGGTCAGCAGGCCTTGAGCCAACGGGGTGAAGGCAATCACACCCGCGCCGAGCTCGTCGGTGGTGTCCAACAGGTCTTTTTCCACCCAGCGGTTGAGCAGGTTGTAGGCCGGCTGGTGGATCAGCAGCGGCACTTTCCATTCTTGCAGTAGCGCTGCCATTTCACGGGTTTTCGCCCCCGAATAGGACGAGATGCCAATGTACAACGCCTTGCCCTGCTGCACGGCGGTCGCCAGTGCGCTGGCGGTTTCTTCCAGTGGCGTGTCCGGGTCGAAGCGGTGGGAATAGAAAATATCCACGTAGTCGACGCCAAGGCGTTGCAGGCTCTGGTCGAGGCTAGCCAGCACGTACTTGCGTGAGCCACCGCCCTGGCCGTAAGGGCCTGGCCACATATCCCAACCAGCCTTGCTGGAAATGATCAGCTCATCGCGATACGGCTTGAAGTCTTCGCGCAGCAAACGACCGAAGTTGACCTCGGCACTGCCGTACGGCGGGCCGTAGTTGTTGGCCAGGTCGAAGTGGTTGATGCCCAGGTCGAAGGCGGTACGCAACAGTGCACGCTGGGTATCGATCGGCGTGCTGTCGCCGAAGTTGTGCCACAGGCCCAGCGACAGTGCCGGCAGCACCAGCCCGCTGCGACCGACGCGGCGGTAAGGAATGGAGTCGTAACGATCAGCAGCAGCGGTGTAAGTCATCGAACCCTCTCTTGTTTTGAACGACGAAGTCGTCAGCGTTGCCCAGCATACGCTCAGGCAACGCATCCAAAACGGGGTGTTTGACTAAATGCTGAAACGTTTCACATATTCTGGGTAGCTGCTGCTGATCGTTCCCACTCCCGCGTGGGAACGATCACGGTCAAACCGCGTGCGCAAACACCTCAGCCACCCACTCCACAAACACCCGGACCCGTGGCGACATGTGTCGGTTGTGCGGGTAGAGCACCGACACCGGCATCGGGGGTGGCGGGGTGTCGAGCAACACCTCTTGCACCAACCCTTGGGAAATCTGCTCGGCCATGCGGTAGTGCGGGCATTGGATCAGCCCCAATCCGGCAACCGCTGATGCCGCATAGATTTCCGCGCCGAACACCGACAGCGCACCGTCGATGGCGACTTCCCTGAGTTCGCCGTCGACCATGAATTCGAACGGAAACAGCTTGGCGGTGGTGCGCGAGACGTAGTTCACCGCGCGGTGGTGAGTCAGATCCGCGAGGCTTTTCGGTTCGCCGTATTGACGCAGGTACGCCGGGCTGGCGCAGGTGATCTGGCGCAAGGTGGCGACGCGCCGGCCGATCAACGCAGAGTCCCCCAAGGTGCCGGCGCGCAGCACGCAATCGACGCCCTCGGCGATCAGGTCGACGAAGCGATCGGCCTCGCTGATGGACAACTCGATCTCCGGGTAGCGCTCCATGAACTGTGGCAATGCCGGAATCACGAAGTACTTGGCGAGCGTGCCGTGTAAATCGACCCTCAGCCGCCCTTTCGGTGCCACCGTCCGAAACGCCTGCTCAGCCTCCTCCAGCTCCGCCAGCAATTGCACGCAACGCAGGTAATACGCCTCACCGTCGAGCGTCGGGCGGACGCGTCGCGTGCTGCGTTCCAGCAATCGGGTGCCGAGCCAGGCTTCGAACTGGTTGAGGGTGTGGGTCAGGGTCGCGCGCGGCAGGTTCAAGTCATCGGCGGCGAGCGTGAAGCTGCTGCGCTCGTAGATCCGCACGAAAACCTTCATCGCTTTGACCTGATCCACGGTTCACTCCCGGTAATGGATTGTTGGTGATTATTGAACAGTCAAGGCAACTCTCGTGCATTTATCGCCCTGAGTAAACATGTGAATCTGGCTTCACACACAGCAAACAACCTCCCCCCCCCTCAAAGGAACCCCCTTCATGACGACTCAAATTTCGAAAGTGGCCATCGTGACCGGCGCCTCCCGCGGCATCGGTGCCGTCATCGCCAAACAACTCGCCTCCGAAGGTTTCGCCGTGGCCATCAACTACGCCAGCAGCGCCGCTGAAGCCTCAAAACTGGTCGTCGAGCTGCGCCAGGCCGGCCATCAAGCCATAGCGATCAAGGCCGATGTGTCCAACGCCGCCGACGTGAGCCGGATGTTCGACGAAACCGAAACGCAACTGGGCAAAGTCGAGGTGCTGGTGAACAACGCCGGGATCCTCAACGTCCTGCCGCTGGCGCAACACAGCGACGAACTGTTCGAGCAGACCTTCGCCATCAACACCCGTGGCACCTTCAACACCTTGCGCGAAGCCGCGACCCGCCTGAATGCCGGTGGCCGCATCGTCAATTTTTCCAGCAGCACGGTGGGCATGAACCTGCCTGGCTACGCGGTGTACATCGCCAGCAAAGCGGCGGTGGAATCTCTTACCCAAGTGTTTGCCAAGGAACTGCGCGGTCGCCACATCACGGTCAACGCGGTGGCCCCCGGTCCGGTCGCCACTGAACTGTTCCTGCATGGCAAAAGCGAAGAGCAGATCCAGACCTTCGCCAAGATGCCGCCGCTGGAACGGCTCGGTCAGCCAGAAGACATCGCCAACGTCATTTCCTTTCTGGTCAGTCCGGCGGCGACCTGGGTCAATGGGCAAATCCTGCGTGCCAACGGCGGGTTGGTTTGAGCGCCATTCTGCTGAACGACGCCTATGCTCGGTAGGACGAATACCGGCTCAGGAGCACACATCATGCACACCACAATCATCATCACCTTCGGCCTGGTTCTGCTGGCGCTGATGCTGTTCATCGGTCAGAAGCTCGGCTTCAGCCGCCAGACCCTGACCTACAGCTTCGTGGTCCTGTGGCTGGCACTGACGGTGATCAACGGCGCCATCGGCATGATCACCGCCGGTCAGCCTCTGGTCTCGGAATTGATGGTGGGCTTCATGGTGTTCGGTGTGCCGGTGGCTGCTCTGGTGCTGTTCATGGCCATGAGCAACGCTTGAGCGCCACCGGCCTCGGTCAGCGCACCAGATGCAGGAACTGCATGTGCCGCTCGTACTGATCGAGGATGTCGTTGATGATTTGCTCCTTGGTGTAGCCCACCAGATCGTAATCCTGACTGCCTTCGCTCAGGTGCACTTCAGCCCGGTAGTAGCGACGGTTGTTGAGCTCTTTGGAGCCCATCCCGCCACGGGCGAAAGACGGCGTGAAGTAACCGCGCATTTGCGCCTGGTAGATGAACGGAGGCTGATCGCCGTGACCGATTTCCAGGCTGACGTTGTCGTTGGCCGGGTCCGGTTGAGCGATCACGTTCACTCCCTTCTCGACAAACACCGCGGTCACTTCTTCAATCGCCGGACGCACCGTCGTGTCGAGGAAACGGTACACCTCGTCACGCGACGGAAAGTGCACGGACTGACTCAAGCGCTGACGCCAGCCGCCCTTGCCGCGCCGTGATGCCGAGACCGGCGCCAACGAATGCAACTGGGCGATCTGCTTCTGCGACTCGAGGTAGAACGCCTTGTGCAGCCCCCACATCATCAGCAGCAAAATCAGCGAAAACGGCAACGACGTCAGCACCACCGCTGATTTCAACGAGTCGATGCTGCCGGCGAACAACAATGCGCTGGTGACCAACGCGGTCATCGCGCCCCAGAACACCCGCAGCCATTTCGGCCCGTCTTCATCGGCGTTACCGCCCTTGGCGGACAACGTCGAGAGCACCACGGTGCCAGAGTCGGCCGAGGTCACAAAGAACACGAAACTGATGAACACCGTGACGGCGATCACCGTTTTGCTCCACGGGTAGGTTTCCAGTAACAGGTAAAGGGTCATCGACGGGTTATCGATGGCCGACAGGCCAAGGGCACTCATGCCATGGTTGAGCACTTGGTCGATGGCGCTGTTACCGAAGATCGACATCCACGCCAGGGTGAAACCGAGCGGAATCAACAGCACGCCGAAGACGAATTCGCGGATGGTCCGGCCACGGGAAATACGCGCGATGAACAGGCCCACGAACGGCGACCATGCGATCCACCAGGCCCAGTAGAACACCGTCCAGCCGCCCAGCCAGTCGCTGGGTTTGTCGTAGGCGTAAAGGTCGAAACTCTTCATTGGCAAGGCGCCGAGGTAATCGCCCAGGTTCTGGATCAGGGTGTTGAGCAAGTGCTGGGTGGGACCGGCAAACAACACGAACAGCAGCAACGCACAGGCCAGCAGCATGTTGATGTCGGACATCACCCGCACGCCTTTATCGACGCCAGCAACCGCGACGATGATCGCCGCGCCCATCATCAGCGTGATCAGGCCGACCTGAATCCACTGGGTATGGGCGATGCCGAACAAGTAGTCGAGGCCGGCGTTGAGGTGCAACACACCGAAGCCCATGTCCGCGCCCAGACCGAACACCGTGGCGATGATGCCGAAGCCATCCACCGCATACCCGATCGGGCCGTTGATGCGTTTGCCGATCAGTGGATACAGCGCCGAGCGCAGGGCCAGCGGCAGGTTATGCCGATAGGCGAAGTAGGCCAGCGCCATGCCGACAAAAGCAAACACCCCCCAGCCATGCAGGCCCCAATGCAAAAACAGGATCTGCATCGCCTGGCGTGCCGCATCGGCTGTGCCGGCCTCGCCCTGAGGTGGTTGCAGCAGGTGCGTCAGCGGTTCGGACACACAGAAGAAAAACAGCGTAATGCTGATCCCGGCGGCGAACAGCATGCCGGCCCACGACAGGTAACTGAACTCGGGCTCGTCGTGGTCGGCACCGAGCTTGATCTTGCCGTAGCCAGACAAGGCGGTGACCACCACGAAGACCAGATACAGGGTCATCGCCAACATGTAGTACCAGCCGACCGTATTGGCCGCCCAGTTTTGCGCCGCCAGCAGCCAGGCGCCGGACTGTTGCGGGAAGGCGATGACCACCAGGCCGAACAGTAAAATGAAGGTCGCCGCGAAGTAGAACACCGGCGGATTCATACGGATCTGACCGCTTGGAGGGGGGGTTGATGCACTCATGAAGCGTGCACCTTGAGGGGGTAAAACGTGGCAGTAAAAAACGGACTCAGCAAAAGCTAGCCTCCTGTTGTGAGCGGGCAGCGAACCACCGGTTTAACTTGAATGAACGTTCAAGTTAAACATGGATGGGCTGTGAGGACTAATCGCAAGGCTCGGTGGTGCGTTTTGTACGTTGGCTCAGGGGTAGGTATGACGCGGGGTATGGGGAATTCGTTTAGTGGGAAATTGGCTGAATGCCATTATCTCGATCCGGCTTGAAATCAATCGCGAGCAAGCTCGCTCCCACATTGAAACTTTGTCAGCCCACAACGTTGTGAACGACATGAACCACTGTGGGAGCGAGCTTGCTCGCGATGACGGCCGGTCAGGCAGTGAAAGGCTCGGGCTTACTTCTGCGTCCCGTCATCATGCTGCAGATTGGCCTGGGTCAGGTTGCAGCCGGCCGGTACGCTGCGGGTCAGCCAGACGTTACCGCCGATGGTCGAGCCCTTGCCGATGGTGATCCGTCCCAGAATGGTCGCGCCGGCATAAATCACCACATCGTCTTCAACGATCGGATGGCGCGGATGGCCCTTCTGCAACTGGCCGTCTTCGTCGGCCGGGAAGCGTTTGGCGCCGAGGGTCACGGCCTGGTAGATGCGCACCCGCTCGCCGATGATCGCCGTCTCGCCGATCACCACACCCGTTCCGTGGTCGATGAAAAAACTACGGCCGATCTGCGCGCCCGGGTGAATGTCGATACCGGTGGCCGAGTGGGCGATTTCCGAACTGATCCGCGCTAGCAACGGCAGCCCCGCGCGGTACAAATGGTGGGCCAGACGATGGTGAATCACCGCCAGAATCCCCGGATAGCACAGCAGCACTTCATCGACGCTGCGGGCTGCAGGGTCGCCGTGATACGCCGCCAGCACATCGGAATCCAGCAAGCTGCGCAGACCCGGCAAAGCCAGGGCGAAATCCTGGATCAGACTGATCGCCCGTGCCTCGACTTCGGTATCGACCCGGGCACTTTGCCGCGCAACGTAGCGCAGTTCCAACCGCGCCTGAGCCAGCAACGCGTTCAGCGCCACATCCAGCGTGTGCCCGACGTAGAAGTCTTCGCTCTCTTCACGCAAGTCCACCGGGCCCAGGCGCATCGGAAACAGCGCACCACAGAGCGCTTCGAGAATATCTGCCATCGCTGCGCGTGATGGCAGCTCACGTCCGCCCTGCTCGCCGCTGATACGACCGTTCTGTGCACGCCACTGGTCGCGGGCAGTGCGCAGTTGGCTGACGATGGTCTGTAATTGCCAATGGCTGGAACGCTGGCTCACGGTAAAACTCCTCATGTGCTGCGGCCGGACGGTAAGGCCGCCTAAACGGTGTTCACTTTACGGTATGCGCCCAAAGCGGAATTAAGAACGAATTGTGCTGTTCTCAGCATTTTTTGGCATAAGCGATGTTGACGGTTGCCCGAGCAAATCGGCCTGCCTATAGTCCAGTGACATTCTTCGACCCGTGCGGCCCCATGATCAAACAACAGCTTGCTCGCTTTAATCGTCTGGACCTTCTGGCCAACGCCACTCCTCTGGAAAAGCTCGAACGCTTGTCGGCCTGGTCAGGGCGCGATGTCTACGTCAAACGTGACGACCTGACACCGCTGGCCATGGGCGGCAACAAGCTACGCAAACTCGAATACCTCGCCGCTGACGCGCTTGCGCAAGGCGCTGACACGCTGATCACCGCCGGTGCCATCCAGTCCAACCACGTGCGCCAGACGGCAGCCCTGGCCGCCAAACTGGGGCTGGGTTGCGTCGCCCTGCTGGAGAATCCGATCGGTACCGATGACAGCAATTACCTGGGCAACGGCAATCGACTGTTGCTGAATCTGTTCGATGCCAAGGTTGAGCTGGTGAACAACCTCGACAACGCCGACCAACAGCTACAAGCCTTGGCCGAGCGTCTGCGCAGCAATGGCAAGAAGCCCTATCTGGTGCCGATTGGCGGTTCCAATGCTTTGGGCGCATTGGGCTATGTACGGGCCGGACTGGAACTGGCCGGGCAAATCGAGGACAGCGGGCTGGAGTTTGCTGCGGTGGTGTTGGCTTCGGGCAGCGCTGGGACTCACAGCGGTCTGGCCTTGGCGCTGAGCGAAGTGCTGCCGAGCTTGCCGGTGATCGGTGTCACCGTTTCGCGCAGCGACGAAGACCAGCGACCGAAGGTCCAGGGCCTGGCTGAGCGTACTGCCGAACTGCTGGGGGTGAGCCTGCCGAAGAGCTTCAAGGTTGAACTGTGGGACGAGTATTTCGCCCCGCGTTACGGCGAGCCGAACGCCGGCACACTGGCTGCTGTCAAGTTGCTGGCCAGTCAGGAAGGCCTGTTGCTCGACCCGGTCTACACCGGCAAGGCCATGGCCGGCTTGCTCGATGGTATCGGCCGGCAGCGCTTCAATGACGGCCCGATCATCTTCCTGCACACCGGCGGCGCACCGGCGTTGTTTGCCTACGCGGGGGCATTTTAAAGATCGCAGGCTTCGCCAGCTCCTACGCACGTACACCTGTAGGAGCTGCCGCAGGCTGCGATCTTTACCGAAAATGTCATATATTCAAAAAAAGAATAACAAACTTAATTTATATTATTTTCCTATCTAAAAGCCTCGTCATATAGTCCCGCCGCAGGCGCAATTGCTGCGAGACGCATACGCTGCTTTTAGGGCACGATGTCGCAGTCGTTCAGTTCCCGGTTTTGCCTGCTTCTCCAAAAAATATCTTCATAAAAAAACACAGGGGCTTGTCATGAATTTTTCCGCATTTCGTCGAAATCTGCTGGTGGGCTCGCTGGGCCTGGTACTCGGTGCTGGCCTGTTGGGGCAAGCAGTGGCCGGTGAGCAACTGCAAAAAATCAAGGCCGCCGGCGTGATCAACGTCGGCCTGGAAGGCACTTATCCACCGTTCAGTTTCGTCGATGCCGACGGCAAACTGGCCGGCTTCGAAGTGGAGTTTTCCGAAGCCCTGGCCAAAGAGCTGGGCGTGAAGGTCAAACTGCAGCCGACCAAATGGGACGGCATCCTCGCGGCGCTGGAATCCAAGCGTCTGGACGCAGTGATCAACCAGGTGACCATCTCCGAAGAGCGCAAGAAGAAGTATGACTTCTCTGAGCCGTATACCGTTTCCGGGATTCAGGCGCTGACCCTGACCAAGAACAAAGACACTATCAAGACCGCCGCCGACCTGGCCGGCAAGAAAGTCGGCGTAGGCCTGGGCACCAATTACGAGCAATGGGTCAAGGACAACGTTCCAAAAGCCATCATCAAGACCTATGACGATGATCCGACCAAGTTCCAGGACCTGCGTGTCGGCCGTATCGACGCCATTCTGATCGACCGCCTCGCCGCGCTGGAATACGCCAAAAAGGCCAAGGACACTGCCGCCGCCGGCGAAGCGTTCTCCCGCCAGGAAGCCGGCATTGCCCTGCGTAAAGGCGAGCCTGAACTGCTGGCTGCAGTGAACAAGGCCATCGACAAGCTGCGTGCTGACGGTACGCTGAAAAAGCTTTCGGAAAAATACTTCAGCGCTGACGTCACTCAATAATGGAAGAAGCTTTCCAACTCGCACTGGATTCCGCGCCTTTTCTGCTCAAGGGCGCGTACTACACAGTGATCCTCAGCCTGGGCGGGATGTTCTTCGGCCTGGTGATGGGTTTCGGCCTGGCGCTGATGCGCCTCTCGCGCTTCAAGCTGGTGAGCTGGGTCGCCCGCGTCTACGTGTCGTTCTTTCGCGGCACGCCGTTGCTGGTGCAACTGTTCGTGATCTATTACGGCTTGCCGCAATTGGGCATCGAACTTGATCCGCTGCCGGCAGCCTTGATCGGCTTCTCGCTGAACATGGCCGCCTACGCCTGCGAAATCCTCCGTGCCGCGATCAGTTCCATTGAACGCGGCCAGTGGGAAGCCGCTGCCAGTATCGGCATGACCCGCGCGCAAACCCTGCGCCGGGCCATCCTGCCGCAAGCGGCGCGCACGGCGTTGCCACCACTGGGCAACAGCTTCATTTCGCTGGTCAAGGACACTGCGCTGGCGGCGACCATTCAGGTCCCGGAACTGTTCCGTCAGGCACAACTGATCACCGCCCGCACCTTCGAAATTTTCACCATGTATCTTGCCGCCGCACTGATCTACTGGATTCTTGCAACGGTGCTTTCGCACCTGCAAAACCAGCTGGAAGAGCGGGTCAATCGGCACGACCAGGAGTCCTGACCCCATGATTGTCGTGGAAAAACTGACAAAGCAGTTCAAGGGTCAAGTGGTGCTCAACGGCATCGATCTAAAGGTTGAAGAAGGCGAGGTGGTGGCGATCATCGGCCCTAGCGGCTCGGGCAAGACCACCTTCCTGCGTTGCCTGAACTTTCTCGAAGAACCCACCAGCGGCCGGATCAAGGTCGGCGACATCGAAATCGATGGCAGCCGTCCGCTGAACCAGCAGCAGAGCCTGGTGCGCCGGTTGCGCCAGCATGTCGGTTTCGTGTTTCAGAACTTCAACCTGTTCCCCCATCGCACGGCACTGGAAAACGTCATCGAAGGTCCCATGGTGGTGAAGAAAATCCCAAGGGATCAAGCGTTGGCGCTGGGTCGAAAACTGCTGGCCAAGGTCGGCCTGGCGGGCAAGGAAGACGCCTATCCGCGCAGGCTATCCGGTGGGCAACAACAGCGCGTGGCGATCGCCCGGGCGCTGGCCATGGAGCCGGAAGTGATCCTCTTCGACGAACCCACCTCGGCGCTTGATCCGGAGTTGGTTGGCGAAGTGCTGGCGACCATTCGCGGTCTGGCTGAAGAAAAACGCACCATGGTCATCGTCACCCACGAAATGGGCTTCGCCCGTGATGTGGCGAACCGGGTGGTGTTTTTCGACAAGGGCGTCATCGTCGAGCAAGGCGAAGCGAAGGCGTTGTTTGCCCATCCAAAAGAAGAACGAACCCGGCAATTCCTCAGTAAGTTTCTCAACTCCTGAAGTTCTGCATCACACCAGAAGCGCATTAACCGCTGTCAACTTCCACGGATGGAAGTGACACTTAGCGTAATACTTGATCATCATGACTCTGCCTTTCGCCGACTTTCAGAGTTACTTAATCACGCCTGTCGAAAGCGGTATATAGATACCTCCTGCAACATCCTCCTGTCGCGTAACCTCTGACACACTCAGATTGATCCAAAGCCAGAAAGCACAGGAAACACTGGCTCACAAATCGAGTACGCCCAAGAAAAAGCCATGCAGAATGTCCATCGACCGCTAATCGCGGGTAGGAAATATCTGAATAGCCTGGCATTCCCAAGTTCTCAACTTGCCTCTATTGACACTCCATCGACCACGCCCTTATCTAGGCGCTAACCGGCACTTCACAACGATTGAATATAGTTAACAGCCCACTACCAACCCTTAAACAAACTGAATTGCTACTGCCCTAACGCCTTCGACACTTCCGAAATGGACTTCGCTGCGATGTTTCAAGGAGAACACACATGACTTGTATGTCGAACAAAGTTGAACTGGCGGCCCCCGGCCTGACGCAGTCGCCCGGATCTGCCATCAATCTCACCTCCGCTGCTTACCTGCTGATCGAGATACCGCCTTATGCCGGCATGGACGAAGGTGATCTGATCGAACTGTTCTGGGACAACTGCTATGTGGCCTCAAGGGTGCTCAACCGCGCAGATGTCGGCCAGCCACTCAACCTGCGGGTTCCGGAAAGTTTTATCCGCAATGGCAGCTCGCGTATCCACTACCGGCTCATGCAAGTCGGGCAAGGCCCGGCGCTGTCCGCGGCAAAACGGGTTCAGGTCAAACTCGACTGCCCGGGCGGTCAGCCCCATACCCTGTGCGCGGATGAAAACCAGCGCCTGGAGCCGTTGGGTATTCCCGAGATGATTCGCCGTCACGGGGTCAACCCGAACCAGATCAAACGTGGCGTACCGCTGACCATCGAGCCCTACCTGAACATGGCGGCTGACGATGAAATCACCCTGCGCTGGGGCGACGTGCGCATGGACCTGCCCAAGATCAAATCGAGCGATGTCGGCAGACCGATCAATGTCTGGGTGCCGCCTGCGGTGATTCTTGAGGCGGGTGAAGACCATCGACTGGAAGTCACCTACTGCATTCTTGATCGCGCAGGTAACAACTCGCGCTGGGCGCCGACGCGCACCCTGAAAGTCGGCTGCGCCAATCCTTATCTGAAAGTACGGTCGAAGGACGTACTTTGCACTGCCGAAGAACGTCGTCGTTAAGACAAAAGATCGCAGGCACGCCAGCTCCTACGCCAATCGACGTTGACCTGTAGGAGCTGGCGAAGCCTGCGATCTTGACGATCTCGACACCCTTCTATGCATATTCCTAAAAGTTAGTTTATTAATTTTTTATACACGCTTAGGGTATATGCACCGGACCACCGGACATTCTTGATTTTGATTTCGCCGCACGATGCGGCTTATCCATGAGATGTGAGGTGGCAGGTATGGTCAGGAACAAAACCACCCCGGTGCACATCGCCAGGGCATTGCGTGCAGCCAAGGAGCGGCGCTGATGTCTAATCTGGCAGATGCAAACGTTCAGAGTGATCTGGACATTCCCCCGCTGTTGTTGCCCGCGCAGGTTTTGCGCGACGACGCGCAAGCCCTCGAAGCGGCACACGAACTCGCTCAGGTCGCCCGCCTGCAAGCCGCGCGACGCGATCAACAGCGCAAGTTGCCCTGGGCAGAAATCGAACAATTCACTCGCAGTGGCCTGGGCAGTATTGCCATTGGCAAGGCGTTCGGCGGCCCCGACGTTTCATTCGTCACCCTTGCCGAAGTCTTCGCGATCATTTCCGCGGCTGACCCAGCGTTGGGGCAAATTCCGCAGAACCACTTCGGCATTCTCAACCTGCTCCAGCACACCGCCAGCGAGCGGCAGAAAAAGCAGCTGTTCCAGAGCGTGCTCGACGGCTGGCGGATCGGCAACGCTGGCCCGGAACGCGGTACGAAAAACACCCTGGAACTCAAAGCTCGAATCACCGCCGAGGGCGATGGTTACGTCATCAGTGGTCAGAAGTTCTACTCGACAGGCGCTCTGTTTGCTCACTGGGTCGCGGTCAAGGCAATCAATGACGACGGCAAGCAAGTCATCGCCTTCGTCCGCCGCGGCACCCCGGGGCTGCGCATCGTCGACGACTGGTCGGGTTTCGGCCAGCGCACCACGGCCAGCGGCACCGTGCTGCTGAACAACGTGCGCGTCGACGCCGACCTGGTAGTGGAGAACTGGCGGATCAACGACAGCCCGAATATTCAGGGCGCCGTGTCCCAGCTGATTCAAGCGGCCATCGACGCCGGCATTGCCCGTGGCGCCATCGACGACGCCATCCGCTTCGTTCGCGAACGCGCACGGCCGTGGATCGATGCCAAGGTCGAACGCGCCAGCGATGACCTCTACGTGATTGCCGACATCGGCAAACTGAAAATCGAACTGCACGCCGCTGAAGCGCTACTGCGCAAAGCCGGGAAAGTGCTCGATCAAGTCAATGCCGCGCCAGTCACCGCCGAGTCCGCCGCCCGCGCCTCGATTGCGGTCGCCGAAGCCAAGGTGCTGACCACCGAGATCTCGCTGCTGGCCAGCGAAAAACTCTTCGAACTGGCCGGCAGTCGCGCCACCCTCGCCGAGTTCAATCTCGACCGCCACTGGCGCAATGCGCGCGTACACACCCTGCACGATCCGGTGCGCTGGAAGTACCACGCCGTGGGCACCTATCACCTGAACGGCACCTTGCCTTCACGGCATTCCTGGATCTGAACGACCAGAACACTTTTGACCAGATCTCTGGAGAAACACATGACTCTTTTTCACCCCGTCGCGGTCATCACCAGCGATGAACAAGCCCTCGTCGTCGCCAGCGATCTGGCCGAAGACTTCAAACGCGACAGCGCCCTGCGCGACCGTGAACGACGCCTGCCCTACCCCGAACTGGAAGTCTTTTCACGCTCCGGCCTGTGGGGCATCAGCGTGCCCAAGGCATTCGGTGGTGCCGGGGTTTCCAACGTCACCCTGGCCAAAGTCATCGCGCTGATCGCCCAGGCTGACGGTTCGCTGGGGCAGATCCCGCAGAACCATTTTTATGCCCTCGAAGTGCTGCGCGTGAACGGTACGCCCGAGCAGCAAAAGCGCCTGTATGCCGAAGTCCTCGCCGGTCAGCGCTTCGGCAATGCGCTGGCCGAACTCGGCACCAAGACCGCTCATGACCGGGTCACCAGCTTGACGAGAGATGGCGACGGCTTTCGCATCAACGGCCGCAAGTTCTACTCCACCGGGGCGATCTACGCGCAACGGATTCCCACCACGGTGGTCGATGAACACGGCGTCCAGCAACTGGCCTTCGTCCCACGTGACAGCCAGGGCTTGACGGTCATCGATGACTGGAGCGGCTTCGGCCAGCGCACCACCGGCAGCGGTTCGGTGGTGTTCGAAAACGTCTACGTCTCGAAGGATGATGTGATCCCGTTTCAAAGTGCCTTTGAACGCCCGACCCCGGTCGGCCCGCTGGCGCAGATTCTCCACGCCGCCATCGACACCGGTATCGCTCGCGCCGCCTATGAAGACGCGCTGCATTTCGTGCGAACCAAAACCCGTCCGTGGATCGACTCCGGTAACGACAAAGCCACCGAAGACCCGCTGACGATCAAAAGCTTCGGCCACCTGAGCATTCGCCTGCACGCGACGGAAGCGCTGCTCGAACGCGCAGGAGAATTCCTCGACCGCGCCCAGGCCGAGACCAACGCCGAAACCATCGCAGCCGCCTCGATTGCCGTGGCCGAAGCACGCGCCATCAGCACCGAAATTTCACTGGCGGCCGGCAGCACACTGTTCGAACTGTCCGGCAGCCAGGCCACCCTGGCCGAGCACGGGCTGGATCGTCACTGGCGCAACGCCCGGGTGCATACCCTGCACGACCCGGTGCGCTGGAAGTACCACGCGATTGGCAACTACTACCTCAACGATGAAAACCCGCCACTGCGGGGGACGATTTGATGCCCTCGCCTCTAACAAAGAGAAAAAAGATCCTGCTCAATGCCTTCAACATGAACTGCATCGGGCACATAAACCACGGCCTGTGGACTCATCCACGGGACAACTCGACCCAGTACAAGACCATCGAATACTGGACCGAGCTCGCGCAGTTGCTGGAGCGCGGGCTGTTCGACGGGCTGTTCATCGCCGACATCGTCGGGGTTTACGACGTGTACCAGCACTCGGTCGATGTACCGCTCAAGGAGTCGATCCAGTTGCCGGTCAACGATCCTTTGCTGCTGGTTTCAGCCATGGCGGCGGTGACCAAAAGCCTCGGTTTTGGTCTGACCGCCAACCTCACTTATGAGGCGCCGTACCTGTTCGCCCGACGCCTGTCGACCCTCGATCACCTGAGCCGTGGCCGGGTCGGCTGGAATATCGTCACCGGCTACCTCGACAGCGCCGCCAAGGCCATGGGCCTGAGCGAACAGGTCGAACATGACCGGCGTTACGACCAGGCCGATGAGTACCTGCAAGTGCTGTACAAACTCTGGGAAGGCAGCTGGGAAAACGATGCAGTCATCAATGACCGCGAGCAGCGGGTCTACGCCCAACCGGGAAAAGTCCACAAGGTCGAGCACCACGGCGAGTTCTATCAGGTCGAGGGTTATCACCTCTGCGAACCCTCGCCGCAGCGCACGCCGGTGCTGTTTCAGGCCGGCAGTTCAGACCGTGGCCTGATGTTCGCCGGACAGCACGCCGAGTGCGTGTTCATCAGCGGCCAGAACAAGGCCTCGACCCAGGTCCAGGTGGACAAGGTCCGCGCCAGCGCCGCCGCTGCCGGGCGTAACCCCGAGGACATCAAGGTCTTCATGGGGCTGAACGTGATCGTCGGTGCCAGCGAAGAACTGGCCTGGGCCAAGCACGCCGAGTACCTGAGCTACGCCAGCGCCGAGGCCGGGGTGGCGCATTTTTCCGCGTCGACCGGGATCGACTTTTCCGAATACGAACTCGACGAGCCGATCCAGTACGTGAAAAGCAACGCTATCCAGTCCGCCACCAGAAACCTGCAAAACAACGACTGGACCCGGCGCAAATTGCTGGAGCAACACGCCTTGGGCGGCCGCTACATCACCGTGGTCGGCTCGCCCGAGCAAGTCGCCGATGAACTGGAATCCTGGATCGCTGAAACCGGCCTGGACGGCTTCAACCTGACCCGCATCGTCACCCCGGAAAGCTATGTCGATTTCATCGACCTGGTGATTCCCGAGTTGCAGCGGCGCGGGTCGTACAAGACCGCTTATGACGAAGGGACGTTGCGCGAAAAGCTGTTTCACGCAGAGGCGCATTTGCCCGAGAAACACACTGGGTCCGCGTTCCGACGCTAAAAGCATCGCGAGCAAGCTCGCTCCCACATGGGTTTTGTGAACACCGGAGATCCACTGTGGGAGCGAGCTTGCTCGCGATGAGGCCCGTCTAAACAACGCACCTTTCACGCACTGACTGGAATAACCATCATGACCAAAAAGCTCTTCAATCACCCAGTCAAAGCACTGGCCCTGGCCCTCGGCCTCTTCAGTTCGGTAACTTTCGCCACCGACGTGCCGCTGAAAATCGGCACCACCGCCGCCTTCGCCATCCCGCTGGAAGCGGCGGTCGAAGAAGCCGGCAAACAAGGCCTGAAGGTCGAGCTGGTGGAGTTCAGCGACTGGATCGCGCCGAACGTCAGCCTGGCTTCGGGCGACATCGATGTGAACTATTTCCAGCACATCCCGTTCCTCGAAAACGCCAAGGCCGCTGCCGGTTTTGATCTGGTGCCGTTCGCGCCGGGCATCATCAACAACGTTGGCCTGTACTCGAAGAAATACAAAAGCTTCGATGAGCTTCCCGAGGGCGCCAGCGTGGCCATCGCCAACGATCCGATCAACAGCGGTCGTGGGCTGCAACTGCTGGCCAAGGCCGGGTTGATCAGCCTCAAACCGGGGGTCGGTTACAAGGCCACCGAAGACGACATCGTCGCCAATCCGAAAAAACTGAAAATCCTTCAGGTCGAAGCGGTGCAATTGGTGCGCGCTTATGAGGACGCCGACCTGGTGCAGGGCTACCCGGCCTATATTCGTCTGGCCAAGACCTTCGATGCCGGCTCGGCGCTGCTGTTCGACGGCCTCGATCACAAGGAATACGTGATCCAGTTCGTGATCCAGCCGAAAAGCAAAACCGACCCGCGCCTGATCAAGTTCGTCGACATCTACCAGCATTCGCCGGTGGTTCGCGCAGCCCTGGATAAAGCCCACGGCAAGCTCTACCAAGCGGGCTGGGAAGGCTGACCATGAATGCCGCCAACGCCCGACTTCGACTGGACATTCCACCAAAGTACAACGCCGAACAGACCGAACTGCACCCGGAGCTCACTCGCGCCCACGTGCGTTTCATCGGCCTCGGCAAAACCTACAACGGCCAACAAGGCCCGGTCGCGGCACTGCACGGCATCGACCTGGCCATCCAGCGCGGTGAAGTGTTCGGCATCATCGGCCGCAGCGGTGCCGGCAAGTCCTCACTGATCCGCACCATCAACCGCCTCGAACAACCGAGCACCGGTCGGGTGCTGATCGATCAGGTGGATATCGGTGAGTTCGATGAGGACCGTCTGGTGGCGCTGCGTCGGCGGATCGGCATGATCTTTCAGCACTTCAACCTGATGTCGGCCAAAACCGTGTGGCAGAACGTCGAACTGCCGCTTAAGGTCGCCGGCGTACCGAAAGCCGAGCGTGAAAAAAAGGTGCGTGAACTGCTGGAACTGGTCGGCCTGCAAGGCAAACACCAGGCCTACCCGGCGCAGCTCTCGGGTGGGCAAAAACAGCGCGTCGGCATCGCCCGGGCGCTGGTGCACGACCCGGCGATTCTGCTCTGTGACGAAGCCACCTCGGCCCTCGACCCGGAGACCACGCAGTCGATCCTCGGCCTGCTGCGCGAGATCAATCAACGCCTCGGGCTGACGATCATTCTGATCACCCACGAAATGGCGGTGATCCGTGATATCTGCGATCGGGTAGTGGTGCTCGAACATGGACGAATTGTTGAGCAAGGGCCGGTCTGGGAAGTGTTTGGCAGTCCGCAGCACGAGGTCAGCAAAACCCTGCTGGCGCCTCTGCAACATGGCTTGCCGGAAGAACTGCAAAGCCGTTTGCAGGCCCAGCCGCACTCGCCGAAGTCCGCGGTGGTGCTGCGTTTGCAGTTCACCGGCAGCAGTAATGATGAGCCGGATCTGGCGGCACTGTTCAGTGCACTCGGTGGTCGGGTGCGCTTGCTGCAAGGTGGCGTCGAACGGATTCAGGGGCATGCCGTTGGGCAATTGTTGTTGGCGGTGAGCGGTTCGTCCTTGGGCGCAGAAGAATTACGCCAGCGCGCCAGTCACTGGGCGCAACACGCAGAGGTGCTGGGTTATGTGGTTTGATCGATTGCTGCAGGGCGTTATCGACACCTTTCTGATGGTCGGCGTGTCGTCGCTGATCGCACTGCTGGCGGGCATTCCGCTGGCGGTGATTCTGGTCACCAGCTCCAAAGGAGGGATCTACGAAGCACCGGCGCTGAACCGTGCGCTGGGGGCCTTCGTCAACCTGTTCCGCTCGATCCCGTTTCTGATTCTGATGGTCGCGCTGATCCCGTTCACCCGCTTGATCGTCGGCACCACCTACGGCGTCTGGGCCGCCGTGGTGCCGCTGACCATCGCCGCCACGCCATTCTTTGCCCGTATCGCCGAGGTCAGCCTGCGCGAGGTCGACCACGGATTGATCGAAGCTGCGCAGGCTATGGGCTGCAGGCGCTGGCACATTGTTTGGCACGTGCTGTTGCCTGAGGCGTTGCCGGGGATTGTCGGTGGTTTCACCATCACGCTGGTTACGATGATCAACTCGTCGGCCATGGCTGGGGCGATTGGTGCCGGTGGCTTGGGGGACATTGCGTACCGGTATGGGTATCAGCGGTTTGACAGCCAGATCATGCTGACGGTGATTGTGTTGCTGGTGATTCTGGTGGCGGTGATTCAGTTGGGTGGGGATCGGTTGGCAAGGGGGTTGAATAGGCGCTGACTACCGTTGAATGTAGGGCGGGCTTGCCCGCTTCCATTTGCACCGTCAAGGAAACAGAGTTGTCGATTCAGAGATGACTACCGCCCCCTCAACGCCCACCAAAACAGGATCGAAATATCGAAGACCGCGTGGTTCTTGCCGGAGGGGTTGGCTTTCCCACTCCGGCGACACTCGCGGTGGGGGGACTGTCAGATTTTTTGTGTGCGGGCCGGTAACGGCCTGCCGTTAGGCAGGCCTTTATTTCACCAGGTCGGCCT
>NZ_JBXAOB010000031.1:0-28521 GCF_058802345.1 Pseudomonas sp. GW822-FHT02D10
GGGCCGGTTTTTTCTTGGTCGGCATACATGCACCTCTGCAACATGTTATGCCCGAACACAAAATTTATGACAGTCCCACAGCAGCCATCGGCGGCCTGTTCTTCATCGGCCTGATGCGCCGCCGCTAAACCCCACCACTATCAACTGTGGGAGCGAGCAAGCTCGCTCCCACAGTTGATTGGGGTAACCCCGAACTACTCAGCGCCCTAATCTGGCGCGCCTCGACGCACCAACGCGCCAGACACGTTCCTTCATGGTGCGTCACCAAACCACGCAACCGCTCTAACACGACATTTCCTTGCCTTTCTCCGACCGGGCACAGCCCTTGCTAAAGACCCTTCAGTCGTCCGCATCTGCCAACCAAGAAAATTCATAAGTTCATGGAGATCGCACAATGAAGCGTCGCAGTTTGATCAAGGCTTTCACACTATCGGCAAGCATTGCCGCGATGGGCATGACCTGGAGCGTCCAGGCCGCCGAGACCATCAAGGTCGGGATCCTGCATTCGCTGTCAGGGACCATGGCGATCTCCGAAACCTCGCTCAAAGACATGGCGCTGATGACCATCGACGAGATCAACGCCAAGGGTGGGGTCAACGGCAAGATGCTCGAACCGGTGGTGGTCGACCCGGCATCGAACTGGCCGCTGTTCGCGGAAAAGGGCCGGCAGTTGCTGACCCAGGACAAGGTTGCGGTGGTGTTCGGCTGCTGGACTTCGGTGTCGCGTAAATCGGTACTGCCGGTGTTCGAAGAGCTCAACGGTCTGCTGTTTTACCCGGTGCAGTACGAAGGCGAAGAGATGTCGCCGAACGTCTTCTACACCGGCGCCGCGCCGAACCAGCAGGCGATCCCGGCAGTGGAATACCTGATGAGCGAAGAAGGCGGCAGCGCCAAGCGCTACTTCCTGCTCGGCACCGACTACGTCTACCCGCGCACCACCAACAAAATCCTGCGTTCGTTCCTGCACTCCAAAGGCGTGGCCGACAAGGACATCGAAGAGGTCTACACGCCGTTCGGTCACAGCGACTATCAAACCATCGTCGCCAACATCAAAAAGTTCTCGGCCGGCGGCAAGACGGCGGTCATTTCCACGGTCAACGGCGACTCCAACGTGCCGTTCTATAAAGAACTGGCCAACCAGGGCCTGAAAGCTACCGACGTACCGGTCGTGGCCTTCTCGGTGGGCGAAGAGGAACTGCGCGGCATCGACACCAAACCGCTGGTGGGCAACCTCGCCGCGTGGAACTACTTCGAATCGGTGGAAAACCCGGTGAACCAGAAGTTCGTCGCCGACTGGAAAGCCTACGCCAAAAAACACAACCTGCCGGGCGCGGATAAAGCGGTGACCAACGACCCGATGGAAGCCACCTACGTCGGCATCCACATGTGGGCGCAGGCCGCGGAGAAAGCCAAATCCACTGATGTCGACAAGGTCCGTGAAGCCTTGGCTGGCCAGACCTTCGCCGCGCCGTCGGGCTACACCCTGACCATGGACAAGACCAACCACCACCTGCACAAGCCGGTGATGATCGGCGAGATCCAGGCGAACGGTCAGTTCAACGTGGTATGGCAGACCGAAGGCCCGATCCGCGCCCAGCCGTGGAGCCCGTTCATACCGGGTAACGACAAGAAGCCGGAATATGCGGTGAAGAGCAACTAAGCCACTGGATGTCGTGCCCGAGCACGGAGCTCAGGGCTGGCATAACTCCTGTGGGAGCGAGCTTGCTCGCGATGACGGTTTATCAATCAACATCAATGTTGCCTGGCCCACCGCTATCGCGAGCAAGCTCGCTCCCACATTGACCGCGTAAGGCCAATGACATGCCCACTGCCCTTTACCGTCTGTTTCTCGCCCTGGCACTGCTGTTGCCGATGGCCGCCCACGCCGGGGACGCCGAAGACTTCGTCGCGGCCAATCCCGTGCAGCAAGCCAAGTTGTTGGAAACCTGGGCCGCGCAGCCCGTGCCGGCTCGCATCGAACTGATCAACGCCCTGCAACAGGGAACGCTGACCGTCGACGGCGAAACCAAAACCCTGCGCCTGAACAACCGCCTGCGGGGTTTGATCGACACTGCGCTGGCCAGTCATCAACTGCTCGCCGCTGACAGCAAACTGCGTTTGAGCGCCGCACAACAACTGCAAAAAAGCGCAAAACCTGCGCAGCTTGCATTCCTCGACCAGCAACTCGCCACTGAAAAAGATGAAGCCGTTCACGCTGCCCTGAGCCTCGCGCTGGCCAACCTGCAACTGGTGGACAGTGACCCGACCGTGCGCCTGGCGGCCGTGCGCTTGCTCGGTGAAACCGGCGACCCACTGGCCCGCACCCGCCTCGAAGGCTTGCTCCAACCCGGCGTCGAAGCCGATGCCTCGGTGCACACGGCGGCTGAAACCAGCCTGGCCCAGGTTAAACGCAAACTGCTGGTCGGTGAGTTGCTCGGCCAGGCCTTCAGCGGCATGTCCCTGGGATCGATCCTGCTGTTGGCGGCCCTCGGTCTGGCGATCACTTTCGGCCTGCTCGGGGTGATCAATATGGCCCATGGCGAGATGCTGATGCTCGGTGCCTACTCCACGTATGTGGTGCAGTTGCTGTTCCAGCGCTTCTTGCCGCAAGCCATCGAGTTCTACCCGCTGGTGGCGTTGCCGGTGGCGTTTTTTGTCACCGCCGGCATCGGCATGGCGCTGGAGCGCACGGTGATTCGCCACCTCTACGGCCGGCCGCTGGAAACCCTGCTGGCCACCTGGGGTATCAGCCTGATGCTGATTCAGCTGGTCCGACTGCTGTTCGGTGCGCAAAACGTCGAAGTGGCAAACCCGGCCTGGCTCTCGGGCGGGATTCAGGTACTGCCCAATCTGGTACTGCCATACAACCGCATCGTGATCATCGCCTTCGCCCTGTTTGTGGTGGTGCTGACCTGGCTGCTGCTGAACAAGACCCGCCTCGGCTTGAACGTGCGCGCGGTCACCCAGAACCGCAACATGGCGGCCTGCTGTGGCGTACCCACCGGGCGCGTCGACATGCTCGCCTTTGGGCTCGGCTCGGGCATCGCCGGCCTGGGTGGCGTAGCCCTGAGTCAAGTCGGCAACGTCGGCCCGGATCTGGGCCAGAGCTACATCATCGATTCGTTCCTGGTGGTGGTGCTCGGCGGCGTTGGCCAACTGGCCGGCAGCGTGCTCGCCGCGTTCGGCCTGGGGATCGCCAACAAGATTCTTGAACCGCAAATCGGTGCCGTACTTGGCAAGATCCTGATCCTCGCGCTGATCATTCTGTTCATTCAGAAACGCCCGCAAGGACTCTTCGCACTGAAAGGACGGGTAATCGACTGATGAACCAGCCCCTGATGCTCACAGCCACGCAAAAAGCCGGCCCCAAAGTCACGATTGCCATTGGCGCAGTGATCCTCGCGCTGCTGCTGGCCTTGCCGCTGCTTTCGCTGTTGTCGCCGGACAATCCGCTGCACGTTTCCGCCTACACCCTGACGCTGGTCGGCAAAATTCTCTGCTACGCCATCGTCGCCCTGGCGCTGGATCTGGTCTGGGGTTACGCCGGTTTGCTTTCGCTCGGCCATGGCCTGTTCTTCGCCCTCGGCGGTTACGCGATGGGCATGTACCTGATGCGCCAGGCTTCAGGCGATGGCCTGCCGGCATTCATGACCTTCCTCTCGTGGACCGAACTGCCGTGGTACTGGACCGGCACCAGCAGCTTTATCTGGGCGATGTGCCTGGTGGTGTTGGCGCCGGGTTTGCTGGCGCTGGTGTTCGGTTTCTTTGCCTTCCGCTCGCGGATCAAGGGCGTGTATTTCTCGATCATGACTCAGGCCCTGACCTTCGCCGGGATGTTGCTGTTTTTCCGCAACGAGACCGGGTTTGGCGGCAACAACGGCTTCACCAATTTCCGCACGATTCTGGGGTTCGGCATCACCGAGCCGGGCACTCGCGCGGTGCTGTTCGTCGCCACCGTGCTGTTGCTGGTGGCGAGCCTGTTCATCGGCTGGCGCCTGGCACAAAGCAAGTTCGGCCGGGTATTGACTGCACTGCGTGATGCGGAAAACCGGCTGATGTTCTGCGGTTACGACCCACGCGGTTTCAAGCTGTTTGTCTGGGTCTTGAGCGCGGTGTTGTGCGGTCTGGCCGGTGCGCTGTATGTGCCGCAAGTCGGCATCATCAACCCCAGCGAAATGTCGCCGACCAACTCCATCGAAGCCGCCGTGTGGGTCGCACTCGGCGGGCGCGGCACGTTGATCGGGCCGTTGCTCGGGGCGGGCGTGGTCAATGGCATGAAGAGCTGGTTCACCGTGGCGTTCCCCGAATACTGGCTGTTCTTCCTCGGCGCGCTGTTTATCGTCGTGACCCTGTACCTGCCCAAAGGCGTGATCGGTCTGCTGAAGAAAAGGGCAGAACAATGAGAATCACACCGACAGCCGAGTTCATGCTCGAGCCGGTCTTTTTTCCACCGGAGCCCAACAACGACGCCGGCAGCAGCCGCGATGCGATCGGTCTGGGGCAACGCGTCGAAAAAGGCCTGAACACCCGCCATGGCACGATCCTCACGCTTGAAGACATCAGCGTCAGTTTCGATGGTTTCAAGGCACTCAATGCGCTGAATCTGTATATCGGCGTCGGCGAACTGCGCTGCATCATCGGCCCCAACGGCGCCGGCAAAACCACGTTGATGGACGTGATCACCGGCAAGACCCGGCCCAGCCATGGCAAGGCCTGGTTCGGTGAAACCCTGGACCTGACGCAAATGAGCGAAGTGCAGATCGCCCAGGCCGGGATTGGTCGCAAGTTCCAGAAGCCGACCGTGTTTGAAGCCTTGAGCGTGTTTGAAAACCTCGAACTGGCACAGAAAACCGACAAATCGGTGTGGGCCAGTCTGCGGGCGAAACTTAATGGCGAACAAACAGACCGGATCTGCGAGGTACTGGAAACCATTCGCCTGACCAGTTCGGTCAATCGCCCGGCCGGCTTGCTGTCACACGGGCAAAAGCAGTTTCTGGAAATCGGCATGTTGCTGATGCAAGACCCACAATTGCTGCTGCTCGATGAGCCGGTGGCGGGCATGACCGACGCTGAAACCGAATTCACCGCCGAGCTGTTCAAAAGCCTGGCCGGCAAGCATTCGCTGATGGTGGTGGAGCACGACATGGGTTTCGTCGGCTCGATTGCCGACCACGTCACGGTGCTGCACCAGGGCAGCGTACTGGCCGAAGGGTCGCTGGAACAGGTGCAGGATAACGAGCGGGTGATCGAGGTGTATTTAGGTCGATAGCCCCCGCCCTGTAGGAGCTGCCGCAGGCTGCGATCTTTTGATCTTGTTTTTGTTCTGAACAGATCGCAGCCTCGTTTCACTCGACAGCTCCTACAAGAGCGGGACCGTGTTGAACACAAGGAATTTGAACATGCTGCAAGTCGACAAGCTGCACCAGTACTACGGCGGTAGCCACATTCTGCGGGGCCTGAGCTTTGAGGTGAAGGTCGGTGAAGTCACCTGCCTGCTCGGGCGCAACGGTGTCGGCAAGACCACCCTGCTCAAATGCCTGATGGGTCTGTTGCCCGCCAAAGAAGGCGCAGTGAACTGGGAAGGCAAACCGATCACCTCGTTCAAACCGCATCAACGGGTTCACGCCGGCATCGCTTACGTGCCACAAGGCCGGGAGATTTTCGGGCGGCTGACGGTGGAAGAAAACCTGCTGATGGGCCTGTCACGTTTTCCGGGCTCGGAGGCCAGGGAAGTCCCGGCGTTCATCTACGAGCTGTTCCCGGTGTTGCTGCAAATGAAGCAGCGGCGCGGTGGCGATCTGTCGGGCGGTCAGCAGCAACAGTTGGCCATTGGCCGCGCACTGGCCAGTCGGCCGCGCTTGCTGATCCTCGATGAGCCCACCGAAGGTATTCAGCCGTCGGTGATCAAGGAGATTGGCGCGGTGATCAAAAAGCTCGCAGCCCGTGGCGACATGGCGATTCTGCTGGTCGAGCAATTCTATGATTTCGCCGCCGAGCTGGCCGATCACTACCTGGTGATGTCCAGGGGCGAGATCGTCCAGCAAGGACGCGGAGAAAATATGGAGGCCGAGGGTGTGCGCGGGCTGGTTACGATCTAGTCTGAAGCGTCCTGACGATCATTAGAAACTATGAATTTACCTGTCTTCACTGCCCTGTTTACCCCTAGCTGGCACGCTGAGCTGGAGCTCGGCTACGCCCGATTCGGCGACAGCACGCGCCCGGTCCTGCGCCGGCACAAGGGTCCGCTGCGGGTGCAAAAGCACCTGTACGCCGAAGGCCCCGAGGTGTGCCAGCACATCATCGTCCACCCGCCGGGTGGAATTGCCGGCGGTGATCGATTGGCGATTACGGCCTGCGTCGGTGCAGACGCCTGGGCGCAGCTGACCAGCCCCGGTGCTGCCAAGTGGTATCGCGCCGCCGGGCCGGCCTACCAGCAGCTCGACTTGAACGTCGCGGCCGGCGCCACGCTGGAGTGGCTACCGCAAGAAACCATTGTCTTCAGCGCCGCCCAGGCTGAGCTCAGCACGTCTATTGAACTGCAAGGTGACGCGCGGTTGTTCTATTGGGACGTCGTGGCGCTGGGTCGTCCGGCCAGCGGCGAACGTTTCGAGCATGGGCACTTTCAATCGCAATTGGAAATCCGCCGCGACGGCCAGTTGCTCTGGCACGAACGCCAGCGCATTGTCGGGAATGACGGTTTGCTTGATTCGCCGATAGGGCTGGACGGTCAGCCGGTGTTTGCGACGTTGCTGGTGACGGGTGAAGTCGATAGCGAATTGCTGGAGGCCTGCCGTTCGTTGCCCAATGACGTACGGGGTGATCTGACTCAGTTGCCGGGGTTGTTAGTCGCCCGGTGCCTGGCCAGTGAGGCCTTGTTGGCTCGCGGTTGGTTGATCGATTTATGGAAACTGCTGCGCCCGGCGTTGCTCGGCCGCGAAGCAGTCTCACCAAGAATATGGAGCACCTGAACACACATACCCGTAGGAGCTGCCGCAGGCTGCGATCTTTTGATCTTCTTGCGACGCGACAGACAAAGGTCAAAAGATCGCAGCCTGCGGCAGCTCCTACGGATAGCGTTTACAACACGATTTGATATGGACTTTACATGGACCTGACCCCACGCGAAAAAGACAAGCTGCTGATCTTCACCGCCGGCCTCGTGGCCGAGCGGCGTTTGGCGCGCGGCGTGAAACTCAACTACCCGGAAGCCATGGCCTATATTTCCGCGGCGCTGCTCGAAGGCGCGCGTGACGGCCAGACGGTGGCCGAACTGATGCACTACGGCACCACCCTGCTCAGCCGCGAACAGGTAATGGAAGGCATCCCGGAAATGATCCCGGAGATCCAGGTCGAGGCGACCTTTCCCGACGGCACCAAACTGGTCACCGTCCACCAACCCATCGTCTGAGGCCGCGCCATGACTTATCACATCCGTGATGCGCTGCACGCCGACCTGCCGGCGATTCGCGACATCTACAACGACGCGGTCCTCAATACGACAGCGATCTGGAACGAACAGGCCGTGGACCTCGGTAACCGCCAGGCCTGGTTCAGCGCCCGGCAATCCCAGGGTTATCCTGTACTGGTAATCGTCGACGCCGACAACAGCGTGCTCGGCTACGCCTCGTTCGGCGACTGGCGGCCGTTCGATGGTTTCCGCCACACCGTTGAACATTCGGTGTACGTGCGCAACGATCAACGCGGCAATGGCCTCGGCCCACAGCTGATGAGCGCGCTGATCGAGCGGGCCAGGGACTGCAACAAACACGTGATGGTCGCCGCCATCGAAAGCGCTAACGCCGCCTCGATTCGCCTGCACGAACGGTCCGGTTTCATCACCACCGGGCACATGCCGCAAGTGGGCACCAAGTTCGGCCGCTGGCTCGACCTGACCTTCATGCAACTGACCCTAAACCCGGGCGCGGAGCCGCCTGTCACCCACAAGGAGTGATACACCATGAACACTGCCCAACTGCGACGCGTGAACGCCGAAAGCTTTGCGCACTATCGTCTGGGGTTGATCGATTTGCTGTTTGACGCGGTGCAACACGGCGCCTCGATCGGCTTCATGGCCGACATCGATGACGCCCAGGCCCGCGCCTACATCAACAGTGTGCAGGCTGGCCTTGAGGACGGCAGCCTGTTGCTGTGGGTGGTGGTTCAGGATGAAAAGGTCCTGGCCAGCGTACAACTGGGCCTGTGCCAGAAAGCCAACGGGCGCAATCGTGCCGAAGTGCAAAAACTGCAAGTGCTGCACAAAGCGCGGCGACGTGGCCTTGCTCAGCAACTGATGGATGCCCTGGAGCTTACCGCGCGCCAGTACAATCGTGGCCTGCTGTACCTCGACACCGAAGCCGGCTCAGCGGCCGAAGCGTTCTATCAGTCTCTGGGCTACACCCGTGTCGGTGAACTGCCGAACTACTGCCAAAGCCCGGACGGTCGCTACACCCCGACCGCCATCTACTACAAGACGTTGGGACAACCCGAATGATTCCTGGCGAATATCAGATCCAGCCCGGCGACATCGAGCTCAACGCCGGCCGTCGCACCCTGAGCCTGACCGTGGCCAACAGCGGCGACCGGCCGATTCAGGTGGGCTCGCATTACCATTTTTTCGAAACCAACGACGCCCTGACCTTCGACCGTGCCGCCAGCCGTGGCATGCGCCTGAACATCCCGGCCGGCACCGCCGTGCGCTTCGAGCCGGGACAGCGCCGCGAGGTCGAGCTGGTAGACCTGGCCGGGCACCGCCGGGTGTTCGGGTTTGCCGGCAGGATCATGGGCGACCTGGACTGAAGCGCACCCAAAAGATCGCAGCCTGCGGCAGCTCCTACGCCGGTCGCATTCAACGCGATCTCGTGTGAACACCCCGTAGGAGCTGCCGAAGGCTGCGATAGCGAGCTAAGCGAGCGGTCCCAAACACAATTGAATCTCAAGGCGAACGAATGAAGATTTCCCGTCAAGCCTACGCCGACATGTTCGGCCCCACCGTCGGTGACAAGGTCCGCCTGGCCGACACCGAACTGTGGATCGAAGTCGAAAAGGACTTCACCACCTACGGCGAAGAAGTGAAATTCGGCGGCGGAAAAGTCATCCGTGACGGCCAGGGCCAAAGCCAATTGCTCGCCGCCGAGGTGGTCGACACGCTGATCACCAATGCGCTGATCATCGACCACTGGGGCATCGTCAAAGCCGACGTCGGCCTCAAGGACGGGCGCATTGCGGCCATCGGCAAGGCCGGCAACCCGGATATCCAGCCAAACGTGACTATCGCGGTTGGCGCCAGCACCGAAGTGATCGCCGGCGAAGGCATGATCCTCACCGCTGGCGGCATCGACACGCACATCCACTTCATCTGCCCGCAGCAGATCGAAGAAGCGCTGATGAGCGGCGTCACCACCATGATCGGCGGCGGCACGGGACCGGCGACGGGCACCAACGCTACCACCTGTACCTCAGGCCCGTGGCACCTGGCGCGGATGCTTCAGGCCGCCGACGCCTTCCCGATGAACATCGGCCTTACCGGCAAGGGCAACGCCAGCCTGCCGGAGCCGTTGATCGAACAGGTCAAGGCCGGCGCCATCGGCCTAAAATTGCACGAAGATTGGGGCACCACGCCGGCGAGCATCGACAACTGCCTGAACGTCGCCGACCAGTTCGACGTGCAGGTGGCGATCCACACCGACACCCTTAACGAATCGGGTTTCGTCGAAACTACCCTCGCCGCCTTCAAGGGTCGGACCATCCACACCTATCACACCGAAGGGGCCGGTGGCGGCCACGCGCCGGACATCATCAAGGCCTGCGGTTTCGCCAACGTGCTGCCGAGTTCGACCAACCCGACCCGGCCGTTCACCCGCAACACCATCGACGAACACCTCGACATGCTGATGGTCTGCCACCACCTGGACCCAAGCATTGCCGAAGACGTGGCCTTCGCCGAAAGCCGCATTCGCCGCGAAACCATCGCCGCCGAAGACATCCTCCACGACCTCGGCGCATTCTCGATGATCAGCTCCGACAGCCAGGCCATGGGCCGCGTCGGCGAAGTCATCACGCGCACCTGGCAGACCGCCGACAAGATGAAAAAACAGCGCGGCCCGCTGGCCGGTGATGGCGAAGGTAACGACAACTTCCGCGCCAAACGCTACATCGCCAAATACACCATCAACCCGGCGATCACTCACGGCATCAGCCACGAAGTGGGCTCCATCGAAGTCGGTAAATGGGCCGATCTGGTGCTTTGGCGTCCAGCGTTTTTCGGCGTCAAACCGACGTTGATCCTCAAGGGTGGCGCCATCGCGGCCAGCCTGATGGGCGACGCCAACGCTTCGATTCCGACGCCGCAACCGGTGCACTACCGGCCGATGTTCGCCAGTTATGGTGGCTCGCTGCACGCCACCAGCCTGACCTTCATCAGCCAGGCGGCTCAGGAGGCAGGCCTTGCCGAAGCGCTGGGTCTGAAAAAGAAAATCGCTGTGGTCAAAGGTTGTCGCAACGTGCAGAAAACCGACCTGATCCACAACGACTACCTGCCGAACATCGACGTCGATCCACAGACCTATCAGGTCAAGGCCGACGGCGTGTTGCTGTGGTGCGAACCGGCGGATGTGCTGCCGATGGCGCAGCGGTATTTTCTGTTCTGAGTCTGTTAGCAGCACAAAGAAAAAGGCCTCGATGCCAGAACGCATCGAGGCCTGAGTCGCGGCTTACATCGAGAAGTCCGGGTCAATCGTGAAGGGAATTTCAACCCGCTGCAGACGGGCTCGGTCAATGGCTTGCTGAGTCAGCGTGCTCATCAGCGCCTTCATCTGCTCATCAATCAGATTCAACGCTTGCACGTATTGATCGTCGTTCATGCTGCGCCCGTCAGCGAACTCGTCTGGCCGATGGCCCAGTTCTTGCGCCAGCGTGCTTACTTCTGCCTCCAGCCGGGTCTTTTGCGCCTCGGGAAGCTCAGCGCCCTCAGCTCGTCGTTGCAAGGCGTCCTGTAATTCGGTGGTCGCGTCGACTCGCCGTTTGAAGGCGTTGAGTTCCTCTGAGTACGACGCCTCCAGCCAGTCTTTCCAGAACGATTGCTTGAGGATTTGCTCGCGCAGCAGGTCGCCCTCTTCAAGCGCCATGACCCGCTCAAAGGCCGCGTCGATCATCTCTTTCGTCACCCCGGCGATCGCCCTGAACTGCATACCCCGGGCCTGCCACGGCAAATCCAGACGCTCGGCCAGGTCCGTCATGTATGCCAGGTGCACTTCAACCTCGTCGATGGTCCCGATGACATTGCCCTCGGCGTCAAGGCGCCGGAACCGCTCACCCGCCGCTAACCGCGTGGCGACTCGCTGGCGGGCGATGGCCCCGAGTTCATCGAGACGGGACTTGCCTCTGGCCAGCTCGATCAGGTGCAACTCGACCAGATCCTTGCGAAGCAAGCCATAAGCTTCATGGAGCAACACCTGCACCCCCATGGCATTGAACAACTGTGTACCGCCATCCACGCATTCGGTAGGTGTCGCGGCCTCGCTGAACAGTTTGGCCCGCAATTCGCTGTTCTCGGCCATGGCCTCCAGCATGCGCCAGACCTTGGCGGTCAGGTCCGCCTGATAAGTGCCGCCGGCCGTGAAGTCGGCCGAATGGGTGAGTTTTCTGATTTCATTGAAGAAGGCTTCGGAGTGGAACTCGTCTTCCACCGCATTCCATACGTCCTGCCTGACATTCCACTGTTGATCGGACATACCCTGCGCCCATTCAGAGCTGTCCAGCGTCCCTCTGGGAGGATACGAGCGCTCGGGGTCCAGACCGACCGACTCGATGTAAAGCCTGAGGGAGTTCAGGTTATCCGCCGGTAGCCATTGCGGCTCGCGACTCAGCAGTGTGCGAGCCAACAGTTCTGCCCGAAACGAGCCGGGAGCGACCTCCGGTATGCGACTGATGAGGTTGCGCCGCAGGTTCAGGAGCATGCTGCGCGGGCGCGGTTGGGAAAAGAGCCCTACGGGCCAGCTGTCGATTCCCGTTTCTTCCAGCATCAGCACCTGCAAATGCGGCATCCGGCTGATATCGGGCATTAACAACAGCGGATTGCCGCTCAACGACAGGGCTCTAATGCGTGTCAGGTTTCTCAGACGGGCAACCGCACCGTGGGTCAGCTCGATTCTGTTGTCACTGAGCACCAGGTCGGTGAGGTAGCGCATATCACCGATGACCGTTGGAAAACGATTCAACAGGTTGCCCGCCAGATTCAAGTAGCGCACCCGATCAAACGACTCGAGGAATTGTGTCTGAGTACTGAGCATGTCGGTATCGCGCATGCTCAAACGGGTCACATGGTCAAAGTTCGCGGTCAACCTCGGCATGTTCGCAAGGTGCCGGTTCATGGGGAGGTTATCCAGAACCAGCGCCTGGGGCGAGATGACACCAGGCACCTCGATCCCTCTTGGCCCGGTTCGCTGCCAGCATTGCCTGATCGCCGTGTAGAGCCGGTTTCTCGATTGCCACTCAACCACACCCGCCGGACTGAAGCGAAAAGCGATGGTCGGCGAGTTCATCCAGCCTTGCAGTGTCCGGTTCAACTGATTGAATTCTGACTCCAGTGCGCTCAGGCGCACATGGGCCGAACCACCGTTCTGGCTGAACCCCGTCAGCAACGTCTCGATCTGCGCTTCGCTGAAACCCGGATAGAGCGAACCCGCCCGGCGACGCAGCTGCGACCAGTCCAGCGTGTGCTGCGCATACCCTGGCATGCCACCACGCAGACGCATGATCTGCGGATCGTAAGCGGGTTTGCGGATGGGGTTTTCCCGCAGAACCGGCTCAAGCAGGTGACGGGCCAACGGCTGGGCTTGTACCGCTTTTTCAAGCCGTGGCGCCTCATGGATCTCAAACCCCAGCGCCGCACGTTGTGTGTCGGGCAAGGCATGCAGTACAGCGGCATAAAGATTGTCCGCGCCGTGCAGGTGCTGATCGAGGTCGTCGCGAGCCTGGTATTGCCCATCCTCGCCGACAATCAGCACCTTGCGGATCGGCGCGTCGAGCGGCCCGATGCTGTCGTGTAACGTGCCTTCAAATGAATACTCACGAATCTCTATACGCACATCCACTGGCCAGCCCGCCAGAGTTTCCAGCGAGTGCAGCGCCAGCCGGGGGGTGTCGGCGTTATAGAGGTCTTCGAGGTAAAGCCCTTCATAGGCGCGTGTCAGCCGCACATGCCGTTCGGCCTCCTCGGCTCGTCGAGCCATGGTCAACGGTATGCGCCTTTTCTCGGTCATGTGTTGCAAGTCCGCAGGCTCGGCAGGGTGCAGCAGCTCTTCGGCCATACTGGTCGACAGCGCGGAGTAGTCACGCTTGAGCAGATTCACCAGTGGGTTCGCCGAACGTTCGCGAGCCGAGTACAACTGATCGAAAATCCACCGATTGCGTTTTTGCGCTTGCCGGGCCAATTGCGTTCGCAAGGCCTCGACATGTGCCCGTCGATCACCTGACATCCACTGACCGATCACCTCGCGCACGTCTTGTTCATCGAGAAACTGCACGACACGCTCGGGCAGATCCCCTGCAATGAGTTGCTCCCGGGTCATCTTCAACGTGTCCACGGGTGAAGCCTGTGCATAGCCCTCCTTGATCGACGGCCCCGAGAAATCCGCCTGATCGAAGACCTCGATAGCCTTGCCCTCGGGCCATCCCGGCAACTCGGTCATGAACCGGGGTAGAAAACCGGCCCACTGTTCGCTGACCTGATCGGTGAGGATCCGCTCAGCGCACGCCTGCGCATCGGCATACGTCTTGAAACGCCTGACGGTATCGGCCAGTGCGGCGGGCGGTGTTTCTTGCTCCACCAGCATCCTGCGCAGAGCGCCCTCGGGCACACCGCTCACGGTATGGACCTGCATCAGCGTCTCATCGGAAAACCCATCCACCGATGGCCCGAGTCGCCGTAAAAGCCTCCGTGTTTCCCACTCCAGCGGGCGATCGAGTTCAGTCTTCCAGCTGCCGACGCCGTTGTGCTCCAACCGCGGTTGATAAGCCTGCGGTCGACGAGGGTGCACCAGGCGATGCTCACCGCTGTTCGGGTCCTGAATGACCCCATAGTGCTTGCCGTCAAGACGCAGCAGGTCCCGCCCTTCATGCTGGTAAACGCCGATGGAGTCGGCTTGCGCATCTGCCGGCAGGACGGTCGGTTGCTCATAGGGGCCAAGGTCCGGGCGCCAGAGTTGTTGCTTGCCGTTGACCTCCACCGGTTTGAGGTTGTCGATCAACGGTGAACGCGTGAGCGGTCTCACCGCGCCCTTGGGCAACACATGCCCTGCCCCCATCAAGGTCAGTTGCGCGAAGTTGAGCAGCACCCCGGTGAAATGTGCTGACGCCTGCTCCCTGTCTCCCAGGCTCCAGTCTTCGATGCCCTCCACCACCTCCGCCAGCATCTGCGCGACCATCACCCCCAACATGGCTTCGCCCAATCCGGGCACCAGCATCGCCGCGAAATTGAAGACGTTCCAGCCAATGTCCAGATAACTGGTCAGGCGTTTGAAACGGCTGGTCGCGTCTTCATCGTCGGTCGGCACCGCAATGCGCCGGGCATCGGCGAGGGCCTTGGCAAGCCGCTCACGATAAAACGTGTTCCACAGATCGCCCTCGATGAGGTTGGTGACAGGTTCAGCGTGCGGGTTCTCGATCGCCGTCTCCCGCCACCAGGGCCCCATATCCAAGGGCTCGCGTTGCTGCCAGGTGAAGGTCTTGAGACGCTCATTGACCCGCGCAAAAAAAACGCCCTTGTCTTTCTGAGCCACGAAGCGGCTGAAGAACGCCTGGTACTCGGTTGAGCGCAACTGACTGATCAGCGCGTTCATTAAATCGCTGAAGGAGTCGTACTCTTTGAGTGGGTGTTGCGGATCATCGGGAATATAAACAATCAACTTGCCGCTTAAACGGCTCTGTCGATAGATGTCGTCCTTGCGCAGCATCTGCTCGGTGACTGCTTGCGAGCCGTTCTCAAAAAATGCATTGATCAACTGATACTGTTCATACGCCTGTCCGGGCAAGAACGGCACGCGTTGCGAGAGGTCTAGCCAGGGTTTCAATGCTTCAGGGGTCAGCTCATCGACCGCGCGCTTGAGCGCTGTCGGATCAGCCAGCGCACTGAACAGCACAACACCGGTCAACCGGAATCCCATCAACGACAATCGGTGACTGAGCAGCGGCCGGCCATAAAAGTCGATGCCCGGTCTACCGTCACGTATTTGCAGCAGGCGACCATAGCCGTAACTCGTGATATCCCCCTTGAGCAGTGCCGTCAGTGCCGCCACACTGAACGCCGCTTTTTCACTGGCCACGGCCTGTCGCGCCAGCGTTTCACGGGCTGACCGCTCGGCTGGCGCCAGGGCGGACTCGAGGTGATTCTGGTAGCAGCGCCCGAGATCCAGTTTCCGGCACAGGGCAGCGAACTGGCCAACCGTCACCGGCTCCTGATGCAGCCCCCCTTGCACATCCGTGGTGTACAGACCGGAGCCACTGCGAAAGGCGTCTTCATGGGTTTCCGGCGCTTCGAAGTTATGCAAGGCGGCCTCCAGCAACGTGGAGTGCCGCACGCGGCTGGCCCCCGTGTCGATACCGAAGATCAGGGTGTCGGGCACATAGAGGTGCAAGCGGGTGGCGTGGACATCGAACTCAATACCGTACTCATCCTTAAGCGCTTGTTTGAGCAAGGGCTCGGCAAACGCGTTGATGTCCTGTTGCACGTTGCCCAGTGTCTGATCCAGCGCTCCTTGCAATCGCCAACGTTCGTCGATGAGGTCCTTGAGAAACTGACGATCTATTTCTCTGGCCTTCAAATACCATTCCGGCACAGAGGGTTGCAGGGACGTCAGGGTCGCCAGCCGTGAGGCGGGAGCCGTGCGAATAGCCGATGGAATGGCTTGGGTTATACGCTCGAAATGAGGCCCTTTATTATGGGTGACTGATCCATCAGCCCTTATATCTATTCCTTGATCATCCAACATATTTCAACAGCCTTTAGAAGCACAATAAGTTCTAACAGCCTAAGCAATCCCTTAGAAAGTTAAAGAGCAAAAACTTGTTTATATATGCATTAAAAACCCAAATAAATATTTATTATCAGCGCGTTAAAACTATATAAATACCACCATACTGACAAACAAACGCCTGCGCCTGGATCAGCTGTCGAGTTGACACGATCCCCCTGACGCCAAGCGACGACACACCGCCTCCATCGTTCGGGATCCACGGTCATGCGCCTCGCCGAATTCATCGTGGTACATGTCGACCGTATCGTCGATGAATGGGAACAGTTCGCCCAATCCATTGCCCCCGAACCTGAATCCATGGACCGGACGCTCTTGCGCGACCACGCCAGGTCGATCCTGCTGGCCGCTTCCCGTGACATGACGACCGCCCAGACCGCCCGTGAACAAGCGGCCAAGGCCAGGGGCGAAGGCCCGGAAAAAACCCCAAGCCTGGACAAGGCCGCGGCCAGCCATGGCGAGCTTCGGCATAACGTGGGGTTTGATCTGGTACAGATGACCTCTGAGTTCCGCCATTTGCGGGCCAGCGTGATTCGCCTGTGGGTCAACAGCCTGGAGTCGTCGGACATGGCGTACTTGCAGGACATGATCCGTTTCAACGAAGCCATCGACGAAGCCCTGGCCGAGTCCACTGCGGCCTACGCCGAGCAGGTCAATCGCTCACGGGACATCTTCCTGGCCATTCTGGGCCACGACCTGCGCACGCCTTTGCAGGCGGTGAACATGTCCACCGAGATGCTGCTACGCAAAGCCAAACTGGACGGCGACGCCCAACTCTATGTGACCAGTATCAGGAGCAGCACCCGGCACATGGCGGCGATGGTCAGCGACTTGCTGGAACTGGTGCGCAATCGCTTGGGCAGCAGCCTGCCGATCGAACCGGCACCGATGGACCTGGCTGCGGCAGCAAAAGCTGCGCTGGACGAAGCCGGCGCCGGGCAGCCGGACTGCCATTCACTACTGAAGGTCGAAGGGGACACTCACGGTGTCTGGGACCGTGCACGTATCGGCCAACTGCTGCAAAACCTCGTCGGCAATGCCTTGCAGCACGGCGCTGATCACCGCCCTGTGACCCTGAGCATCATGGGAGAAAACGACCAGGTGACGCTGACCATGCACAACCACGGCGAGCCGATTCCCGCCGACGCACTGCCGACGATTTTCGACCCGCTGGTGCGCAGCGCCAGCGAAGCACTCGCCGGCCCTTCCACCAGCCTCGGGTTGGGTTTGTTCATCGTCAAACAGGTAGTGGACGCACATCAGGGCACGATCGAGGTCCGCTCGAGCGAGACCGAGGGCACGACGTTCAGCGTGGTGTTGCCGAGGGTGTCGCGGGTGGTTTTGTAGCCACTGGTGTCGATATTCGACTACTCGCCCACCAACCGCCCCAACCGCTGCCTGAGCATCCGGTTTTCGGCGCGCAGTTGCTGCACTTCTTCGAGCAGGTCAAGCGCCAGGGCGACGCCTTCCCATTCCAGTTCCAGGTCACGGCGTAACTTGGCGGCGCGCTTGGCGACCGCCAGTTCATCGTCGTTGAAACGCCAATCCTTGGGCAGCGCGCCCTGAGGTTCGAGGATGCCGTGCTCGACGATTTCGATCACGTAGACGTCCGACAAATCGGTCGCCTCACAGAATTCTGCCATGTCCAGTTGAACGATCAGGGGACTGCTCATTGTCAGTTACTCCAGGGTTCGAGGATCAAAAATGCTCCCGCGGATTAAAAGCGGCTTTCTTCGCCAGCTCCTGCCACAACGCTTTGACGTCATCATCGCTGTGTTTCGGCATCACGGCCTTGAGTTGCACAAACAGGTAGCCGCGCTGGCCGGCCTTGTTCAGCAAGCCGTGGCCCTTGGCGCGCATGCGCTGGCCGTTCTGGCTGCCCGCCGGAACCTTGAGGTTGATCTTGCCGGTCAGGGTCGGCACCGCGACTTCCGCGCCCAGCGCCAATTCCCACGGGGCCAGCGGCAAGGTGATGATCAGGTTTTCACCTTCAACGTCGAATTTGGGGTGCGGCGCAAACCGAATGGTCAGGTACAGGTCGCCATTCGCGCCGCCACCGACACCCGGAGCCCCCTGGCCCTTGAGCCGAATGCGCTCACCATCGCTGACACCCGCCGGAATCTTCACATTCAGACTCTTGCTGGTATTGCTGACGTGCTGACCGGCGGCGTTGTGCTGCGGCACCTGGAAACTGATCTTTTTCGATTCGGTCGACAGGGTTTCTTCCAGAAAAACCGCTAATTCCATTTCCACGTCTTGCCCTCGACGACCAGCACTGCGGCCAGACTGTCCACCCCCGAAACCCGGGCCACGGTTACCGAAGATCGAACTGAAGAAGTCCGAAAAATCACCGCCATCCTGTCCACCGCCAAAACCACCGGCACCGCCACGCCGCTGCCAACCCGGCGGGCCCTGGAACGGTTGGCCGTGCTGGCCATATTTGCGCAAGTCGTCGTATTCGGCGCGCTTGTCGGCGCTTTTCAGCGCTTCATAGGCTTCCGAGGCGTCCTTGAACTTGGCCTCGGCGTCCTTTTCCTTGCTGACGTCGGGGTGGTATTTGCGCGCCAGCTTGCGATAGGCGGCCTTGATCGCCTTATCGTCAGCGGTCGGCTCCACACCGAGAATCTTGTAATAGTCTTTGAAGTCCATCGAGGGAATCACCATCCGTTATCGATATCGCGCAGCCAGACACAGCATGCACTGATTGGCTGCCAAGCCATGCCTGTAAGTTTGGGGGACAAGGATAGTCTTTCAAGTGAGCGATGACCTTGAATTTAGCAGATAGCCGGCCTTCGATTCTGCGCCGCACTGACATACACTGCGCGGCCGTTTTTTAACCGGAACTCGACAGACATGAAAAACGCATCTCCGGCCCGTGCCTGCGGTATCGACTTCGGCACGTCCAACTCCACTGTCGGCTGGCTGCGCCCTGGCATGGAAACGCTGATCGCGCTGGAGGACGACAAGATCACCCTGCCGTCGGTGGTCTTCTTCAACATGGAAGAACGCCGCCCGGTGTACGGCCGGCTGGCGCTGCACGAGTACCTGGAAGGCTACGAAGGCCGCTTGATGCGCTCGCTCAAGAGCCTGCTGGGTTCCAAGCTGATCAAGCACGACACCAGCGTTCTCGGCACGGCGATGCCGTTCAAGGACCTGCTCGGGCTGTTCATCGGCCAGTTGAAGCAGCGTGCCGAGACCGCCGCCGGTCGAGAATTCGAAGAAGTGGTGCTGGGGCGTCCGGTGTTTTTCGTCGATGACGATGAAATGGCCGACCAGGAAGCCGAAAACACCCTGGTGGACGTGGCCCGCGCCATCGGATTCAAGGACGTCTCGTTCCAGTACGAGCCGATTGCCGCGGCGTTCGACTATGAGTCGACCATCGAAAAGGAAGAGCTGGTACTGATCGTCGACATTGGCGGTGGTACATCGGACTTCTCTCTGGTGCGCCTGTCCCCTGAGCGACGCAGCCACGATAACCGTCACGACGACATCCTCGCCACCGGCGGCGTGCATATCGGCGGGACCGATTTCGACAAGCAACTGAGCCTACAGGGCCTGATGCCGCTGTTCGGCTACGGCAGCCGGATGAAGAGCGGCGCCTACATGCCCACCAGCCACCACATGAACCTGGCGACCTGGCACACCATCAACTCGGTGTACTCGCAGAAGTCGACCCTGGCCCTGGGCAGCATGCGCTACGACATCGAAGACACCGGCGGCATCGACCGTTTGTTCAAGCTGATCGACCAACGCGCCGGGCACTGGCTAGCGATGGAAGTGGAAGAAACCAAGATCCAGCTGACCCACGCTGACAGTCGCCACGTGCCGCTGGACCGGATCGAGCCGGGTTTGAGCGTGGAACTGAGCCGGGCGCTGTTCGAGTCGGCCATCGACAACCTGCTGGAGCGGGTGCGCAACAGCGTGACCCAATTGCTCAACGACGCCAATGTGCGCGTCGATCAGGTGGATACGGTGTTCTTCACCGGGGGTTCGAGCGGGATTCCAGCGCTGCGTAACAGCGTGTCGGCGATGTTGCCGAATGCGCAGCATGTGGAAGGGAACATCTTCGGCAGTATCGGCAGCGGGTTGGCGATCGAGGCCATGAAGCGTTACGGCACTCAGGTCTGATCTGAGGTCAGCGGCGCCCTCATCGCGAGCAAGCTCGCTCCCACATTGGATCTGCCGTGAACACACTATTTGTGAACACCACCGACCTACTGTGGGAGCGAGCTTGCTCGCGATGGGGCCATGTCAGGCAGTACATCTGCCAGATCAAACCATCCCGATCTGCTTCAACTCGCTCTTCAGATACGCGTAATAAATCGGCCCCGCCACCACGCCCGGCAGGCCGAACGCGGCTTCGAACACCAGCATTGCCAGCAGCAACTCCCAGGACTTGGCACTGATCTGCCCGCCGACGATCCGCGCGTTGAGGAAGTATTCCAGCTTGTGGATAAAGATCAGATAACCCAGCGCCGCCACCGCAACCCAGATCGACAGCGATAAGCCGACGATGGTGATCAGCGTGTTGGACATCAGGTTACCGATCACCGGCAACAGCCCGAGCAGGAAGGTCAGCACGATCAGGGTTTTGGTCAGCGGCAGCTGGACGCCGAACAGCGGCAGGAGCACCGCCAGGAAGATCCCGGTGAAGAAGGTGTTGAGCAGGGAAATCTTGATCTGTGCAAAGACGATATTTCGAAACGCTTGAACCAGCAGGTGTAAACGGTCGAACAGCGCGGCCGCCAAGGGTTTGCGTTGAGTCAGATCAGGAACGCGCTGCAAAGCGATGATCGCCCCCAGCACCATGCCGATCAGTAACGTGACGAACATGTGCGCCGCGTCTTTGCCGACCAGTTGCAGGTCACTCAGGTGCTTGCTCAGCCACTCGCCGATGGCCACACGAAATTCAGCAGCGCTGGCGGGCAGATAAGCATCAATGAACGGTGGCAACTGGCCGCGTGCCTTATCGACCACCAGCATGAATTTGTCCAGGGAAGCCCCGGGGTTTTCCGCTTCATGCAGCAGAAAACTGATAGCGCCGGCAAAAATCAGCGCCAGTACGCTGACCACCAGGGTGCCAAGCAAAGCCACGGCCAGCCAGCGTGCGCGCCGTCCTTCGATAAGCCGTTGCAACTGCGGGGTGAGCATGTTGACCAGTTCGAATACCAGCAACCCGGCCAGCAGACTGGGCAACAGTCGCAGTGGTATCACCAGCAGCAACCCACCAAAAATGATCACCCAACTGACCAACAGCAACACGTGACGCTGAGAAAACGTTGGCATACAGCCTCAAAACAAACGGCGTTAAAGGATTGGCAGTCTGCCAGCCTTCGGGCATTGATGCGAGCAAACACACTCCCAATGGAGCAGCAATTCTCCTGTGGGAGCGAGCCTGCTCGCGATTCAGGCAACACGGTATGACTGCCGATCGCGGTGATGCCATCGCGAGCAGGCTCCCACACTTGACCGTGTTCTACCCGGACTGCTTATTTTTTCTTCAGGCAATCGCTCATGAAGGTTTTACGCGCATCGCCTTTAAGCGCCTGGGTGGTGGCGGTGGCGTTGCAGGTTTTCATCTTTTCTTGTTGAGGCGTCATCGGTTTGGCTGCTTCTGCTGCCGGCGCGGCTTTCAGGCAGGTACTCATAAAGGTTTTGCGCTCATCACCCTTGAGGGCTTTCGCGGTAGCGTCGGCATTGCAGGTGGTCATTTTGTTCTGCTGGGCAGTGGCGGCAAAGCCCTGGGAACAGAGCAGCAAGCCGATCATCAACAAAGGGATACGCAGCATCTTCATGGAGTTTTCTCCTTGTTACCGCGCCGAGGGGGGCGGCCTCGAAATGGAGTGTAGACAAATGCCGTTACACCTTCATCTGCTATCCAGAGTGGTCCGTCGATACTGCTCGGGCGTGCAACCGGCCTGACGCTGAAACATCGCGATAAACGCCGACGACGTGCTGTAACCCATGTCGAAGGCGATCTCCTGAATGCTGCGCGGGCTGTCCAACGCGTCGATCGAGGCGAGGAAGCGCAAACGCTGGCGCCATTCGCCGAAGCTCATGCCCAATTCACGAACACATTGCCGGGCCAGGGTGCGTTCGCTCACGTGAATCTGCTCCGCCCACTGTGCCAGCGGTCGGTTGTCGCCCGGGGCGGCTTGCAAGGCCTCAAGCACGCCGAGCAATCCCGCACTGCTGGCGTAAGGCAAATAACAATTGTGCACCGGCGCTTGTTGAAGCTGATCGACCAACACCTCGGCCAAACGCTTATCAGCCGGGCGTTCGGGAATTTTCACATCACGGGCGGCGAAGTCCTTGAGGATCGCCTTGAGGATGTCACTGATTGCCAGCGTGCAGGCCTGCTGCGGCAGATCGCGGCACAACTGCGGTGCCAGGCACACCGCGCGATAGGTGATCGGCTGGGTGCTGTAGAAACTGTGCTCGGTGTGTGGCGGCACCCATACCGCGTACTGCGGCGGTGACATGAAGCGGCGGCCGGCGATGTCCATGTGCATCACGCCATGGGCCGAATATTCGAGGGTGCCCCACGGGTGGCGATGGGCCAAGGCGTGGCTATGGGCGTCGAAATCGGCGTAACGGAAGTACACCGGAGCTGGCAGGCCGCTGAAGTCCAGCAGGTCGATGTGCTTTTTGTTCATGCTGTCCGTATGCAGAGGCAGGTTGTCTGGATCGCAGTATAGGCTTGCATCCAGACAGGCGGATAATTGCGCTTCATTAACGTTCTGGTTTTCCCCATGCAATACGCTTATCCCCTGCTGGCCATTTTCATCTGGGCCGGCAACACCGTGATCAACAAACTGGCGGTCGGCGCAATCTTCCCCGCTGAGATCGGTTTCTATCGCTGGCTGCTCGCCGGGATTCTGTTCACGCCGTTCATGCTCAAACCGGTGCTGAGCCATTGGGCGGTTATTCGCCCGAACCTGGGCAAGATCTTCGTCCTCGGCGTGCTCGGCATGGCGGTTTACCAAAGCCTGGCTTACTTCGCCGCAACGATGACCTCAGCCACCAACATGGGCATCATCCTGTCGCTGATGCCGTTGATGTCGCTGGCCATGGCGATCATCAGCCTCGGCCAACGGCTGACCGCCGGTGCGCTGGCGGGTGCGATGCTGTCGTTTGCCGGCGTGCTGGTGGTGGTGTCGTCCGGCAGCTTGGGTGCGCTGCTGGAACATGGGGTCAACCTGGGCGATGCGATGATGCTGATCGCCACCCTGGCCTATGCGATCTACAGCACCTTGCTGAAAAAATGGCCGCTGCGTTTGCCGCCGCTGGTGCTGTTGTATTTGCAGGTGCTGGTGGCGGTGGTGGTGCTGTTTGCGCTGTTCATGGCCTCGCCAAAAGTTGGCCCGACCTTGCAGAACATTCCACTGGTGCTCTATGCCTGCCTGCTAGCCTCGATGCTCGCGCCACTGGCGTGGATGCAAGCCGTGGCGCGTCTGGGGCCGAGTCGAACCACGCTGTTCTTCAACTTGCTGCCGCTGATTACCGCACTGATTGCGGCGGTGGTGCTGCATGAACAGTTGGCGTTGTACCACTTGGTGGGTGGGGTGCTGACGTTGGGCGGAGTGATTCTTTCCGAGCGTTGGACCACCGTGCTGGGCCGCAAGGTAAGTGTTGCCTGATCTGACGCCATCGTCGGATCGCCGCCCGGAGCAAGCTCGCTCCCACAGGGTCAGCGATCAACCTGTGGGAGCGAGCTTGCTTGCGATGAACGATAACGCGGTCTATCGGCTACACCCCCGCCGCCTTCAACCGCTGCGCATGCTCGACGAACAACCGCACCGGGTCGGCACCCTTGCCCACCAAGCCCAGCGACTGATTGACGATGTCGAAGTGGTCCAACGGGTATTCATCGCCAATCACCGTGCCCAGGTGCGAGCTGTAGCGACCGACCAGGCCATCGCAATGTCCGGCTTCGCGGACGAAGGTGGTGGCGAACAACCGACAACTGCGGTTAGTGCCGTCGATCAGGTTGCCGCCACGGTCGGTTTTGCCCGGTTGCAAGGTCCCGGACCAGGAGTAATAGCGCACGCCATTGACCAGCTCCGGACCGTGCCCGCCCCAGGTCTCGGGCAACCCCTGTGGATAACGCTGATTGAACAGCGCAACCCCTTCGCTGGTCAGCGAGTTGTGCGAGGCATGGATATCCACCGGCCATTTCGGTCCGCGATAACCGGTTTCCAGCAGGCCCATCAACCACGCGATCCACTGCAACAAAGCGCTCAGCACACGGCCCCTCGCACTGTCGGGTGGACAGTGTTTGTGCAGATAGTCCGCCAACTCCGAGCCATGGTTGGGCCCGGCTACCGACGTCACCGAAGCCACCTGGTCCGGACGCTTGGCGGCGGCATAGCGGGCGGTCAGCGAACCTTGGCTGTGTCCGATCAGATTGACTTTACTCGCACCGGTTTCGCGCAATATTTCATCGATTTGCGCCAATAACTCTTCACCGCGCACTTCATTGGAGTTGACCGGCGAAACCTGTACCGCGATCACTGTCGCCCCACCTCGACGCAGCGCCGAGATGATCCCGTACCAGTAGGGGTAGAACAGCAGGCGAATGAACCCGAGCATTCCCGGAACCAGCACCAAGGGGTAACGCGTGGCGGTCTCTTGCGACATGGGCAACCATCCGTGTGATCCGGGGCTGTTACAGACAGCCAACTATTTAGTCGGTTTGACCGTCACCGGCGCCTTGCCTTCCTTCATTTGTGCCAACAACGGCGCGCACTGGTTCGGCTCGCCGCCACTCGGTGCCACCAGTGCCAGCAACCCCGCCGCCGGGCCGGCAATCACGCCCAGCGCCACCATCCCCGCGCCCCGCAGCATCAATGGCACGCCTTTCACACCGGTATCCGGCTTGATGAATTTGCCGCGCACATACAGCGGCGAACGCAACGAGATCAGCCGCACGCCCTTGGACTCTGGCGAGATGGTCAGGTCGAGTTGTTCGCTGGCCATGTTCGCCGTGCCGTCGATGTAGATGATCGCGTTCTCGGTGTCGAACACAAACAGTCGGGAGGTCGCCAGTCCGGTCTTGATGCTGAAGTCGGCCGCCGCGCAGTTGATCTTCACGTCCTGGTCGCCAAAGATTTTCCCGACCACGTAATTGCCGACGTTCAACCCGGCCAGCTCCATCAGTTGACGACTGATCGCACCGTCGTTCATCAACATCTTCAGATCGCCATCGGCGCTGCCCAATAATGCCGCCACCGAATTGCCTTTACCGGCGAGGTCGGCGTCACCGTTGAGCTCACCAAAGCTGGTTTGCATCGTCTCGAAGGTCGGGAACAGTTGCTTGAGCTTGAACCCGCGAGCGGTCAGTTTCGCCCGCCCTTCCAGCGGCGTGACACGGCCGTTCAGACGAATCTGCGCGTCGAGTTTTCCGCCCGCCACGCCAAAGCGCAGCGGTTCCAGGCTGAGCTGGCCATCGTTGAGCACCAGATGGGTGTAGAGATCGGTGAATGGCAGCTTCTCGCTTTGAACGATGCGCTTGCCGGTGAATTCGACATCGGCGTCCATATCACGCCAGCGCTCGGTACGGAACTCCTCGACCGGCAACACCTTGTCCGCCGGCTGCTTGCTTTCACCGCCACGGGCCTTTTGCTTGGCGTTGGAGTCGGCGCCGATCAACGGCGCGAGGTCGGCGAACAGCAGTTGGTTGGAGACTACCGCACCACTGAGCGTGGGCCGCGGCTGGCTGGCGACGTAAGCCAGGTTGCCGTGAATATCGCTGCCGCCGATGGTGCCGTTGAATGCCTCGTAGTGGAACGTCGCGCCGTCCGGTTCGCGCAACCTGGCGGTCAGGTGACCGTCAGTGGCGTAAGGCGGCGAAGCCGGCAGGGGCACACCGGTCAAGGGATAGAGGTTGCCCAGGCTGGTGCCGGCCAGTTTCAGGCGCAGGTCCAGCGCACCGAGGTTCAGCGGGTCGGTCAGCGTGCCGGCCAGCTCGACGCTGGTGTCGGCAATCTTCACCTGCGCGTGCAACGGGAATGGCTTGGCCGCGTCCTGTAATGCCAGCAGCCCGCCGACCTTGCCTTCGCCTGCGAGCTTCTGACCGTGGTACTGGCCTTTGACCTTCAGCGCGAACGCATAGTCTTGCGGCGCCGAGCCCTGCTCCAGAGCTTTCTTCGCCGCTTTATCTCCAACGATGTCGCTGAATGGAATCGGCTTGCCCAACAGGTCGATCAGCAGATCGAGCTGAGTGTTGAGGCTCTGGTCATCGAGCGTGACGTGGCCCTTGTCGAAGCCGATTGCACCGATGTCTACCACCCAGCGGGACGGTTCGGCGTTCGGGTCTTTCGGATCGAACGTGAAGGTCCAGTTCGCGCGACCATCGGCCAGGCGTTGCAGGTCGGCATTCGGCTCTGTGAGGTCGATGCGCGGAATCATTACCCGTTGCGCCAATAGCGCCAACGGCGAGATCCGCAACTCGACGCGTTTGAGACTGACCATTTGCGGCTTTTTCGACCAGTCCGGGTTACCCAGGCTCAAGTCCTCGGCCACCATGTGCGGCCATGGCACCCAGGCGCGCCAACCACCTTCCTCGACTTCACGTTTCCAGGCCACCGTCAGGTTGCCGTTGATGGCAAAGGGGCGGTGCAGTTCTTCGGAGACTTTGGTGTTGAGCGGCGGTTTGATCCGGTTCCAGTCGAAGAACGCGATGATCACCACCAGCAGGGCCATCAGCAGCACGAGGCTGCCGAAAACCCAGGCGAGAATTTTACGAGGGCGCGTCATTGCACAGAGCTCCTGATTACGACTCAGCGCCCGAACTGCGACGCCGGTATGAAACGGTAGGACAGAAATCGGCCGATTATAGGAACTACGACTGGCAAATGGCCCGCAGGTTTAACGCAAAAACCCTTTCAGCCGCTAAAAAGCCAAACTCCCTGACTATCCAGACAGCTTTTCGTTACTCGCCCCGCACTTTTCTGACCCGCAAGTGAGTCGAAAATACCCACCTCGGTGCAAAAGCACTCCCCGGAAACGTCCGTTCTAGAGGCTTTCCGCAGAACAATCAATTCCGTTGATTATTACCATTGTCTTTATGAACTTTTATATCGACTTATCGAGAGTAGCATTAACTTCGTACCCACTTTATCGCCCTCCCAAGGAGCAACCGATCATGAAACGCCAAATACTGCTTAGCCTGACCCTCTCGATGCTAGCCAGCACTGCTTTTGCTCTGCCAGCGGCCGATCAGGCCACTCCACAAGTCAAAGATAGCCATTCCGTATTCACTCAGACCGTTGCCGAAGGTGGTAACGAACGCCTGAAAGAAAAAGGTCTGATTACTCAGGACGGCTACGACAAGACACCACAAGGCCAGACTCTTGCTGCTGACGGTGCCGACCGCACTCCACAAGGCCAGACCCTTGCCGCTGACGGTTCCGACCGCACCCCACAAGGCCAGACCCTTGCCGCTGACGGTTCCGACCGCACCCCACAAGGTCAAACCCTTGCCGCTGACGGTTCCGACCGTACCCCACAAGGCCAAACCTTGGCAGAAGGTGGTGGTGACCGCGTGATCGAACGCAACGCTAGCCTGAGCTAAGGCCATGCTGGCCCGGAAAAAAGCCCGATCTCCTGGATCGGGCTTTGACTTTATGTAAGCCGCACTCCCCGCCTCACCTTCCTTTACTCAAGTTCGACGCCGGCAAAGCTGATTTGCTAGAGTGCGCCGCTGTCCTTGATTAGAAGTCAGCCGCCTGATGCTGCCCCGCGCCGAACAGAAACAACAGACCCGCAACGCCTTGATGGACGCTGCTCGCCACCTGATGGAATACGGCCGAGGGTTCGGCAGCCTGAGCCTGCGTGAAGTGGCGAAAACCGCTGGCATTGTCCCGACCGGTTTCTACCGGCACTTTGCCGATATGGATCAGCTCGGGCTGGAACTGGTCAGCGAAGTCGGCCAGACCTTCCGCGCAACCATCCGTCTGGTACGTCACAACGAATTTGTCATGGGCGGGATCATCGACGCCTCGGTGCGCATTTTCCTCGATGTGGTCGCGGCCAACCGTTCGCAGTTCCTGTTTCTGGCGCGCGAACAATATGGTGGCTCGCTGCCGGTGCGCCTGGCTATCGGCAAACTGCGCGAAAACATCAGCTCGGACCTGGCCGCCGACCTGTCCTTGATGCCCAAGTTGCAACACCTCGACTTCGCCGGGTTATCGGTCATGGCCGACCTGATCGTCAAAAGCGTGTTCGCCACCCTTCCCGATATCATCGACCCACCCGCCGAAGCACTGCCCGCGCATTTGACGCCACAGGCAAAGATCACTCAGCAGTTGCGCTTTATCTTTATCGGCCTCAAACACTGGCAAGGGTTGGGTAGTACCGAGTAATCGTTTAAAAGATCGCAGCCTGCGGCAGTCCCACAAATGGGCGGAGCTACAGCAGGCTGCGATCTTTTACTGTTCAATACCCAATCACGTTGGCCCGAGAATCCTCACCCGGTTGTCCTGACGTCCAT
>NZ_JBXAOB010000032.1:0-17721 GCF_058802345.1 Pseudomonas sp. GW822-FHT02D10
TGACTGGAGTTTTGGGGGATTTTAAACGAAGACCTTGAAAGGGCTGGCCCTTACGGCGAGTCCCTTTTTCAAACGCCGGAGTGCCGGCCCAGCAAAAAGGAACCAAAAGGCTTCGCCCCAAGCGTACGGCACCTCGCTTAGGCTCGGCGTTCCCTCGCTCCGGCATTCATCAGGAGGCATCGCCTCCGGTCTGCTTCGCGACGACCTCCTCTCGATGTGTCCGGCTACGCCGTACGGCGCTGCGCGCCAACCTCCTGATGAACACCTCCACTCGGCCTCCCGAAGGGGCGGGTGGATCAAAAGCAAAGCACGGCGGCCTACCGGCCGGCCTGAGTGGTAGGGGCGTGTTTGGCTTTGGATGCGCGCAGGGCGTGGGGAGGATCGAATACCTGAGCAAGGCTTGCCCGCGATGACGGCCTAACTGTTGGCTGGTTTCTGGTGGATGTACTCGATGCGGTACGCTTTGGCTTTTGATGTTGATCTGCTTCTGATCTCTCGCCCCTTCGGCAGGCCGAGCGTAGGTGTTCATCAGGGGGGTAGGCGCGTAGCGCCGTTCGACGAAGTCGAACGCATCGAGAGGAGGTCGTCGCGAAGCAGACCGTAGGCGATGCCCCCTGATGGGCACCGTAGCGAGGGAACGCCGAGCCTTGGCGAGGTGCCGTACGCTCGGGGCGAAGCCTTTTGGTTCCTTTTTGGCGTTTGAAAAAGGGACTCGCTGTAAGAGCGAAACCGCCAGCAGCCCCAACCGCAGCAACGGATATGCCCCCCAATCAACGGGCCAACCAATGCCCTAAACAAATCCCAGACAAACAAAAACGCCCGGCAGAGCCGGGCGTTTTGTATTGACTTGATTAACGAGCGCGGTAAGTGATCCGCCCTTTGCTCAAGTCATAGGGCGTCAGCTCGACGCGCACTTTGTCACCGGTAAGAATACGAATGTAGTTCTTGCGCATCTTGCCGGAAATATGCGCGGTTACGACGTGCCCATTTTCCAACTCCACACGAAACATGGTGTTGGGCAGGGTGTCGACGACAGTGCCTTCCATTTCGAAGCTGTCTTCTTTCGACATGCAGTAAAGCCCTCGGTATCCAATGAATGGCCCGGTGCAACTGCGCCAGGCAAAAGCGGCGTGCATTGTGCCCGAAAAATGGGGTTTAAGCCAAGGGCTTTAAGGGTTGACCCTAGTTCAGAACCACCCAGCGCTGATTAATCAGCAGCTCTATCGGGCGATACTGGGTCTTGTAGTTCATTTTTTTGCAGTTTTTGATCCAGTATCCGAGGTAGACAGCGTCCAGCCCCAGGCGTCGGGCTTCGTTGATCTGCCAGAGAATCGCGTAACGCCCCAAACTGCGACGATCTTCTTCGGGTTCATAGAAGGTGTAAACCGCCGACAAGCCGTTGGGCAGCAGGTCGGTCACGGCGATCGCGAGCAGGCGACCTTCGAGACGAAACTCATAGAATCGCGAAAACGGCAGGTCGCGGACCAGAAAGGTCGAAAACTGATCGCGGCTGGGCGGGTACATGTCGCCATCGGCGTGGCGCTGTTCGATATAACGCTGGTAAAGGTCGAAATATTCTTCGCTGTAACCCGGTTTGGCAGGGCGAACCTGCAGGTCGGCATTGCGTTTGAAAATGCGTTTCTGCTGACGGTTAGGTGAAAATTGCGTAACGGGAATGCGCGCAGGCACACACGCATTGCAATTTTGGCAATGCGGCCGGTACAGGTGATCGCCACTGCGACGAAAACCCATTTCCGACAGGTCTGCATAGACATGCACATCCATGGGCTGACTAGGGTCGAGGAACAGCGTTGTGGCCTGTTCATCGGGCAGATAGCTGCAAGAGTGGGGCTGAGTGGCATAAAACTTGAGGCGCGCCAACTCGGTCATGAATCAACCCTCGGGAATAGCTGTTCAATTAAGTGTAAGCCACAGGCGCAAAAGTCGCTCAGCAAACCCATGTGGCACGGCTGGGTTGATCAAGGTGCTGCTGAAGATACCCGGCAAACTCTCGGCGTGGGATCGCCCGCGCACCCAGGCTGTGCAGGTGATCGGTCGGCATCTGGCAGTCGATCATCGCGAAACCGGCGTCCTTGAGGTGTTTGACCAGGGTCGCGAAGCCGAATTTGGAGGCGTTGTCGGCGCGGCTGAACATGGATTCGCCAAAGAACAGCTGACCCATTGCCAAGCCATAGAGCCCGCCCACCAGCACCCCTTGATCCCAGACTTCAACCGAATGGGCGTATCCACGAGCGTGCAGCTCCGTATAGGCGGCTTGCATCGCGTCGGTGATCCAGGTGCCGTCGGCGTACTCCCGTGGCGCGGCGCAGGCGCTGATGACGGCGGTAAAGTCCTGGTCGAAGGTCACCTCGTAGCGTTTTTGCCGCAGCAGTTTGCCGAGACTGCGTGAAATATGCAGTTCGTCAGGAAATAATACGGTGCGTGGATCCGGTGACCACCAGAGGATCGGCTGACCCTCCGAGAACCAGGGAAAGCAGCCGTGGCGATAAGCCCGGATCAGCCGATCGGCACTAAGGTCGCCGCCAGCGGCAAGCAAGCCGTTGGGGTCGCGCATGGCTTTTTCCAGCGGCGGAAATTTCAGGGAGTCGCGTTGTAACCAGGTCAGCATGGCATCCAGGCTTGCAGAAGGGGAGGGCGGCGGCAGGCCAGGGCCCGCCGCAATGAATGTCTCATCAGTTGTCGTCGAGGTATTTCTCGGCGTCCAGTGCCGCCATACAGCCGGCACCCGCGGAAGTCACCGCCTGGCGATAGACATGGTCGGCCACGTCGCCCGCTGCAAACACGCCTTCGATCTCGGTGGCGGTGGCATTGCCTCCACTGCCGCCCCGGACTCGCAGGTAGCCGTTATGCATCTCCAGCTGGCCCTGGAACAGGTCGGTGTTGGGCTTGTGGCCAATGGCAATGAACACGCCGGTCAGCGCCAGGTCTTTCATCTCGCCGGTTAGACTGTCGCGCAGGCGTGCCCCGGTTACGCCGCTGGTATCGCCCAGTACCTCTTCAAGGTTCTGGTTCCAGTGCAGGCGAATGTTGCCATTTTTGGCGCGTTCGAACAGCTTGTCCTGAAGAATCTTCTCCGAGCGCAGCTTGTCGCGACGATGGATCAGGTGGACTTCCTTGGCAATGTTGGCCAGATACAGCGCTTCTTCAACGGCGGTGTTGCCGCCGCCAATCACCGCGACCACCTGATTGCGGTAGAAAAAGCCATCGCAGGTAGCGCAGGCAGAAACGCCTTTGCCGGCGAAGGTCTCTTCAGAGGGCAATCCCAGGTATTGCGCCGAGGCGCCGGTCGCGATAATCAGGGCATCGCAGGTGTAAGTGCCGCTGTCGCCGGTGAGTCTGAACGGCCGCTGCTGCAACTCTGCGGTGTGAATGTGGTCGTAGACGATCTCGGTGTCGAAACGTTCGGCGTGTTTTTGCATGCGCTCCATCAGCACCGGGCCGGTCAGGCCTTCGACATCGCCTGGCCAGTTGTCGACTTCAATGGTGGTGGTCAATTGACCGCCGGCTTGCAGGCCCGTGATAACGGTCGGCTTGAGGTTGGCGCGAGCGGCATAAACGGCGGCGCTGTAACCGGCCGGGCCGGAACCCAGAATGATCAGGCGTGAATGCTTAGCTTCGCTCATAAAAACACCTCATAAGCCTTTGTCACAAAAGAGAATGCATGCTCAAATTGAAGCTCGCGCAACGTACTTTTGGCTATGCTACACCTTAGCTGCTCTGGCGTGGCATCGTGCGGGCAAACCCGTACAATGCCGGTATGTATCGGGATGTACCGAAATCGTGTTTAAAAAGATCGTCCGAACGCGGCCCGAGCCTTCGGCAACGCCTACGGTTTCAGATTTCGATGTCAGAGTGTTAAAAGTAGTCTCTGTTGCGCTCGTTAACTTTGTTACCTGCCCGGATTGGGCAGTTTTTTGTAGTCAATCAACAGTTGGACGCGCTACAGGCGCAGGAAAAGACGCGTTTTGAAGAAATCCACCGCAGCACCTAAAACAGTAGTTCCACTCTGGCGTCAGCATCTGCACTACCGGCTCAAGGAAGGTGCACTGATCGCCATCGGTGCCTTGTGCCTGTTCCTGATGATGGCCTTGCTGACCTATGGCAAGGACGATCCAGGCTGGAGTCATAACAGCAAAATCGACGATGTACAGAACTTCGGCGGGCCTGCCGGCTCGTACAGCGCCGATATTCTGTTCATGGTGCTGGGTTACTTCGCTTATATCTTCCCGCTGTTGCTGGCGATCAAGACCTACCAGATCTTCCGCCAACGCCACGAGCCGTGGCAGTGGAGTGGCTGGCTGTTTTCCTGGCGCCTGATCGGCCTGGTGTTTCTGGTGCTGTCGGGCGCGGCCCTGGCGCATATCCATTTCCACGCCCCGACCGGTTTGCCGGCCGGCGCCGGTGGTGCACTGGGCGAAAGCCTCGGCGATCTGGCGAAGAACGCGCTGAATATCCAGGGCAGTACGCTGATGTTCATCGCGCTGTTCCTGTTTGGTCTGACCGTGTTCACTGATCTTTCGTGGTTCAAGGTGATGGACGTCACCGGCAAGATCACCCTTGATCTGTTCGAACTGTTTCAAGGCGCCACCAATCGCTGGTGGGCGGCGCGCACCGAGCGCAAGCAACTGGTTGCGCAACTGCGTGAAGTCGATGATCGGGTGCACGACGTCGTGGCGCCGACCGTGACCGACAAACGCGAGCAAGCCAAGGTTAAAGAGCGTCTTATCGAGCGCGAGCAGGCGCTGAGCAAGCACATGTCCGAGCGCGAGAAGCAGGTTCCGCCGGTCATTGCTCCAGCGCCACCCAAAGCGCCGCCGCCCAGCAAGCGCGTCGAGAAAGAGAAGCAGGCGCCGCTGTTCGTTGACAGTGCGGTGGAAGGCACCTTGCCGCCGATCTCGATCCTCGACCCGGCAGAAAAGAAACAGCTCAACTATTCGCCTGAGTCGCTGGCTGCGGTCGGCCACCTGCTGGAAATCAAGCTCAAGGAATTCGGCGTCGAGGTCTCGGTGGATTCGATTCACCCAGGCCCGGTGATTACCCGTTACGAGATTCAACCGGCAGCCGGGGTAAAAGTCAGCCGTATCTCCAACCTGGCCAAAGACCTTGCGCGTTCGCTGGCAGTGACCAGTGTGCGGGTGGTGGAAGTGATTCCCGGCAAGACCACGGTCGGTATCGAGATCCCCAACGAAGACCGGCAGATCGTGCGCTTCTCCGAAGTGCTGTCGACCCCGGAATACGATGACGCCAAGTCGCCGGTCACCTTGGCTCTGGGCCACGACATCGGCGGCAAGCCGATCATCGTCGACCTGGCAAAAATGCCGCACTTGCTGGTGGCCGGTACCACCGGTTCCGGTAAGTCGGTGGGCGTGAACGCGATGATTCTGTCGATTCTGTTCAAGTCGGGCCCGGAAGACGCCAAGCTGATCATGATCGACCCGAAAATGCTTGAGTTGTCGATCTACGAAGGCATTCCGCACCTGCTGTGCCCGGTGGTCACCGATATGAAGGACGCCGCCAACGCGTTGCGCTGGAGCGTGGCCGAGATGGAGCGTCGTTACAAGCTGATGGCGAAGATGGGCGTGCGTAACCTGTCCGGCTTCAACCAGAAGGTCAGAGAGGCGCAGGAGGCGGGTACACCGCTGACGGATCCGTTGTATAACCGCGAAAGCATTCACGACGAAGCGCCGCTGCTGACCAAATTGCCGACCATCGTGGTGGTGGTCGACGAATTCGCCGACATGATGATGATCGTCGGCAAGAAGGTAGAAGAACTGATCGCACGGATCGCCCAGAAAGCCCGTGCGGCGGGTATTCACTTGATCCTCGCGACCCAGCGTCCGTCGGTGGACGTGATCACCGGTCTGATCAAGGCCAACATTCCGACCCGTATGGCGTTCCAGGTATCGAGCAAGATCGACTCGCGAACCATCATCGACCAGGGTGGCGCCGAGCAATTGCTGGGTCACGGCGACATGCTCTACATGCCACCGGGCACCAGTCTGCCGATTCGGGTTCACGGCGCGTTCGTTTCCGACGATGAAGTTCACCGGGTGGTTGAAGCCTGGAAACTGCGCGGTGCGCCGGAGTACAACGACGACATCCTCAACGGTGTCGAAGAGGCGGGCAGCGGCTTTGAAGGCGGTAGCGGCGGTGGCGACGATGACAGCGAAACCGACGCGCTTTACGACGAAGCGGTGCAGTTCGTGCTGGAAAGCCGCCGCGCCTCGATCTCTGCGGTTCAGCGCAAGCTGAAGATTGGTTATAACCGCGCTGCGCGCATGATCGAGGCCATGGAAATGGCCGGGGTCGTGACCTCCATGAATACCAACGGCTCGCGCGAAGTGCTTGCACCCGGCCCAATGCGCGACTGACCGGTGCCGCGTGAGATCACGCGGCATGCCATTCAAACGAATATCAAAGAGGACTCCCATGCGTCTTATCCGCATGTTGCTGCTGCCGGTACTGGCTTTAACCACGCTTTCGGCCCACGCCGATGACAAGGACGTGGCGCGTCTGACTCAATTGCTCGAAAAGTCGCAGACCCTGACCGCACGTTTCTCTCAGCTGACCCTCGACGGCAGCGGCACTCAGTTGCAGGAAACCGCTGGCGAGATGTCGTTGCAGCGCCCAGGCCTGTTCTACTGGCACACCGATGCGCCACAAGAGCAACTGATGGTTTCGGATGGCAAGAAGGTGTCCTTGTGGGACCCGGACCTGCAACAGGTCACTATCAAGAACCTCGATCAGCGCCTGACCCAGACGCCAGCATTGTTGCTGTCCGGTGATGTGTCGAAAATCAGCCAGAGCTTCGCCATCACGTCCAAGGAAGCTGGCGGCGTGATCGACTTTACGCTCAAGCCCAAGACCAAAGACACACTGTTCGACAGCCTGCGTCTGTCGTTCCGTAACGGCATGGTCAATGACATGCAGATGATCGACAGTGTTGGCCAGCGGACTAATATCCTGTTCACGGGGGTCAAGGCCAACGAGCCGATTCCAGCCTCCAAGTTCAAGTTTGACATCCCCAAGGGTGCCGACGTGATCCAGGAATAAACTGCAGGACGCAAAACCTGTGGGAGCGAGCTTGCTCCGGGCGGCGATCCGACGATAGCGTCGTATCAGTCAATATGGATGTTGAATGTAATACCGCCATCGCGAGCAAGCTCGCTCCCACAAGGACTGCGTCGCCCAGATTCTTAACTGATCGGCATCAGGATCCAGTAGAGGTTTCATAAGTAGTGATGGACCTGTTTCGTAGTGCTCCGATAGCTCAGCCCTTGGCCGCCCGTTTACGGGCCGCCAATCTGGACGAGTATGTCGGTCAGGAACACTTGCTGGCCCGCGGCAAGCCGCTGCGCGAGGCGCTGGAGCAGGGTGCCTTGCACTCGATGATTTTCTGGGGGCCGCCGGGCGTGGGTAAAACCACCCTGGCGCGGCTGCTGGCGGAAGTCTCGGATGCGCACTTCGAAACCGTCTCGGCCGTGCTGGCGGGGGTCAAGGAAATCCGTCAGGCGGTGGAAGTCGCCAAGCAGCAGGCCGGGCAATATGGCCGTCGGACCATTCTGTTCGTCGATGAAGTCCATCGCTTCAACAAGTCGCAACAAGACGCCTTTCTGCCGTACGTCGAAGACGGCACGCTGATTTTCATCGGTGCGACCACTGAAAACCCTTCTTTCGAACTGAACAACGCGCTGCTGTCCCGTGCGCGTGTTTATGTGCTCAAAAGCCTCGACGAAACCGCACTGCACAAACTGGTTCAGCGGGCGTTGAGTGAAGAACGTGGCTTGGGCAAGCGCCAACTGAGCCTCGGCGATGACGGCTTCAAGATGCTACTGAGCGCCGCTGACGGTGACGGCCGGCGTCTGCTCAATCTCTTGGAAAACGCCTCCGACCTGGCCGAAGACGGCACCGAAATCGGCGTCGAGCTGCTGCAAAGCCTGCTCGGCGACACCCGTCGACGTTTCGACAAGGGCGGCGAAGCGTTTTACGACCAGATCTCTGCGCTGCACAAATCGGTGCGCGGCTCCAACCCGGATGGCGCGCTGTACTGGTTCGCGCGGATGCTCGACGGTGGCTGCGATCCGTTGTACCTGGCCCGGCGTGTGGTGCGCATGGCCAGCGAAGACATCGGCAATGCCGACCCGCGCGCCTTGAGCCTGTGCCTGGCGGCGTGGGACGTGCAGGAACGGCTTGGCAGCCCCGAAGGCGAGTTGGCAGTTGCACAGGCGATTACCTATCTGGCCTGTGCGCCGAAAAGCAACGCCGTGTATATGGGCTTCAAAGCCGCCATGCGCAGCGCTGCCGAGCACGGCTCGCTGGAAGTCCCGCTGCATTTGCGCAATGCCCCGACCAAACTGATGAAGCAACTCGGTTATGGCGACGAATACCGCTATGCCCACGACGAACCGGACGCTTACGCCGCCGGTGAAGACTATTTCCCGGACGAACTGGAACCGCAGTCGTTCTACCGACCGGTCCCGCGTGGCCTTGAACTGAAGATCGGCGAGAAGCTCAATCATCTCGCCCAGCTCGACCGTCTTAGCCCGAAACAACGGAGAAAGTAGTGATTCGAACCATTCTTGCGGTGTCCGTGGCCGGTATCGCTGGTACATTACTGCGTTTCGCCGCCGGCAATTGGGTCAACGCCAATTGGCCGCGGCATTTTTATGCGGCGACCCTGGCCGTCAATCTGGTGGGCTGTCTGATCATCGGTTTGCTTTACGGGCTGTTTCTGATACGCCCCGAAGTGCCGATTGAAATTCGCGCTGGCCTGATCGTCGGTTTTGTAGGCGGTCTGACGACCTTTTCATCCTTTTCACTGGATACGCTGCGCTTGCTGGAAAGCGGGCAGGCACCAATAGCCTTCGGTTATCTGGCGATCAGCGTATTCGGCGGGCTGCTCGCGACGTGGGCTGGCCTATCCTTGACCAAACTTTGATAAACGAGAGACCGACATGCTCGATTCCAAACTGTTACGTAGCAACCTTCAGGACGTAGCGGATCGCCTGGCATCCCGTGGCTATGCCTTGGATGTTGCGCGCATCGAAGCGCTGGAAGAACAGCGCAAGACCGTGCAGACCCGCACCGAAGCACTGCAGGCTGAACGTAATGCGCGCTCCAAATCCATCGGCCAGGCCAAGCAGCGCGGCGAAGACATCGCGCCGTTGATGGCAGACGTCGAGCGCATGGCGAACGAGCTTGGTGTCGGCAAGTTCGAGCTGGACGCGATCCAGACCGAGCTGGACTCGATGGTGCTGGGCATTCCTAACCTGCCACACGAGTCGGTGCCGATTGGCTCCGACGAAGACGGCAACGTCGAAGTGCGCCGCTGGGGCACGCCGACCACTTTCGACTTCGAGATCAAAGACCACGTCGCGTTGGGCGAGAAGTTCGGCTGGCTGGACTTCGAAACCGCCGCCAAACTGTCCGGCGCCCGTTTCGCGTTGCTGCGTGGGCCGATCGCTCGTCTGCACCGCGCCCTCGCGCAGTTCATGATCAACCTGCACACCAGCGAGCACGGCTACGAAGAGGCCTACACGCCTTATCTGGTTCAGGCTCCGGCGCTGCAGGGCACTGGTCAACTGCCGAAGTTCGAGGAAGACCTGTTCAAGATCAGCCGCGAAGGCGAAGCCGATCTGTACCTGATCCCGACGGCGGAAGTGTCGCTGACCAACATCGTGGCTGGCGAAATCATCGACGCCAAACAGCTGCCGATCAAATTCGTGGCTCACACCCCGTGCTTTCGCAGTGAAGCCGGTGCGTCGGGTCGTGACACACGCGGGATGATTCGTCAGCACCAGTTCGACAAAGTCGAAATGGTCCAGATCGTTGAGCCGTCGACTTCGATGGAAGCGCTGGAAGGCTTGACCGCCAACGCCGAGAAAGTCTTGCAACTGCTGGAGCTGCCTTACCGCACCATCGCGCTGTGCACCGGCGACATGGGCTTCAGCGCGGTCAAGACTTACGACCTGGAAGTGTGGATTCCGAGCCAGGACAAATACCGTGAAATTTCGTCGTGCTCCAACTGCGGCGATTTCCAGGCCCGTCGCATGCAAGCGCGTTTCCGTAACCCGGAAACCGGCAAGCCTGAACTGGTTCACACCCTGAACGGTTCCGGCCTGGCGGTCGGTCGTACCCTGGTGGCGGTGCTGGAGAACTATCAGCAGGCCGACGGTTCGATCCGCGTGCCAGCGGTGCTCAAGCCGTACATGGGCGGCCTTGAGGTCATCGGCTAAATGGAATTTCTGCCGCTGTTTCACAACCTGCGCGGCAGTCGTGTGTTGGTCGTCGGTGGAGGGGAGATTGCCTTGCGCAAATCCCGTCTGCTGGCCGACGCCGGTGCGCTGCTGCGGGTCGTTGCACCCGAGATCGAAGCCCAGCTGCGTGAGCTGGTGCAGAACAGTGGCGGCGAGCTGGTGTTGCGTGGCTATCGTGAGTCGGACCTCGACGGTTGCGGGCTGATCATTGCCGCCACCGACGACGAACCGCTGAATGCGCAAGTCTCCCAGGATGCTCATCGGCGTTGCGTGCCGGTCAATGTGGTGGATGCGCCGGCCTTGTGCAGCGTGATTTTCCCGGCGATCGTCGACCGTTCGCCGTTGGTGATTGCGGTTTCCAGCGGCGGCGATGCGCCGGTGCTGGCGCGGCTGATCCGCGCCAAACTGGAAACCTGGATTCCTTCGACCTACGGCCAGTTGGCCGGGTTGGCGGCGCGTTTTCGCAACCAGGTCAAAGGTCTGTTCCCGGATGTGCAGCAGCGTCGGGCATTCTGGGAAGAGGTTTTCCAGGGGCCGATCGCTGATCGTCAACTGGCCGGGCAGGGTGCCGAAGCCGAGCGCTTGCTGCTGGCGAAAATCAATGGCGAGTCACCCAATGCTCCGGGTGAGGTGTATCTGGTAGGCGCAGGGCCGGGTGACCCCGATTTGCTGACTTTCCGCGCCTTGCGGCTGATGCAGCAAGCCGATGTGGTGCTGTATGACCGGCTGGTGGCACCGGCGATTCTTGAGCTGTGCCGTCGTGATGCCGAGCGGATCTATGTCGGTAAACGACGCGCCGATCACGCTGTGCCTCAGGACCAGATCAACCAGCAATTGGTGGACCTGGCCAAACAGGGCAAGCGTGTCGTGCGGTTGAAGGGCGGTGATCCGTTCATCTTCGGCCGTGGTGGCGAAGAGATCGAAGAACTGGCGGCCCACGGCATCCCGTTCCAGGTCGTACCGGGTATTACCGCCGCCAGCGGTTGCGCGGCCTACGCCGGGATTCCGCTGACCCACCGTGATTACGCGCAGTCGGTGCGCTTTATCACCGGCCACCTGAAAGATGGCACCACCGATCTGCCGTGGAGCGATCTGGTCGCGCCAGCGCAAACCCTGGTGTTTTACATGGGGTTGGTGGGGTTGCCGATCATTTGCGAGCAACTGATCAAGCATGGTCGTTCGGCGGACACGCCGGCGGCGTTGATCCAACAGGGTACGACGCCTAATCAGCGCGTTTTTACCGGCACGCTGGCTGACCTTCCACAGCTGGTCGCAGAGCATGAAGTGCATGCGCCAACGTTGGTGATCGTGGGAGAAGTGGTGCAACTTCGCGAGAAACTCGCGTGGTTTGAAGGCGCCCAGTCTCAAGTCTGAACACCGCGTCGCCCCCATCGCGAGCAAGCTCGCTCCCACAGGTTTTGCGCAATCCTTGTGGGAGCGAGCTTGCTCGCGATGAGGCCCTCAAAACCTGCATAAACCTCAGGCCTTGTGCCAAACCCCTTTCCCGCTCAACCGTCCCCGATCATGCGCGGCGGTGAAGTCTTGCGCCGGTCCCTTCGGCACGATGCCAGTCGGATTGATCGTGCGATGGCTCGCGTAGTAGTGCCCCTTGATGTGGGCAAAGTCCACGGTGTCGCTAATTCCCGGCCACTGATACATCTCGCGCAGCCAGTTCGACAGGTTAGGGTAATCGGCGATCCGCCGCAGGTTGCATTTGAAGTGGCTGTAATACACCGCATCAAAGCGAATCAGCGTAGTGAACAGCCGAATGTCCGCCTCGGTCAGGTACTCACCCGCCAAATAGCGCTTTTCGCCCAAGCGGTTTTCCAGCCAGTCGAGTTCACTGAACAGCTCATCGAAAGCTTCTTCATACGCGGTTTGTGAGGTGGCAAACCCTGCGCGGTACACGCCGTTGTTCACCGCCGGATAAATCCGCGCATTCAGCTCGTCGATTTCAGCGCGCAAGGGTTGCGGGTAGAAGTCCAGGCCGTTGCCGGTCAGACCGTCGAAGGCGCTATTGAACATGCGGATGATTTCCGCCGATTCATTGCTGACGATGCGTTTTTGCAGGTTATCCCACAGCACTGGCACCGTTACGCGGCCGGTGTAGTTGGCGGCATCTGCGGTGTAGCGCTGGTGCATGAAGTCTAAGTGATCGAGTTTGTCGCCAGTGGAGCCGAAGGCCTTGTCGAAGGTCCAGCCGTTTTCCAGCATCAGCCAGCTGACCACCGACACGTCGATCAGGCTTTCCAGGCCTTTGAGTTTGCGCAGGATCAGCGTGCGGTGCGCCCAGGGGCAGGCGAGTGAGACATAGAGGTGATAGCGACCGGCTTGTGCGGGGAAGCCACCTTCACCGCTAGGGCCGGGTTTGCCGTCGGCGGTCAGCCAGTGGCGGCGCTGCGCTTGTTCGCGCTGGAACGCGCCGTCCTTGCTGCTTTCGTACCACTGATCACGCCAGTGCCCTTCAATCAGCAAACCCATCTCGAACTCCAAAGTCGTTAAACGTTGGAGTTCAGTCTATTCGGATGAGTTCGAACAAAAAGCGCAAAGGTTGGGCGTTAATGATCGGTTAAATCGATTTATCGCGCGCGTCCCAGAACTGCTGAGCTTTGACGAAGGCTTCATCACGCGGCGTACCGAGACCGCGCAAGGCCAGGGCCATGGTCGAAATCAGCGCCAGTTGCGGATAGCTGTCGACCACCTCGCCGCGCCATACGGCTTTCAGGTGTTCAGGATCAAGGGTTGCCGGTTTGACGTGACGCTGAGCTGACAACTGCGGCCATTCCTCGTCCCAGCTCTCACCGCCGGTGGTGCCGTACAGGTGACTGTCGGCGTCCGGGTTGATCTCGATTTCGCCGCCATCGCCCTTGATCACGATCGCGTTATCACCCAGCAAGCCACTGGCGTCGCGGTGCACGCCTTGGTAGCCAGGGTGGAAGATGCTTTGCAGGCCGCAGCGCGCACCCAACGGATTGAGAATCCGTGCCAGCGAGTGGATCGGCGAACGCAGGCCGAGGGTGTTGCGCAGGTCGATCATCCGTTGCAGTTGTGGCGCCCAGTCGCCCAGCGGGATGAACGCCAGATTGCCTTGTTCCAGCGCCTCACCGACTTGCTGCCAGTTACGGCACAACGGGATCTGCAATTGCTCGAGCAGTTGCTCGCTGTACAGACGTCCGGCGGTATGCGCGCCACCGCCGTGCATCAGGATCCGCACGCCGTTTTGCGCCAGGCACTTGGCGGCCAGCAGATACCAGGGCAGATGACGCTTCTTGCCGGCGTAGGTCGGCCAATCCAGATCGACGCCCAGCGCCGGTGCGTTCAGCCGCTCGCGCAAGGCTTCGGTGAAGCCCGCCAGCTCTTCCGGGCTTTCTTCCTTGTGCCGCAACAGCATCAGGAAGGCGCCGAGTTGGGTGTCCTCGACCTTGTCGTCGAGCAGCATGCCCATGGCCTCGCGGGCCTCTTCGCGGGTCAGGCTGCGGGCGCCGCGTTTGCCTTTGCCGAGAATCCGTACGAACTGCGCGAAAGGGTGTTCGGCAGGCGTTTCAGTGATCAGTGGGGCGAAATCGGTCATAGACAATTCGTCGGTTTGGGCAGGCCCGCCAGCTTGGCGGCAAGTTTGGCGGGAGTGCCTTTGAACAATCGGTTCAGGTGCAGGCTGTTGCCCTTGTCCGGGCCCAGCTTCAGCGCGGTGTATTTGATCAGAGGACGGGTGGCCGGCGACAGCTGGAACTCCTGGTAAAAGCCACGCAGCAACTCAAGAATTTCCCAATGCTCGGGGCTCAGTTCGAGTTCTTCGGCGGCGGCCAGGGCCGCGGCGACTTCGGCGGACCAGTCACCGAGATCAACCAGGTAACCGTCCTTGTCCAGATCGATGCGACGTGCACCTACAGTGAGCGAATTCATAACCAGCTGTTGACCTTGTCGTAGTGAATCGACAGTTCGACGAAGGCCGGATAGTCGATACTCTTGACCCAGTCGGGCACCGGCAATCCGCGGGCCTGCACGTCTTCATCGAGGACGAACAGGCGCAAGGCATTGTGTCGTGCTTGCAGCGCACTGAGTGGCGCTGTGCCGGGTTGCAAGGCGTAAACCGCATCGCCGCTGAGCAGAACCGCATCGCTCGCGCCTAGCACGCGCAGGCAACTGGTCAGCCGGTTATCGGTAAACGGCGAGTGAGACAACACATGCAAAGTCGACATCAGAGGGTCATCACTTGGTCATAACGGTCAATAACGGCCGAAATCTGTTCAGCGGCCAGCACGTGCAGCGGTTCAAGGCTCAAGGCCGTCGGCATCAATCCGCGTGCGGTTGCACTGTCGCCACACACGTACACGTCTTCTATACCAAACAACCCAAGTGCCTGCAGGTTGGCGCTGAGGTCTTTTTGTTGCACGGCTTTGGCGTCCTGCCGGGTGGCCAGCTGGAATACGCCGTCATCGAGAAACAGCAGGCCGATCGGCAAATCGAAGGCGCCGCCGGCCAGTACGATATCCAGCGCCTCACGGGCGCCTGGTCCGGACCAGGGCGCCTGCCGGCTGATAATCAGCAAGGATTTAGGCATGGTTCATGGCCCTCCAAAACAGATCAGGCGATCGGCGTCTTGCACCGCATCGTGCAACTGCCCGAGCCCGGATAATTCCCACGGAGCGCCGACATTGATCGCCGTGCGCTGATACCGCTGGGCTTCTGCTTCATCCAGCACGCCACGGCGCAAGGCTGCGGCAATACAGACCACGCCGTCGAGCTGGTGCTCGCTGACGAAGTTGCGCCATTGCAGCGGCAAGTCCTGCTCATCCTGTGGCGTGACGACGTTGCTCGACGCGTTGTAAACGCCGTCCTGATAGAAAAACAGCCGCACGATCTCATGCCCACCGGCCAGCGCTGCCTGAGCAAACAGCAGGGCGCGGCGCGAGGAGGGCGCGTGTGCGGCGGAAAACAGCGCAATGGCGAACTTCATGGCGAACTCTGACAACAAATCTGCGGCCATGATAAAGCTTTATCGTCGGGGCGGCGAAGGGCGATTCAGCGCGGCATTTCTGCACGTGCAGCAGGCCGGGTGTATGAGCGCGATCAGGCGAGGACGGCAGCATTCATCAACGCTCAAGATCATGCAGTTTGCAATATTCCTTCCAGTCCATGCCGGCCATTTGCGCCACTTCCTTGTGCACCTCCAGCCGTTGGGCTTCATAGTCCTCAACAGTGGCCGCGGTCAATTGCAACGTCAGCTCCCAGGCAAACAGGCCCAGACGCTCGGCCTCTGCTTCGTAGGCTTCATGCAATCGTTCGTTGCGAAACTGCGCCATGGTTTCGCCCTTGGCCTGGGCGGCCAGAGGGTTCAGGTGATCGAGTTCTTCGCGTAACGCCGGTCGCGCATTGAGAAACCGTTGCAGCGCCAGTTCGTGTTGCGATTCGATGGGGGCCATGGACCATCCTTGCCAGAGAGAAAGTATGAGTTGCTTGATGGCGTTTGCCTTGTCGCGGATCAGGAGGTTTTCTTCTTGTTGGCTTTGGCCTCCGCGGCCAGGCACTCCAGAGCAAACTGCTCGGTGTAGGTCATCTGGATCGGTGTGGTTTCACCTTTGACGGTTCTTTCGCCATCAAGGATGTAGCGAATGCGCTTGTCGGTCACGCCGATGCGTTTGGCGATCCACGACGGGGTCTGGCCGATCTGGCTGATCAGTTTGTCGGCGTAGTCGGTGGAAGGTTTGTAGAACTCGGCATTGGGGGTCATGGGCTTTCCAGAAGAAGTTGCTTGGCGCGAGGCGCCAATTATGGCGCGACAGGGTGCGCGAAACGGCGCGGGCTGTCGCGATCTATATAAAGTAAAGCATGAAGCAAAGCAGAGCGGCGCTGAGAGCAAGAACCTTGTCTGAGGCTTCGGGGTCGCCGCTGGCGGTGATACAGTCAGCGTTTTGCGAATAAGGAAACACAATGCGTATTTTGATGGTGGCGCTGGCCGGTGTGTTGCTGGCGGGTTGTGCGGGATCGACGATGAAAGAAGCGCGCTCCCAGAGCCCCTACAAAACGCTCACTTCGAATAAGCCGGATCTGGTCGTCGCCCAGTGCGTGCAGTTTGCCTGGCAGGACGAGGCGGTGTTCGGTGTCGACGCCAGTGGCTACCTGCAGCCTGGCGAAACCGGCGGCTTTACTGTTTATACCCGGTCAGCCGAGTCCTTCATCGACGTGCAAGGCGGCGCATTGAAGTATTACGCCACTCAAGACAATTGGGTTGCCAAGCGCCGACTGGCAGCGCTGGCAACCTGCATGTGATCCCGCTGACAGCAAACAGGAGGACTGTCATGTCGAACACGGCCGAGCGCGTCAACATCATCGAGTCCCAGGTGTTGTCCGACGACTGGTACCTGCTGAAGAAAATCACCTTCGATTACCTGCGCAACAATGGCGTTTGGCAGCGACAAACCCGCGAGGTCTACGATCGTGGCAATGGTGCCGCTATTCTGCTGTTCAATCGTGCGCAAAAAACCATCGTACTGACACGCCAGTTCAGATTGCCGGTCTTCGTCAACGGCCATGACGGCTTGCTGGTTGAAGTGGCTGCGGGCCTGCTGGAAGGCGCCTCACCGCAGGAGCGCATTCGCGCCGAAGCGGAGGAGGAAACGGGCTATCGCGTTCACGATGTGCATAAGGTATTCGAGGCTTACATGAGCCCGGGGTCGGTGACCGAAAAGCTGCATTTCTTTCTGGCTGAATATGATGCTTCTTCACGCGTCGGATCGGGTGGTGGGCTGGAGGCGGAAGCTGAAGATCTTGAGGTGCTGGAACTGAAGTTCGATGATGCACTTGAGGCGTTTTACAGTGGGCAGATCGTCGACGGAAAAACCATCATGCTGTTGCAGTACGCGGCGATGAAGGACATTTTTGCGGCGGTTTAGACCTGGCTCTTCTGAAGGTCAAAAAAAGCCCGCGGGAGGGTGCGGGCCGAATGTTTCTTGAATGAGCGGCGGGGAATATAAGCGCCAGGTGGCGACATCACTGTGAAAGATGTTTCATGCTTTATCCGCTCGACCGCTCGACCTATTAAGCCCACAGAACTCTAAACCGGGTGTAAGTTAGGTTCGGGCTTATCTCTCGTGAATGGAGGTGACTATGAGCGTTCCGCTGCTTAGCAAAATGCACATGAACGGTTATCAAGTGGTCAGCGTCAACAGTGGTCTCTGGAAGGTCTGTACTCGTATTGACCGGCTCGGGTCCTTTGGCACCCGAGAAGAAGCGCTGGCCTACGCGGCGTCGTTGCCCGCCCGTCAATCCAGAGTGAAACCCGTTTCCCACACACAGTGACGTGATTATCTGGAGAGGTGTGTCTGCCTTTTCTCCAGCCGCCGCAAACAAAAAAGAGCCCGCTTGTCGCGTAATGCTGTTCACTTAAGCATTTGAGTCCACGCCGGGCTTCCTAGAAAATCCGATGCCAGATCTCTGGCATCGG
>NZ_JBXAOB010000033.1:0-2118 GCF_058802345.1 Pseudomonas sp. GW822-FHT02D10
CCGATGCCAGAGATCTGGCATCGGATTTTCTAGGAAGCCCGGCGTGGACTCAAATGCTTAAGTGAACAGCATTACGCACATGGCGGGCTCTCTGTTGATGGGGTCAAATCCTTTTGTCAGCTCAATCTGCGCTTCAGGATGTGAGCGATTCGTGAAAAACATGTCGCAGAATCGAGAAGCAGACAGGCCATACGGAACACCCTACTTGACTGAATCCGAAACGGGCTCTGGCAACCGCCGCCCGAGCACATCCAACAGATCACAACCATCGCGCAACGGGATGGCGCATAGCAACGCGAAGTCATTCAAAATCACCGAATCACTGGCAATCTCGCCCCGCATCGCCAGGTTCTCCAGCACCTGCGTTACGGCACGAATGCGATAACCGGCCGCATCCAGCAAGATATCGAGCGGTGCGTGGGTATCGACGAACAGAGTCGGCATGTCACAGCAGTTGCTGGTGAGGGCCATGTAGCGGTTGGAGGGATGGGACGTTGGGGGAACGTAGGGTGGATCGGGGTTGTAGGTGTTCATTGTTCTGATTCCTAACGTATGGATTGAAGCCGCCAGACATCACTTCCACGCAATAGGTGGCGGCTGTACGCAGGTGTGGAAGACCGGGACGTTAGGCACCCGGCGCGCTCGAAAGCGCCCCGCGCACAGCCACCATAAAACTCAGACGATAAAAAAACGCCGAACTGGTGGCGCTTTGTGCGCCTAACGATAGAAAGGCTTCCACACCCTGTCACTGAATTTGCAGTGACAGCCCAAAGACTATTGATGAAGCCCATCACGCACCAGTTCATGCACACCGCCACAACCTGCGGGAAATCTCCGACGAGTTTGCCCAGAAACTTCACCGCCTGACCGACCGCTATCGCGGGGCAGCCATGCTCCCATAGAAAACGCACAACCCCGTGGGAGCGTGGCTTGCCCGCAATCGAGCGCGAAGCGGTCGTAGGCAAATAAATCCGTCTGCGTTAACTGCAGAAAGCCACATCAATCCGATCTACTTTAATCCTTACAAATTTCTCATTGAACGAAGGGTATTCGTAGTGAATATCCTGATCCGAAAATTCAATGAATGACCTGAAGACACCCCCATCCAAAAATCCATAGAGAAAATACGAAAAGCCCTCACCGCACATTTCAACCAGGGACTCTTTTTCTTCAGCCATCACAATAAAGTCGTCATCAGGAAGGACCATGTCCATCTCAACGTTATAGCTTCCTCCCACCTCAAAATTTCCGGGGCAATAACTCATAAAACACTTAACGAGAGTACCGTTAACGAGTAGTACAACCTCTTCCTCAACTGCCTTACTTATCGCGATTACCAAAGCACGCTCTGCTTTACTCATACGAGGGCCTCACCACCTTGTCGTGTGCATCACCGTTTATAGTTCTCCAGAAATCCTTCCCGCTTTTTGTATGCAAAGTCGTAATTTCCTTATTGTTGTTTGTGCCAACAAAAGCAAATTTCGCTTCACCTCTACGACTATTACCCATTAGCTGTAAGTAACCCGCACGTATCTCTCCCTGATACTTGTAATCAACGCGAGTTCCCTGATTCACAACATCGTGAGCTATAAGCGAATACTCCTCTTTGCTCAGCGCGCCGAACTCCGCGCCGTGTTTTTCGTAATGTTTTTTAAGCTTTTCCTCACTTCCAAAGTCTTGAGGCTTCCCTTTCGGCTTTGGAACGTTCGGTTCACCCTCATCAACCCGCGTCTTCCCCGGCGGGTCTTCCACTCCAAACGTCTGCTTGCACCCGCCCCCGCCCGGGCAGCTGTTCAATCCCAACGGATCCACCCACTCCGTTGGATTCGGGGTGTACTGGTAGCCGTTGATCCCGCCCGCCAACTTGATCGGGTCGGGCGTCAGGTAGCGGCCAATGTCCGGATTGTAGTAGCGATGCCGGTTGTAATGCAGGCCGCTTTCAACGTCGAAGTACTGCCCCTGAAAGCGCAACGGCTGCTCAAGCTGTTCTTCGCCGAAGTGCTTCAGGCTGGCGAGTTTTCCGTAGGCGTTGTAGGTCGCTGACCAGACGATTTCGCCACCGTAATCCGTCAGTTCCTGCGGTGTACCGAGGTGGTCGAGTTGGTAGTAGAACGGGCA
>NZ_JBXAOB010000034.1:0-1517 GCF_058802345.1 Pseudomonas sp. GW822-FHT02D10
TAGCGCAAAGTGCCCCAGCCCTGGTGTTCGGTGATCAGCCGATCTTGCTGGTCGTACTCGAACTCCAACGGGTGGTCGTGACCGTCATCGACGCTGACCAGTCGGCCGAGGCGGTCGTAGCGATACTCGACGTTGACGCCATCGGGCAGGGTCTTGACCAGCAACCGCCCTGCCGCATCGCGCTGGTAAGCGGTGATCAACGTTGAGCCGTCGTCACCGAATTCGGTTTTCTCCAGCAGATGGCCGTTGAGGTCGTAGGCGTAGGCGGTGCGGCGGCCGTCGAAGCCGGTTTCCTGTCGGATCAGCCCGCTGGGCGTGTAGTCCAGCTGATACTTTTCGCCGGACTCGTTCTCGATTTCTGTCAGCAACAGCTGCGGATTGTCGTAGCGATAACGCAGTTGCGTGCCGTCGGCATTGATCCGGTGGCTGACCAGGTGCAAGTCATCGGCGTATTCGTAGCGCGTGACACGGCCCAGTTCATCGCGTTCGGCGGTGATTTTTCCGTAGGCGTTGAAGCTGAAGGCGCGGTTGGCACCTGTGGGAAGCGTTGTCTGAATCAGTCGTCCGACGGCATCCCATTGGTAGTGAGTGACGGCAGCGTGTTCGTCCTGGCGGGTAATCTGCCGACCCAAAACATCGTAGGAAAACCGGCGCCGGCCGCCGTCTGGCAGTTGCTCTTCGATCAGTTGCCCGAGGTTGTTCCAGTTGAAAACGTGGCGGCTGTTGTCCGGGTAGCGAATGGCAACGAGCTGACCCTTGGCATCGTGGCTGTAGTGAGTGACATGCCCGTCGGGATCGGTCGCTTCGGTGATGTCACCCTGAGCATTGCGCTGATATGTCCACACGGCCTTGCCGCGATACCGCGCATGCAGGAAACCGTTGCGGTACTCGTAGGCTGTCGGTTCGTCTTCCGGCGGAATCAGCGCGACAAGCCGTCCGACTTCGTCGTAACGGTATTCAGTGACAGCCCCCAGCGGATCCTGCTCGGCAATCAACCGACCGTTGTCATCGTAAGCCTTGAGATGTTCGCCTCCATCCAGCTCGACCTTACGCACCAGCCGCGCCCGATCGTCATGGACGTAAACCTCTTCGCTGCCATCGATATTCAGGACGGTGACACTGCCCTGGTCATCCCAGACATACCGCGCGTCCATCTGCGAAAACGACGCCCAGTGCCGAATGCATCGGGCAGCCTTACCGGACCTTTCCCACTCCCAGAAGAAGCTCGCGCCACCGGCCAGTTGCCGCTGCAAAATCACGTGCTGATCGTCGTAGTCGTAGCGCTCGTTTTCGCCGGCGGCGTTGGTCGCTTCGATCAGTTGATCGCGTTCGTCATAGCGATAGGCGACCAGCGTTTGCTCGGTCTGCCACGCTTCATCAAGGTTGTCGGCCGGGCGAAACACCTGATAGTCGATGGCGATCAGGTGCTGGCGGTCGTAGCGCAACAGCAAGGCGCGACCGGCGCCGTTGTCGAGGCGCTTGATGCGTTCCTGACGGTCGCGGGTGATGCGCAGTCG
>NZ_JBXAOB010000035.1:0-1393 GCF_058802345.1 Pseudomonas sp. GW822-FHT02D10
CAGCCCTTTCAAGGTCTTCGTTTAAAATCCCCCAAAACTCCAGTCAAGGTGACTAAAGCGATGTGGGCAGAGGTTCTAGCGCGGTTTGAAAAAAAGGCACCGGCCAGTGTCATGGTCAAGTTGGCACTGGAGCACGCCATTCCCGCTGAGTGGGTTGATCAGGTGTTCGAAGAGCATCGTCAACGCCAGTACCCGCGTGAGCTTTTGTTTTCGACCATCGTTGAGCTTATGTCCCTTGTCTCATTGGGCTTGCGGCCTTCCTTGCATGCCGCTGCACGCCAGATGGATGATCTACCGGTTACCCTGGCGGCGCTCTATGACAAGGTCAGCCGCACAGAACCCGCGTTGCTGCGGGCCTTGGTCACCGGCAGCGCAGAGCGCTTGGCTCCGACGATAGAAGAGTTGGGATTTTCAGCCATTTTGCCCGGCTGGCAATTGCGCGTCGTTGACGGCAACCACTTGCCTGCTACCGAAAAACGTTTGGGGGCTTTGCGGCGTGAACGAGGTGCGGCTCGGCCAGGGTTTTCAGTGGTGGTCTACGATCCTGACCTGGATCAGATCGTCGACTTGCAGCCTTGCGAGGATGCCTACGCGAGTGAGCGCGTCAGCGTGCTGCCGTTGTTGGCACGTGCCAGTGAGGGGCAGCTGTGGATGGCCGATCGGCTTTATTGCACACTGCCAGTCATGCAGGCCTGCGAAGAAGTGAGCGCTTCGTTCATTATTCGCCAGCCAAGCAAACACCCAAGACTGATTCAGGAAAGCGACTGGCAAGAATCGGTGCCCGTTGAAGCCGGAACAGTGCGCGAACAAATTATCGAACTCAAAGGCGGCTACCGCTGGCGGCGAGTCGAACTGAACCTGCAAACGCCTACCGAATCAGGCGACTGCGTAATGTGGTTCTGGAGCAACTTGCCCGACACGATCAGTGCTGAGCAGATCGCCGATTTATACCGTCGTCGCTGGAGTATCGAAGGGATGTTCCAGCGTCTTGAATCGGTACTGGACAGTGAAATCGAAAGCCTCGGTTCTCCCCGGGCGGCCTTGTTGGGCTTTGCCTCGGCGGTGTTGGCCTACAACGTTTTGGCCGTTCTCAAACGTAGTGTGGAACAGGCTCATCGCGAGACGCAGCCAGAGGGATGGGAGGCGTCGACTTTTCACTTGGCAGTGCAAGTGCGCAGTGGTTATGAGGGCATGCAGATCGCGTTGCCCTCGGATCACCTATCACTTCAATCAACCTCAGAAACACTGGCAGAGCGCCTGCTGGCGCTGGCCAGGAATATCAAACCCAAACAGGTTGCCAAAAGCATACGCGGACCCAAAATCGCCAAGTCCAAGGAGTGGCTGGAGGGAAAGGCTGCGCATGCTCATGTGTCGACGGATCGGGTGCTTAAGG
>NZ_JBXAOB010000036.1:0-1373 GCF_058802345.1 Pseudomonas sp. GW822-FHT02D10
GGGACTGTCAGATTTTTTGTGTGCGGGCCGGTAACGGCCTGCCGTTAGGCAGGCCTTTATTTCACCAGGTCGGCCTGATGAATCGATCCCCGTACAGGATCGCAAATTGATTCATGGCGCTTTTCCAATCATGGGCCGCACTACCCCAGTTGGCGGTGATATTGCGTAGTCCCAACCAGATCAACTTCGTGGCCGCATCATCGGTCGGGAAGTGACCTCTTGTCTTGATGATCTTACGCAATTGGGCATTGATGCTCTCGATGGCGTTGGTTGTGTAGATCACTTTTCGTATCGCAGGCGGGAAAACGAAAAACGGGATGACTCGATCCCAAGCACGTTTCCAAGCCGCTACCACCGTTGGATATTGCTTGCCCCAAGGGCCAGCTTCGAATGCGTCTAGAGCTTGCTCGGCGGCTTCAGCGTTGAGTGCCTGATAGATCGGCTTGAGCGCTTTGGCCAGCTCGCGACGCTTGTCCCAGGCCGCGTAATCAAGGCTATTGCGGATCAAATGGACGATGCAGGTCTGCAATGTCGTCTCAGGGAACACCGCGTTCAGGGCTTCTGGCATCCCCTTAAGGCCGTCAGTTACAGCGATCAATACATCTTCGACGCCACGGGTCTTGAGGTCGTTGAAAACTTTCATCCAGAACTTGGCACCTTCAGTGGTCTCGATCCAAATGCCCAAAATATCTCGTGTGCCGTCCGGCAATACGCCCAAGGCCAAGTAGATTGCCTTGTTGCGAACCAGTCCTTCGTCACGAATTTTGACCCGCAGAGCATCGAAGAAGATGACGGGGTACATCGGTTCAAGTGGGCGTTGCTGCCAGGCACTGACTTCTTCCAGGACAGCATCGGTGACCGAGCTGATGAAGTCATGGGAGACGTCAGTTCCGTACTGCTCCGAGAGAAATGCTCGGATCTCGCGAACGGTCATTCCACGGGCATACATGGCAATGATCTTGTCGTCGAAGCCCGTGAAGCGGCGCTCGTGCTTGGGGATCAGGATCGGAGCAAAGCTGCCGTCGCGGTCTCTGGGAATGTCCAGACGAAGCGGACCATCATCAGTCAGCACGGTCTTGCCGCTTTTGCCGTTGCGCTGGTTGCTCGACTCCTCAGGGCGCTCCGCGCCCTGAGGATAGCCAAGGTGGTGCCCCAGCTCGGCGCCAAGGGCTCGCTCGATCAGCGCCTTTTTGAACGCCATCGAGGCGTCCTGAATCGCTTCGGCGCTCATTGGGCCATTGACGAACTGATCGATCAGCTCTTTTGGAATTGCTGGAAGGTCTCGCGTGACCTCACGGGCCGGTTTTTTCTTGGTCGGCATACATGCACCTCTGCAACATGTTATGCCCGAACACAAAATTTATGACAGTCCC
>NZ_JBXAOB010000037.1:0-922 GCF_058802345.1 Pseudomonas sp. GW822-FHT02D10
GATTCGAACTTGCTCTCGATTTCCAGAATGCCGCTGTCCGGACACTGCGCCACACTGGAGATGAAATCGTCATCGCCGGTACTCACCGCTGTGGTCGTGCTGCCGAATTTGATCAGCCGCTCCATACCCATCAGCGACGGCATATCCGCAGCGTGACTGACCTTGTCGGCGGCTTTGCTGAACCAGTGGTTGAGTTGTTCGCGATAGAGGCGGAGGGTGTCTTTGAAGCTGTCGAGTTCCTGCTCGATCCGGGCAACGCGGTCCATCAGCACTGGCCCTTCAGGAGGCTATTGAGGGTCAACGTGAAGCGCGTTTGATGGGCAGGTTCGAACATCCGATGTCTCGAAGCAGAATGAGGGCGGGCGATTCTGCATGAGCGATACGGGGTATTGATTGGGAGGCGGGAAAATCAGATTTGCCCTGATTTTTTAGAGAATTTTCCTTCAGAAATCAGGATTAGCGGTTACAGACAATTCTTTCAGATAACCGGCGTTGAAATTGCGGACGCCATTGCGGGCGAGCCTTGCGCCTACAGGTTAAGTGTCCGCCACATCAATTCGCACGCCCCAACCACTCAGGCCGGCCGGTAGGCCGCCGTGCTGTTGCTTTTGATCTTGATCCACCCGCCCCCTCGGGAGGCCGAGTGGAGGTGTTCATCAGGGGGTGGGCGCGCAGCGCCGTACGGCGCAGCCGGACACATCGAGAGGAGGTCGTCGCGAAGCAGACCGTAGGCGATGCCCCCTGATGAATGCCGGGGTGAGGGAACGCCGAACCTAAGCGAGGGGCCGTACGCTCGGGGCGAGCGTTTTTTGCTTACTTTTTTAGGCGCTTGTAAAAAAGTGAGGCGCCGTAAGGGCCAGCCCTTTCAAGGTCTTTTCCCTTTATGGGCCTTAAGCACCCGATCCGTCGACACATGAGCATG
>NZ_JBXAOB010000038.1:0-842 GCF_058802345.1 Pseudomonas sp. GW822-FHT02D10
GCAGGCTGCGATCTTTTACTGTTCAATACCCAATCACGTTGGCCCGAGAATCCTCACCCGGTTGTCCTGACGTCCATTGTTGTCTCAGTCAGATAATCGAATCGATATCAAGCGTATACGGTGCGCCAATGGTATGACCGTAGATCGAAGCTATCGGTGCGTAGACACTGTCGCTCGATGGCGCCATGGCCAGCTGTTCAACGACCTGGTTCTCCGGGTGTGCCTGCCAGCGGGGCAGGTTGTCGGCCAGCCGTTCAGGTTGTTCTGGGAGCAGTCCATAAACATCCTTCTCTCTAACAGTCGTATAACGCAGAGTGGCCAGCCGAGCGCGGGTTGTTTTTACCTTGTCGATCTCACGATTGATTGCACCTATCGCCTGTTCGTGGGCTCGTACATACGCATCGGGACGCGCCAGTAAATCACGGCACTTGTCACGCAACTGCTGGGTGATTCGTATCAGTGCGCTCTCTATCCATTCAAACTCCCGCTCGGTCACCAACGAACGCCTGGACTCCTGGGCTTCTTGCCAACGCCGCAGGGTGGCCCAGCATGCCGGAATGTACCCACCGGTCATCGAGTGGTTGTCGGCATTGAATACTTGCGTCGGTAACGCCGGCCGATCCGGCAGGCCGTTTTGTTGCTGGAGCGCCACGCTGCACGCGGCATGCTGGGCGATGGTGTCGCAGCCGGGCTCCCAGAGGATCGAAGACTGTGCGTTACGACCGAACTCCACCGGCATGAAATGGCGCAAGGTGCCGTGGTGTTCGTAGGGTTCTCCCGTCCAGTTGGTGATCCCCGCGACAAACACCGAGAGGCCGAGCGGTACGTTGACGAAGGTTAAT
>NZ_JBXAOB010000039.1:0-721 GCF_058802345.1 Pseudomonas sp. GW822-FHT02D10
CAATGCCCACCCCGAAAAAGCTCAGCACGATGCCGATCAGCAGATCGATCACCAGCTCGACCACCAGCTTCGAAACCGTCTCTGCCGTGCTTCCGGCAATCTGGCTCGGCGGCAACGCCTCCAGCCACAGGCTCGCGGTACGCAACAGCAAACACAGCGCCGCTTCGTCACTGGCCAGCAATAGGGCTTTTTCCATCATTACCGGCGATTTTTGCGCCAGAGCGGCCAGGGCATCGGCACTGCTGCCGAGCCTTTCGGAAAACTTCGTCGGGTCTTTGAGGATCTCGCCAATCAGGCCAATGCTGTCCCAGACGCCTTCGATAGCCGCCCAACTGCCGGCGAGCAAACCGTTGCCTACCGCCAGCAGCGATGCCGACGCCGACTGCTGCGACCACTGCGGCTTGAAGCCTTTCCACTCCTCACGCAACCAGGTTTCCAGCTGAACGGTCAACCCGTCATAAGCGCCACACAGCTCATCGAGTTGCGTCGGCGTGACAGCGCCGTGAACCCGCACCTGATAGAACTTTCCGACCTCTCCCTTGAACTGCCCCTTGCCGTATTCATTGAGATCAACCGGTGTGCTCGGTCCACCCGCCGCCGGAATCACCTCGACCTGAATGTTGCCCAGCGGAATGTCGTAGACCGATTCGAACTTGCTCTCGATTTCCAGAATGCCGCTGTCCGGACACTGCGCCACACTGGAGATGAAATCGTCATCGCC
>NZ_JBXAOB010000041.1:0-686 GCF_058802345.1 Pseudomonas sp. GW822-FHT02D10
GCTGACCAACCCATTGCGCGCCGGGATCAGCCAGTGACGGTTGACGCCAGCATTGTTCAGGCTCAACAGCAGATCAGCCCCCCAGAATCCTTTGTCGAACAGCGTCACCGAATGGTCGGGAACCTGCTGCAGAAACTCGTCGGCCAAACGCATCTCGCTGCGCCGGTAAGGGCTTAGTTGAGCATCCAGAATCAGGTGCGAGCGCACATTCATTAACGCCACAAGGCGCAACATAGGAAACGGTGTCTGGCGGTCGGTGGAGGTATTTCCGGAGCCGAAGTGATCCCGTAACTCGGGCGTATCCGGGGTACGCAGGAGAGCGCCATCCACGGCAAACACCTGAAGACCTTGCCAGGTGTCATTGTCATACCGCTCACTGGCCCACTGGGTGCCGGTTTTACGGAACAACCATTCAACCGGGTCGGCGCCAAGGCGCTTGCGAGCTTCAGTGACGCCGCTTCTAGCCAGCAAGTGGTCAGTCGCCAATCCTTGGGCACAGATGTTCAGGCGCCTCGCTACTTCATGGACAGGCTCGTCGCGAAACAACGCCATGCCGAGCACCAGCCAGAGCACTTGATCGGCAGGCAACCTACGCCGCCGGATAGTGGCCTGCGTGGAAAGATCCAGCGCTGACGCCACCCACTCGACGGGGATGTTTTGGGTGAAGGTGCTCAGGTCGGAGAAGT
>NZ_JBXAOB010000042.1:0-644 GCF_058802345.1 Pseudomonas sp. GW822-FHT02D10
CGCAACAGCAAGGCGCGACCGGCGCCGTTGTCGAGGCGCTTGATGCGTTCCTGACGGTCGCGGGTGATGCGCAGTCGGTTGCCGTAACCGTCACTGATCGTCGTCAGCCGACCGTTATGAAAGTGATAGAAACGCACGTCTTCGCCAGCCTGGGCGAGGATCAGTTCCTCGGGTTCATCGCCCAGATAAATCGCCGCCCGCGACAGGCTGTTGTGAATCGCCGGGCGCTCGACGTTCGGTAATGGAAAAGAGGTGCGACGATTTTCGTGGTCGATCCAGATGACATTGTCGCCGTCGATTTCCAGTCGATGGGCGAGGCTATGACTCCAACCGAAACCGAGGCCGCAATCGATCTCCGCCGCACTGGTGCGATAGAGCCGGGTGAAGTCGAACGGCAAAATTCCGTCCAGCGAACCGTCGATCAGAGTCAGCAGTTCTTCGCCGGTAACCATCGACACCGGGCAGTTGTGGGTCGCGGTTTTATCTGCCGAATCGGCGCTGTCGCCGTTGGGGTTTTTCGCCTGAGTCGGGGCGTCGACGTGAGGTTCGTGTTTTTTCAGCGTGGTGTTCTTGCGACCATTCCAACGCAGCTGCATCCGACCTTTTTTCAGACCCGCGGCGACGCCTCGGGCCGCGACTTTTTT
>NZ_JBXAOB010000043.1:0-643 GCF_058802345.1 Pseudomonas sp. GW822-FHT02D10
GCTTGTGCGGGGTTGTCTTTAGTGCGGGTGGCGTTTTTGTTCCGGTAGCGGGTTTGCTCGGCGCGGACCTGGAGTTCGGTGATCTTGAGCGGGTAATGCGGTCTTGTTTGTAGGTCTTTATATAGTTCTTCTGCCCCTTGATACTTTTGATCAAGGATGAGCGCTATCGGCCCGGCAAAGTGGTTATCCACCTTGCCGTTGCCTGTGGCATCCAACCGACCAGTGTACTTTTGCCCTTCTGAATCGGTTACTTCATAGGCTAATCCGTCATAGGGTTCACCCGAGCCAAGTTCGTCGACCAACTGAAAGCTGGTCCACTTACCTTGCACGGGGCATGCAAGCACGCGACTGCTCAAGGCTGAGCTCAGTTCTTCATCCATTAGCGTCATGTCGTCATTTCCTTATTCGGTGCAGCCTGGGTAAATGGTGCAGATGCGGCCATCCGGCATTTTGAAGGTGCTGAAATCCGTGTAGTTTCCATTGCAGTAAGCTCGTTGATCTTCAAAACCTTTGCCCATGCAGCGTTTCCAGCCATTGGGTACCTTGACCCAGGTATCTCCCCAGCCGGGCCGTTCTTCGTCCGCCAACCTGATCGTCATCTTCACGGTCTTACCCGGTAGCTGATCGAGGGTGTACGCCGAGA
>NZ_JBXAOB010000044.1:0-617 GCF_058802345.1 Pseudomonas sp. GW822-FHT02D10
GCTGACCTGCTGGCCCTGACCGTGCTGACCCCGCCGGGCGAGTTCGGCGCCGATGTCGCCATCGGCAGTGCGCAACGCTTCGGCGTGCCGCTGGGCTTCGGTGGCCCGCACGCGGCTTACTTCTCCACCAAGGATGCGTTCAAGCGCGACATGCCGGGCCGTCTGGTCGGTGTCTCGGTGGACCGTTTCGGCAAGCCGGCGCTGCGCCTGGCCATGCAGACCCGCGAGCAACATATCCGCCGCGAGAAAGCCACCAGCAACATCTGCACCGCCCAGGTACTGCTGGCCAACATCGCCAGCATGTACGCCGTGTATCACGGCCCTAAAGGCTTGAAGCAGATCGCCAACCGCATTCATCACCTGACCGCGATCCTCGCCAAAGGCTTGAGCGCACTGGGCCTGAACGTTGAGCAAGCAAACTTCTTCGACACCCTGACCCTGGCCACTGGCGCCAACACCGCTGCCCTGCACGACAAGGCCCGCGCCCAGCGCATCAACCTGCGGGTCGTCGATGGTGAGCGTCTGGGTCTGTCCCTCGACGAAACCACCAGCCAGGCCGACATCGAAACCCTGTGGAGCGTGCTGGCCGACGGCAAAACCCTGCCCGATTTCGCCGC
>NZ_JBXAOB010000045.1:0-611 GCF_058802345.1 Pseudomonas sp. GW822-FHT02D10
AGGAGATCGCTCGTTACGGCAAGCACGACCGTCTGTTGCGCATGAAAGTGTCACCGCAGGCGAGAAAGCGAAACCCGAATCTACCCCTCCATTGGGAAGTGCGCGAAGTCAGCTATGAAGTTCAGGGAAGGCTGAAGACGGTCATGACCTCATTGCCTGTCGGGACCTACAGCACCAAGGCCGTCGCCAAGCTTTACCAGGAACGATGGGAGATCGAATTGGGCTTCAGGGATATCAAAAGTTCGATGCAGCAGAACGCAGTGACCCTGCGCAGCAAGAAGATCGACTTGGTTTACCAAGAGGTGTGGGGGCTGCTACTGGCTTACAACGTGATCCGCCGGGAGGCCAGTCAGGCGGCGGTGGCGTTTGGCCGGGCACCGTCGGACATTCGCTTCAAGCCAGCGTGCCAGTACATTGCGGTGCAGTTGATTGTGATGGCCGCGGCCAATCCTATTTCGGCGACGGGAAGGCGATTGGCAGAGTTGAGAGCAGGTGTCGGAGGGATGTTTCTGGATCACCGTCCAAGGCCATCAAGGCCAAGGACGGTAAAGATTTCAAAGACCCGTTTTCCAGTAGACCGTAAGGCTGCTCCGCTTAAGTGAACAGCATTA
>NZ_JBXAOB010000046.1:0-578 GCF_058802345.1 Pseudomonas sp. GW822-FHT02D10
CCGAAGGCGTCGTAGTCGTAATGGCGGTCGCCTTGCAGCAACAGGCGGTTGCCGTGGATTTTCGTCGGGCCGGGGCGGTCCTGCATGATCAGGTTGCCCGCCGGGTCGTGGGCGAAGGTTTCCGGTGAGTTGTCGCGGGTGTGGCGGACGCGGGTCAGGCGGTTCAGCGGGTCGTAGTGATAGTTTCGTTGGCCGTGACGGGTGTCGGCGATGTGATCGAGATTGCCGTTGGCGCTGTAGGCATAGTCGCGGCGGTACAGGTTTTTTTGCTGTTGGCTGACGGCGTGGGCTTGCAGACGGCCCTGCTCGTCGTAGGCGTATTCGCTGAGCAGCAGGCCTTGCTGGCGCTGTCGTTCGCGGCCGAATTCGAACTGATGGCTGGTGAGTCGTGCGCCGTTGAGGTCGATGGCGGTCAGCGCGCCGCCCTTGGCGTGGTGGTAATCGAGTTTGCTGTTGTCCGGCAGACGCAGATGAGTGAGCTGACCGCAGGCGTCATAGCCATAGCGCAAAGTGCCCCAGCCCTGGTGTTCGGTGATCAGCCGATCTTGCTGGTCGTACTCGAACTCCAACGGGTGGTC